>SKIN01000012.1 GCA_007116405.1 Candidatus Kaiserbacteria bacterium | reverse complement strand
CGACGATGGACAGGAGTTGGCGTGCGGACCTCTCGATGTTACAAGCGCCGGCTTATTTCTTGAGGTACTCTATTTCTATTACGGTTGGTACACTCAACACCACACCGTGTCAGAGCTTCGTACGGTTCAATGACCGCCCCCAAGGGCTCTCGTATACGAGAGCCCTTTTATTATTGCGCCCGCACCATACGCGCATCGACCACGTGAGCCCCGGACGGTGTGGCAAAGACCGGGTTAAGGTCTATCTCAGCGATGTCGGGGTAGTCCAGCGCAAGGTGTGCTATTGCAGAGACGATGTGGGCGAGAGCACGAAGGTCCATTGGCTCACTGCCTCGCGCGCCTGAGAGAAGGGGGATACCCTGTATCTCTCGTATCTGTTCAAGCGCCTCATCTTCGCTCACAGGGGCAATGCGCATTGCCGCATCCTTCAGTATTTCGACGAATATTCCTCCAAGTCCAAAGACGATAACGGGACCGAAGACCGGGTCGCGCTTCATTCCCACGATACATTCAACACCCTGGGCCATGGTCTGCACCAACATTCCCTCGATCACTGCATCAGGAAGATGTCGCTTGATATCCTTGGTCATCGTATCCCATGCTGTTTCGAGAGCGGTGACATCGGCAACATTCACGGTCACGGCCTTGAGGTCGGTCTTATGCACCAGCTGAGGCCCCATCGCTTTCATGGCGTACGGTCCGTCACCCAGCTTCTTCACAGCACTCGCCAGATCTTCCTTGGTCTGAGCAAATGCCCCTTCGAGATGGACACCGTAATCATCAAGAAGGGTGCGCATTTCATCGAAAGGATATAACGCGACCGTATCGTCCGGCGTTTCATGTTGTGGTGTTTCTACAGATGGCCGTTGTGCTCCAGCAGCAAGTATATCGAGGGCTTCCACGACATCAGACGGGGAATCAAAACTCACCATTCCCGCTTCTACGAGGGCGTGTACACCGGGGGAGACCGCGTCACCACCCATGAAGACGGGGAGAATGGGTTTTGCTCCACGGTGCGCAACGACGGTTCGGGCAATGCCCGCAGGGTCGGTCATCATTTGCGGTGTCACGAGTGCGATGATAGCGTCGATATCATCGAGCGTCTCGAGAACCGAGAGAACCCCGTCATAGCGGTCCGGACCTGCGTCACCTATTACATCGATAGGGTTACCCACCGCAGCCATGGGGGGGAGTACCGCACGCAGTGCATCCTTCGTGTTGTCATTGAACGTCGCCAAAGAAAGCGAGCGTGACGTCTCGATGAGGTCCGCTGTGTTCACCGACGGACCGCCGCCATTCGTTACTATGGCGATGGTCTGTTGTGGAGTGGTGATACCAAGTTCCAGGAGCTTGGTGATAGAGTAGAGCGCTCGAAGTGAGTCAACGGGTATCGCACCCACCTGGCGTAGCGCCGCTTCGAACACGGCATCTGCCGGAGCGAGACTGCCGGTGTGACTTGCTACCGCGGCGCTTCCTCGTGCGCTCCTTCCTGCACGCAACACGATAAGTGGTTTCTTGCTCGTTACTTGTTTTGCGAGCTCGAGAAAGCGTGCCCCGTCTCTGACTTGCTCCACGTAGAGGAGTACAGCGGTGGTTTCCTCATCGTCTCGTAGGTATTCAAGGAGCTCTGTTTCGGTCAGCTGGGCTTCATTACCAAGGCTGACGAATTTGGAGAACCCGACACCTTCTCGGTCCGCCCAATCAAGGAGCGCGGTACCAAGGGCGCCTGACTGTGAAATGAATCCAATGGAACCTTTGCGAGGCGCCTTCACGGCAAAGCTGCCGTTCCACTCTGCGTGGGTGTTCATGACACCAAGGCAATTCGGACCAAGGAGAGTGATGCCATGTTCCTTGGCGACAGCCACCATTTCCTCTTCAAGTTTCGCACCTTCCTCCCCCGCTTCTTTGAATCCCGCTGATATGACGACCGCGGTATGTATACCTTTTTCTGCACTTTGGCGTAGGATCGTGGGCACGACATCTGCACGCACGGCGATGATGACGAGGTCAACATCGCCGGGTATCGCATTCACGCTTGGGTATGCGACATGGTCCAATACCGACGCCTCGCTGATGGTCACAGGATATACTTCACGCGTGCCACCCGCGAGAGCGTTCTTCATTAAAGCGTACCCGACTTTAGAAGGGTCGTTATCTGCCCCCACAATAGCGACAGAGCGGGGGGTAAAGAGAGTGTCTATGTGCATATGCTGCACATTGTACCGTACATATCAAAGGACACACAACCGTGCGTGTTACGCTATCTTTTCTTCAAAACTTGGCTTATCGGTGCGATAGAGGATGCCGACATGCACTTTCTTATCGAGTGGCTCGCGAGCTATTGCGAACGCGGCATTGAGATCGTCAGGTTTGTAGGTCTTGGGAAGGTCTTTCACGCGTTTCGTGTAGAATTCTCGGGTATCAAAAAAGGTGATACAGGGTTGAATGATATCAACGAACGCAAAACCCTTGTGGCGCATCGCTTCCTGCATGACCTCTTTGGTCATCTGGATATTGGAAGCAAACGTGCGGGCGACGAACGTAGCACCCGATGCAAGCATCATGAGTGTGGGACTCCACGGTTCGTCAACAGACCCGTACGGGGTAGTCCCGCCCTTGAACCCAACGGGGCTTGTGGTCGTGGCCTGGCCGGTCGTGAGCGCAAAGGTCTGATTGTTGTGCAAAAAGATGCTGATGTCGCTATTGCGCTGTGCCGCATGGCAGACATGGCTCAACCCTTCTGAGAACGAATCACCGTCTCCTGAGAAACCGACGACAGTGAGCTTCGGGTTTGCCACTTTCACACCTGTGAGTACCGGTATTATTCTGCCGTGCAGACCGTTGAAGGTGTTCACGCGCAAATAGTCGCTTATCTTGCCGTGGCAACCAACGCCGGCACCCGCGACCAAGTTGTGTATCTCAAGCTCCTTAGTGTCGACCATTTCTGTGACGGCCTGTCGGAACGCCACCAGTATCTGGCTGTTAGGGCAGCCGGGGCACCAGGTGATCTTATTGTCTGTTGCAAGGTTCAGAGCCATGATTAAAGAAATGCGTTAATCTCACGTGCGAGTTCGGTCGGAGTGAATGGCTGCGCATCGTATTTTAGCACTTTGTTATGTATCTCGATGCTCGTCTTTTGGCGGATGAGGGCGGCTAGTTGGGCGGTATGATTTGCTTCTACATCGATGACGACCCGCATTCCCGCCAGTTCCGCTTTGACTCTATCGGCGTCAAACGGCTCCATCCACAGTACCTGAACGAGTTTTGCCGGTGTTTTGAGCTGTTTATGTGCCTCAAGCACTGCGCCTTTCGTTGAGCCCCAGAAGATGATTGCGACATCCGCATCAAGGTCCCCATACGTCTTCACGGTGGGGAACCATGCAAAGTCTGCGTACAATCCCTCGAGCTTGCGGAAGCGCTTATCCTGCTGTGCCTTGACTATTATAGGGTCCTCAGTCGCATCTCCTTCCTCTATGTGCTCATAACTGGTCGCTTTTACGACCGCCTCCGGAGTGCCGGGGAATGCAAGTGGTGAAATGCCGTCATCCGTTATCGCATAGCGCTTGTACTCACTTCCGGGTGCTTCAGCACGTTTGCCAAGATCGGGACCTTTGCTGTCTTCGTCTATCTCTACGGACATGTAACTCTCGGACAGCTGTTTGTCAGAAAGAATGATAGCCGGTATCTGATACTTCCAGGCCATGTTCATTGCGTCGGCTGCGCATTCAAAACACTCTTCAACGTCTCCAGGAGCAACTACAAAGCGAGGAAACTCCCCGTGCGCGACATTGATGGTGAAAAGCAGATCACCCTGGCTCGTATGCGTGGCGACTCCCGTAGCGGGACCCATACGCATGCTCTCGAGAATGACACACGGCACCTCACTTACTCCCGCCATCGAAATGGTCTCTTGCATCAGTGCGACACCACCGTTTGCGGTACCTACAGCGGCTCGCTTGCCAGCGTACGCCATACCGATGGCCATGTTGAGTACTGCTATCTCATCCTCCGGGTGAATGACCTTCAGGCCACGTTCTTTACCTGCGCGTGCGAGGAACTGCAAGGTGCTCGTGCTCGGTGTCATTGGGTAGCCGACATACGCTTCAAGGCCCGCGGCAAGCAGTCCTTTAGCTATGGCTTTGTTTCCGTCCATGACCTCACCTCCCGTACGACCGTGGTTGGGCAGGGTGATGGGTTGTTGCTGAAGACCGAGCTCCTCCACGTGGCGGTACCCTCGTTCAACCAATTGCACGTTGATATCGGAACCGACATTCGCAAAGACGGTGTGGGCGATCTCCTTGAGTCTGTCGAGCGGTATGCCTAGTACGTAGCCATATGCACCGAGTGAACTCGATGTGCGTGCAACTTGCGGAGCGCCAACCTCCTCAGCTATCTGCTTCATGGGCAAGGGAATGAGTTGCGCGGAAATAGCGCCTACGTTGGGAGCATAGGTCGTCTCAACGAACACAAGAGCGTTCTCATTGAGCTCATCGAGATGCTTCCTGACTGAGTCGTCGTTGACCGCGATCAGTACGTCAAGTTCGCGGTAGTCGGCGCGAACGATATCCTCACCGTAAGTGATGCGTGCGTAGTTATGCCCTCCGCGTATAAGGGAAGGGTAATCAAATGAGGAGAACGTTCTGAAGCCTATTTCACTGAGGAATTCACTGAAGTTTACGCCCGCTTCGCGAATACCATCGCCTGCGGCGCCACCTATCGCTATTGTGCGTAGTGTAGAAAGACCAGCGTTCATGCATTGTCAGTATACGTGCATCGGGTGGTATGCACCAAGACCCGATATCCACGGCATGCTGTGAAATGAACATTAGTGCGTGATGTGTATCCGGCATGCACGTGTGCGCACCCTCTGGTACAATGTCTAGCATATGAATACTGAAACCCCATTTGAAAAAATTAAGATAGGGTGGTTTGTCTTCTCCTGCTCCGAGGACAACACCATCATGTTTACTGAACTCATGAACGACCACTGGCAGGAGTGGAAGCGTATCTTTGACTTCCGGCACGTAAAGGTGCTCAAGAAGAACAATATCTATGACGCATTCGATATTGCATTCGTGGAAGGTGCGATAGCAAGCCCTGAACATGAGGAAAAGCTTAAGGATATACGCGGTCGCAGCACCAAGCTCGTCGCTGTCGGAGCGTGTGCGGTCACCGGCATGCCCGCAAGTCAACGCAACACCTTCACTCCCGAGCAAAAAGAAGCGATACAGTTTCTTGTGGATCGCTTCGGTGCGCTGCCGGAAGTGAAAAAGGTGTCGGATGTCGTAGCCGTCGACGCTTCCGTGCCCGGCTGCCCCATGAACACCGACATGTTCCTTAAGGCGGTGAACGCACTCGTCGCTGAGCTGAGGCCCGAGCTTGTAGCAGACCCCGCACATTAATCGTTACTTCAGAATATCCACACCAGTATGCATAAAGTAGACATCGACCTCGAACATATCACCAAGATAGAGGGTGACGCATCCATACGCATCACCATGGAGGATGGAAAAGCGACCAAGGTGAACTTCAGCACTGAAGAGTACAAGCGTTTCTTCACCGAAGCGCTGAAAGGGAAAAGCATCATGGCGGTACCGTCACACCTGTCGCGCATCTGCGGCACATGCAGCAATGCTCACATCATGGCGGCCATTGAAGCCTGTGAGATGGCGCTCGATATACAGCCGAGCAAGCAGACAGAGATGCTCCGCGCGCTCACGATGCATGGCTTGGTAGTGCGCGACCACGCACTGCACCTATACTTGTTCTGTTTGCCGGATGTCTATGGCAAGGATGCTTTCCTTGATTTCGATGAGAACGATCCGCACCAGCACCAGTTGCTCCATGATGCGTTCGATATCAAGAGTGCGGGCAACTACCTCGCGACCGTCATCGCGGGAAGGTCCGTGCATGCCATGTATCCGACTATCGGTGGCTTCATTCATTTCCCCACACAAGAGGAGGTGGCGGAGGCGATACATAAGCTTGAACATGCTCGAGAGCCGGCCCTTCGCCTGGTGACGGAATTCATGAACGCGCCATTCCACTTTGACCGAAAGACCGATTACATGGCCCTGCTGCCCGACGAAGGGTATGGCTATATCAATGGTAAAATCCGCACAAGCAAAGGGGATGTGTACGATGAAAAAGTATATCGTGAGCTCGTGGAGCACGTCGTGCTGCCGTATTCCCAAGCGAGTGCGTATCAGTACAAGGGTGATCCGTACATGGTGGGAGCACTTGCCCGCATGAACATCGCGAAGGATAAGCTCCACCCCAAGACCAAAGAGTCATGCGCCGAGGCCCTCGCACTCTTCCCGTCGACCGACATCTTCCACAACAACCTTGCCCAAGCGATAGAAGTGGTGCACTCGATCGATGAGGCCATAGAACTCCTCACGAACAACACGATAGTCAAGGAAGAGGTCATCAAAAAGCCCTATCGAGAAGCGACCGGCATCGGCGTCGTAGAAGCGCCTCGTGGGGCACTGTACCACAAGGTCCATATTGACGCGGAAGGAAAGGTTGTCGACGGGGAGGTGATAGTCCCGACCGGTCAGAATCAGATAAACATTGAAGAAGATGCGGGACGGCTCGTGGAAGAACTATGGGCAAAGGGGGTGCAGGATGTCGAATCCATCACCTTTGAACTCGAAAAGCTGATTCGTGCGTATGACCCGTGCATGTCCTGCGCGGCGCACTTCCTCAAACTCGACCTGGAGGTGAAGTAACGTACTGGGCACAGCAAAGCCGCACCTCCTCTGTGACGCGGTTGCGCATATCCTCCTCCGGAAGAGTGGGTGGTACCCCTATGATAGTGACATCATCTATCTTCCCAAGTTTACGCAACAGGAGCAGGTTTGCGTACGCATCGAAGTCATGACACGTCATCCGTGGTGCTTTCATGAAGTGTTCAAGTCCGTTAAATACGGTGATGGTATCGATACCTACCACCGTGTCGATGATATGCATGTGTCGAGGTACATCCCACTCCTCATTCGGGTCGAGTGTTTCAAATGATACATCCGGGAATGTCGCCCTAAGAGCGGGCAGGAGGCGCAACGGTCCCGAATCCATAGAGATATCGGGGTTTCCAAATATGAATATCCGCATATGCGGGACAGTGTAGCACACGTCACGTACTGTGTGCGTGGTACACTGCGGTCATGTCACAGCGAACGTTGTTCGGTGCAGTCCTGGTCGGCATAGCGGTACTTGGTATCGCATGGATGACTGCCACCCGGTCCACACCCATCACGTATCCGACCGCAGGTACGAGCATCATTGCATTCGGCGACAGTCTCGTGTACGGGCTTGGAACCACGGAAGGGAATGACTTCGTGTCGCTTCTTAGCACCCGCATCGGCGTATCTATCATGAACCTCGGTGTCTCGGGTAATACCGCAGCGGATGGCCTATCTCGCATTGATGATGTTCTATCGGAAGACCCTCGCGTCGTCATCGTCCTCCTCGGCGGCAACGACACCTTGCGCCGTGTACCGGTTGAACAGACCTTTGCCGATCTCGCCGCCATCATTGAACGTGTGCAGAGCGTAGGGGCGGGAGTCATCCTTGTTGGAGTGCCGGGCGGTTGGTACGGCGGCCGCTACGACAAAGAGTACGCTACACTTGCCCGTACATATCGCGCTGCGTATGTCCCCAACATCCTCAAGGGACTCATCGGCAGGCAGGAATACATGGCCGACACCATTCACCCGAATGACGCCGGGCACCGCATCATGGCTGACCGCATAGAACCCGCATTGCGGGACATGCTCGCAGGAGGCCGCTGACCTCTGCTCTACAAGAACGCTCCGACCACGAACACGACTGGGTAGAGAAGCGTGCGTACAATGAAACGCAATGTGTCACTCTTGGCGACAGTCTCAGCAACAGGAGGGCTGACGGCGTAGTAGTAGGTGATGAGTCGATCACCGAATGCGGTCTTTGAAAGCTGTTCGTCCCGAAACGTTCGAAGGGTCATGACGTGAGGCTCGAACGCACTTCCATATGCTGCGGTCGCGATGAAGCATCCGCTTCTCGAGGAGACACCACTACTCCCTTCTTCTGAAAGGACGACGTTGCATGTGGCGTCGAGGGAGTCCTCACCGCGGGATATCGTCACCGTACCGGTCTTCATACCCGTAGCGTTATACGTCACGGCGACGGTCTGGAGTGTGGAGTCGTTGAGCGGACCATCCCCAGTCCACCGATAGGTCGTACTGGTCCCTGTGGCACCTCCCCTGCTCCGAGCCGACCATGTGACCCGTGTATCCAAGGAATAGTCGCCTGGCCGCACAGAACATCCACCTGTGAAAGGTGTGCTGGTAGCATTGACCATCTGCGAGGTCACAGTAATGGAACAAGGCAATGCGAGTGTATCCACCCCGGAGCGTACTGTCACTGTACCCTGCTTTGTGCCAGGTGATGTGTACACCTGTCTCACATTCACCTCATCACCTGAAAGCCCATCACTACCCGACCATGAGAACGAGTATTCTCCGGTTCCCCCTCCCGCCACAGCTTTCCACACTGCCGCTATCTCATACCCATTGCCTGAGCGGGAGCTTGAAAGAGCGACCTCGCAGTGTCCTACGAGCGGTAATGGGGCTACGGTCACAACGTTTCTGCACTCTCTTGTGACAGTACTGTCATCCGCTTGTGCTGTTACAGTTCCGCGATATGTTCCCGCCGTCGCATAGCTGTTTCTCACACTCACTCCACGTCCGGAGAGGTCGTCATCACCTGACCAGCTAAAGGTGTAGTTGGTGTCAGGCGCACCCCAAGAGTATGTGCTCCAGGTGACTGTCCTCCCGATGAAGACATCTTCCGGCCATACTTCGCATACCAGAGAGAGTGGGCTTTCCGGGTAGCGCTCATTGAGAGCATCTGCCACTACCTTGTGTATACGGTCGGCGAGAAGCCGATAGCCGTCGTCATTTGGATGTACTAGGTCGGCCATCAGACTCCTATTCCCAAGTATGCCGCGGAGTGCGTTCGGAACGTAGAACACATCCATAGTTCTTGCTAAGTTACGAAATGCGGTCTCGCGTGACGATTGGAAGGTGGAATCGTGCACCCCGACAAGGACAACATGGGCACCGGCTCCTTTGAGTTGGTTGATGATCTCCGTAAGATTATCCACCGTGGTCTGCAAGGGTACGCGTTGCAAAATGTCATTTCCACCAAGGAACAGAATGACGACATCCGGGTCGTACGCGATGATGGTGTTGATGCGTGCGAGTCCATCGGCGGTCGTATTACCCGATATGCCTTCATTGATGACACCAAGGTCGAGCCAATTACTAAGTAGGGAAGGATACGCGGTGTCGACGCTTGATGCCCCTACACCTGCGGTCAGACTATCACCAAAAGCAACAACGGTCGG
>SKIN01000004.1 GCA_007116405.1 Candidatus Kaiserbacteria bacterium | reverse complement strand
GCTGCCGGGCTAGGACTCGAACCTAGATAGACGGGACCAAAACCCGTAGTCCTACCATTAGACGACCCGGCAATGTTGCTAGCGTACCGCGAATGGAGGGGAAACTCAAGACGTGCACCGCACACCCGGTTCAACGCTCCAAGTGCCGGTCAAGGTCTCGCCATCAACACCCTCCGGTGTCCACGTGGCGGTGATGTAACAGCAGTTCCCGACGGTGAAATTCTTCCAGAGTGACCTGCGGTACTGACGGACCGTGTCGAGACCGTCGCGCTTCATGCGCTCTGCCATGCCGACCATGAATCCTTTATGTGACACCACGAGGATGTTCTGCTCGGGACGTGCGGAGAGCCATTCCAGTGACCTCCGTGCGCGTACCCGAAATTCTTCCAGATTTTCTTCGTCACTATAGTGCCAGTGTTCCCTTCCGGCAAAGAAATATAACGAACCCATGATCCACAGTGAATCAGGACGGAGCCAATGCTTCCCCCATAGCTCACGCGGGCGTCGGAGTTCGACAAAGAGGTCATTCGATATCGCAGGGCAGCTGTGGTGCGCCATCACCGCTTCAGCAGTCTGGATCGCCCGCAACAATGGGCTGTAGACAATGAGGTCCAACTCGACATTCCGAAAATACTCCCCCGCAGCCTTTGCTTGCTCAAGACCTTGCTTGGAAAGTTGTGTGTCCGGATACTGATGTGTCCACGTCTTATTCATCGCAGTTTGACCGTGGCGTAGGAAGTAGACTCGCTTCATATTACACAGGTTCGTTGCGCAACGTGTCCCCCAGGTGGGCATGGTCATTCCACGCTACCATGCGCCATTTGTTACGGCGTACGGCAGTAGGTTTGTATCTGCAGATCGTAATGCCGGTGTGCATCGGACGAAGGAACCGCATGAAGCGGGAGGTCATCAGCGGATCAGGTGCACCTTCGGTCATCATGGCGGTAAGCATCACGCGCATAAACCCTGCGTGCGTTACCACAATTATATGTGACTCCGGTCGTGCGATGAGGTGGTCCAATGCCTGCACGGCGCGGGCATGAAGATCGTGATAGTTGTCCTCATCGGCATAGTGCCAGGACGGGTCGTTGACGCGCTCTATCATCGCGTCGATGTACACCCTTCCCTCGCCGGATGTGCGGGAGACACCAAACAGAGCAGATGGGGGTATGTACTCTCGAAA
This sequence comes from Candidatus Kaiserbacteria bacterium, assembly GCA_007116405.1. GTDB lineage: Bacteria > Patescibacteriota > Minisyncoccia > Phycocordibacterales > UBA12088 > UBA12088. The sequence continues at coordinate 8,212 of SKIN01000004.1, read as the reverse complement.
GAGATCAACCTCGTGCAGTGGCAGACCCGTGGCTTCCTGCAGTGCATATGCTGTCTCACGGGCGCGGATCATAGTGCTCGTGAGTATGACCTCGGCACCGAGGTCGCGCACGCGGTCCGCAACAAAGTGCGCTTGCTCCTTACCGAGCTCGGTGAGTGGTGAATCAGGACTCTGAAATAGATCTTGCGAACCCTGGACGTCCTGGCCGTGTCGAATGAAGTAGACGTATTTCTTATTGTCACCCGTGCGTGATGTGTCTTGTGTCATGATGTCTGTTCAAAGTGATCGAATAAAGCCAGTTCAAGTGGTAATTCAGGAGTGAAGGTGGTACCCACTGAGCCGTAGGCCTGCAGCAATCTGGCCAGCAACTTGGAATTCACCCGGGCACGCGAGTCTTTTGCATGTCGGCGAGCGGCTCCCTGCTCCGGCTCACTGAGCTCAAGGAGGAGCTCGGCACCGAGTGTTGGTGCTTCACGGACCATGAGTACCGTACGCACCAAGCGCAGTAACAGGGTGAGAATGACACGCACGTCAGTACCCGCGGTGGTCAGGCGACGCACAGCAGATAAAGCGGCGTCTTGGTCGCTCGCGGCAATGGCGTCGAGCAGTGCGACAAGCTCGACGCAGGATGGAGCGCCGGTAATGGCCTCCACCTCAGTCACAGATATCTTCTTGTCTTCCGAGCTCGCAAGCACTTTCTGAAGGATGCCGTGTGTATCACGGAAGGAGCCGTCAGCGAGGAGCGCAATGAGGTCCGCACTTGCCGGCTCAAGTGTATACCCCTCATCTCGCGCAACGCGCAAGACAAGCTGCTTCAGTACTTCGAGGGTCGGCTTGCGGAAGATGTGTGTCTGACATCGAGAGACAATGGTGTCGGGAAGCTTTTCCTTCTCGGTCGTGGCGAGTATGAACACAACGTGCGCCGGAGGCTCCTCAAGCGTTTTCAGGAGCGCATTAAATGCTTCTTTGGTCAGCATATGCACCTCGTCGATGATGTAGACCTTGTAGTTTGAGGCAAACGGCAGCGTATGTACTTCATCACGCAGTGCCCGGACATCGTCAACTCCGCGGTTGCTCGCAGCATCTATCTCATGCAGATCACGGTCATCAGTGCCTATCTCCCTTGCGACAATGCGAGCAAGTGAGGTCTTTCCTGTGCCTCGTGTGCCTGCAAAGAGGTATGCGTGCGCGATGTTGCCCGCCGAGATGGCACGCTCCAGTGCTTGCACAATATGACCTTGTCCGAGCACTTCGGAAAAGCTTTGTGGGCGGTATTTACGATATAAGACCTTTTCTGACATAGCTCCTATTATACCTGTTTCAGGTGTTCTTCGATAATGTGGGCAACTTCTGTGGCATTGTTCGCTTCCATAAGAGTGGCTCGCAGTTCCGCTGCGCCGTCAAAATCTCGGACATATGCCTTGAAGTGCTTCTTCATGACCGCAAACGACTTGTGAGCGCAGAGATCCTCAAAGAGCCGACAGTGCTCGGCAAGCGTTAACATACGCTCACTATGTGTGGGTGTTGTTTCGCTGAAAAGCCATGGGTCGCCAAATATTCCGCGCCCTATCATCACGCCGTCAGCTCCGGTCTCTTTCACCCGTTCATGCGCTTCCGCTACGTTTAGCACGTCTCCATTTCCGAGTATGAGGGTGGGGCTGTGCAATGAGTCGCGAATGGAAACCGCTTCACGCACATGTTCCCAGCGTGCGGGGACAGCGCTCATCTCCTTGCGCGTGCGCGCGTGCACGGTCACGAGTGCCGGCTCCTCAGCGAGGATCTCCGGGAGCCACGTGGAGAGCTCATTCTTATTGTATCCTATGCGTGTTTTGACTGATACCGGTATGTTGTCCCCGACGGCGTGTTTAGCTGCGCGAATCAGCTCTCGAGCGCGGACACTATCTTTCATCAGTGCAGCACCCGCCCCTTGCTTTTCCACGGAGCGGTCGGGGCAACCCATGTTGATATCGACGCCGTCGAAGCCACGCTCGACAGCCAGACGAGAGGCGTAGGCTATGGTATCCGGGTTGGATGAAAATATTTGGAGAACGATGGGGTGTTCAGAAACGTCGAATACCATATCCAGCATGAGTGGATTCTTGCTATCGGGCAGCTTTTGCAGTTCTCGCGTGTGGTATAACCCATCTGCAGAAACGAATTCTGTCCAGAACACATCTGGCGCGCCCTTGTTTGCGATGATACGCCGAAAGGCGGGGTCGGTGACATCCGCCATGGGGGCAAGTGCAATGATGGGACGTTGTATATCGTTCCAGAATGTGTGCATCAGCACATACTATAGTCCCAACACAGTCACGGCAAGACTATGCCTTAAGGTTCTTACCTTGCAGTGTCACGTGGGTACCCGGCTGAATGTCTCCCTTGATGATAAGGTCAGCAATGAGTTGTTCGACATGCTCTTGGATGACACGGCGCATCGATCTGCCTCCAAATTTTGGATCATATCCTAGCTCAGCAACCTTTTCCACCAAAGAGTCATCGAAGCTCACATCGATTCGCTGTTCATCACGTAAGCGCTTCTGCAGTATTGCGAGTTGGTTGCGAGCGATTCCCCGCACCTGCTCTGGCTGCAAGACGTGGAACATCACGACGTCATCAAAACGGTTTAGAAACTCCGGACGGAACAGTCCTCTTGATATAAGCTCATCGATAAGCACTTTCTTCTGCTGAGAAAGATCTTTCTTTTCCTCTTCCCACTTCCACAATAGGTCCGCACCTGCGTTACTTGTGGCGATGATGATGAGGTTGCGTGCGTTCACTACGTTGCCCGATGCATCGGTGAACTTCCCTTCGTCCAGTACCTGCAGAAACAGGTCATGCACATGTACATCAGATTTTTCAAACTCATCCAGAAGGAGGACTCCGTACTGTTTTTCACGAATGAGTGAGGCAAGGATGCCTGGTTTACCAAGGTCATAGTTGCCTATCATTCGCTCAAGTGCATCAGCGCCTTGAAATTCAGACATGTCAAGGCGTGTCATTGCGTTTTGATCACCAAACATGACCTCTGCAAGTGCCTTGGCTGTTTCAGTCTTTCCAACTCCTGTGGGACCGAGAAACAGGAATGAGCCGATGGGACGGTCATTCCCCTCAACCCCAGCTCTATTTCGTCGTATCGCCTTGGCAACCGCATCGACAGCGTGATCTTGTCCTACCACGCGTCGGTGCAAGACCTGTTCAAGAGTAAGGAGTCTGTCACGTTCCTCGGTCGTTGGCGTACCAACCGGTACACCGGTCTTTCTTGTCACAAGTTCGTGTACGTCAGACTCAAGCACCACATCCTTTCCATGTGTCATAACGGCGGGGATGACCTCTTCCAGCAGATCGAAAGCCTTGTCCGGCATAACCCCCGTCGGGAAGTACTGATCAGCTACCTTAGCGATACTGTCTAGTGCTGGTATTGTTGTGGTCACTTTGGTCTTTCTCTCTAGCTCAAGTGCGCGTTGTTCAAGTATGGCAAGCAATGCACTCTTAGAGACGTCTTGTGTTTGTATGACATCGAAGGCTTGCATAAGACGAGAGTCTTGCTGGAGTCTCGAGAAAAAGCCATCTTTGGTTGCTGCAGCGACCAGTTGCACCCTGTCTGACTGAAGATAGGGCAGTATGATATCCACGATATCAACCCCTATGGTGTGTGCGCTACTCACCGCGACTGCAAAGTACTCAAAGTACAGCACTATGTTCCCTGCTGCGACCGCTTGGTCAAAGACCTTGCGTAGTGCCTCTTCGAAGTCTGCTTTGTCAGGATGTGCAGATACAATGACTTCAAGGTCAATAAGGAAAACGCGTCTACCCTCAAGCGGCGGGAGTGCTTCTCCCTCACGGATCTTGTGGTACAACTGAGCGACCTTCTGACGGACATTGAGTAGGTCGCTACCGACAACCATGACATTGCTTTGCCTTGCGCGAGAGAGAACAGCCTCCATTTGCTCCACCTCGTCTTCTTCCCGATGACGAGTCATCACAGCAGACGGCCAGACATGGTCCTCTGTAAGGTCGTGACCATAGCGCTCGAGTAAATACGTCTCACCGTAGCCCCAGGTCTTACCTACTCCGGGTATCCTACCAAGGTTGTCGCGCGACCACCATCGGGCCCGTCTCCGCTCACCCCGCTCGATACGCGTCACCCAACGCGCCGCTTCGACAAAGTGCGCAGCACTTACGCCATTGTCAGCAAGAAACTGGACGAAGTCAGGATCGTTCTTGCACAAGCTCTTGGCATATGTCGCGAGCACAACCCCGCCGTGGCGGTCGATGATGAACGCATCCCCCGTAAGCTGTGGGGTGCGATGGGTGTAAAAGTACTCATACGCCTCAGATGATATGCCCGCTCTGTAGAGTATTTCCTGCCCGAATGTTGAGTCAAGGAAACCAAGTGTTATATCATGCGCAGGTGTATCAACAACAATAGAAGCGACTTCCCAACTTACGGGTACATGGAGAGGATCAGATGCTTCGGCAAGCACCTGGTCAAGTCCGTGAAAGTACTGTGAGCGATGCATCGCCTCAAGGGCGGTAAACACGAATGCGACAGATAGTACGATAAGAAACAGGCCATATATCTTGTAGGAGAACATGCCAACGTAGTCAACTCCCGGGAGGTCACCTAGCGTGCCGTATTGTATTGCGAAAGCAAGAAGTGCGAGCATGAAGAGTGCCGCAGACACGATCGCCAGCATGTGTTCATAATGGACGCGTCGTTCCTTTGTGATGACATTTCGTAGCGCTATCGCGGGTCGATAGAGTCTGTAAATATGTGCTTTCAGGTCGTTGAATGGCATATAGGAATCACATGGCTATGAGCGTAAGACCGAGCCCAACAAGAAAGAAAAGAAAAACGGGAAGCAGCAACCATGTAAATAAAAGGATGCTGCCACCAACGAACACAACGGTAAGCAGTAGCACACCTATCAAGATAAGGAAGGTCCGCAGTAGTGCACCCACAAGACGCATGAGCAATGTGACCATGAAAGCCTCTGCCCACTTCTCAATATTGAATCCTTTTGTAGCAGTTTCCTGGAGACGATGAAAGGGTACGAAGAATGTTCGAAGAAGAAGCGGTATTGAAAAGAAATTCAATATAAACCAGAGAAAATTGATGACATTGTTCACAAGGTCTATCGTCCCTTGTGTGTAATGCCATCGAAAATAGTAGAAAGCGAGTTGCGCCATACCCTACATGTAGTTTCTATTGTAGCACAACATCACTGTGTGATCGGAGGGTTGTTATCCAGTGTGTCTCTGTACTTAATGAACACCTTACTCCCGAATCTAAAGTCAACGTATTCTACCTCGCGCGAGCGGTCGATCACATCTGCCTCTAGAGATGCGGTCATTCTCCTCAGGAACACCTCAGGCGCGTGATCTCGTGCGACAATGACTCGAAGTCCTTCTGATAAATATAGTTCCATGTCGCGTTCATCAAGAAGCAGAAGTGCTGTGGTCTCTACGCCTGAGCTTGCCAGGAGTTCTAAAAGATGCTGTAAGCGTCGGAATTCATCGGCTTCAATGAAATACTGGCCTATGGGTTGTGCCTTCTCCAGCGACCCGTAGTAACGTGGATACCGTGAGCCTGTATAGACGGGTGCACGTGAATATATAAAACTGTTCTGATCGAGCAGATAGCAGGAACCCCATGCCTCGTCCGCACTCCCTGCCCTTGTGGATGCGCGTGCATATGCGATCGGTGGCACCACGTCGCCACACCAAAGTGCTTCCGGTACCCGCTCACGAATTTGTATCACCGCCGCCGTGACACCTGTGCGCCTTACCTGGACGCTCTCTATGCGGGGATAGGTATCATGAAGCAGAGCATGTAATCCTTTGATATCAAGAAGAAATATGCTTGTCCGTGGTACGAACAGCAAAGATGAAGCGCGGATATGCTCCATTGCAAGGTCGGTAACTTCGCCTACAGGAAGAGCACCATTAGTGGAGACCACCAGCTCTTGAACACGGAATCCTTCCCACGTAAGCGCGTACAGAAGACCCATCACAAGTACAGCCATCAATACGACCAAAAGCACGACGCGTACCGCCACGCGCTTTCGTTCGCGTATGCGCGCTTGCTTGGTACGAAACTTCCTTGTCCCTATCATGCTGTACCAATGCGCTCCTTCTTCATGTAGTCACGGAGCACCGAGGGTACCGTGATGCTTCCGTCACGCTCCTGATGATTTTCCATGATCGCAAGAAGTGTCCTACTCATCGCAAATACCGTCGCATCGTTCATATGGACATGCTCTATCTTACCGTCACTTCGACGTACACGGGTATTGAGACGCCGTGATTGGTAGCTGGTCATGAGGTCGGAGGTGTGGGTCTCGCGGTACGTATTTTGCGTTGGAATCCATGTCTCGATGTCGATACCTCGGCAGTTCGGTGCGCCTTGGTCATACGTGCACTTCAAAACCACTTGGTGCGGTAGTTCGAGTTTTCGCATTAAGTGCTGTTGTATCGCAACGATGAAATCCTGTTCTTGGAATGAACGTTCGGGTACTACAAATGTCTCCAGCTCTATTTTGTCGAACTGATGCAATCGCAAGATGCCTCGCGTATCTTTCCCAGCGGCACCCGCTTCTCGCCGAAACGCCGTCCCATATCCAACGTACCGCTTCGGAAGGTCCTTTTCGTCAATTATCTCGTCCATGTGTAGTGGCCCTATCGTGTGTTCTGCACTGCCCACGAGCACCATATCGTCCTTTTCAAAGACATAGCGCTCATCCATAGGATGAAGGCGTGCCATGCGATTCATTACGGCGGTGCGCATGAATGTGGGCGGGAGTATCGGGATAAAGGGCGTAATAGGCACGTCCACACCTGCTTCTTTTGCAATATTGGCAAGGATGTCAACGTCGCCGAGTGTATCGAACGCGAAGTTGATGAGGGCAAACTGCATACGAACAAGATCGCCTTTAAGGTACACAAAGCGAGAGCCGGATACCAGCGCAGCCTTCTCCATGTCAATGACGTCGAGCTCTGCTCCAAGCTCCCAATGTGGCTTTGGCTGAAAGTCGAATTGTTTCGGCGTGCCCCATGTGCGCATCACGCGGTTTGCAGACTCATCGTCGCCCACGGGAGTATCCGCAGACGGTAGGTTAGGTATCTTTGAGACCAGCGTCACCAGTTCTTTCTCGACTGACGGCAGCGTCTCATTGACACGAGCACTTTCTTGCTTGATGCGTTGTCCCTCCTCAATGTTTCGCTCCTGTGCGGCGATACGTTTCGCGGCATTGAGGGAATCAAGTTCCTGACGGAGTGCTTTGCGTTTCTCGTAGAGTTCGACAATGCGGTCAATGTCGACTTGCTCGGTGTGCTTATTCTTGATCGCTGCGGCAACGATGTCCTTATTCTCGATAATGAATTTGATGTCTAACATAGCACACGCACTTGACGAGTGAATAAATATACACAGCGATTGTACCACGGTTCCGAAAAGTCGGTAACAGATAAGGTGGCTTGCAATACACAGTATGGTACAGTGTATAATTACGTAATACACAGACCAAAGCACGGTTTCTCATGTTTGCCACGCTAGACTCCACGTCATGAACGTCCCCTACCCTATAGAACGGCTCGAGATCCCACCTCGTCTACGGGAGATACCCGATGCCCCCAAACAGCTCACTGTGCGCGGTACGTATCCGGACGACACGCGGCGTTATATTGCTGTTGTCGGTTCGCGCGAATACACACCTTATGGGCAGCAAGTATGTGAACGCATCATACGTGGTTTGTCCGGGTATCCGGTTGTCATTGTCTCCGGACTCGCATTAGGTATTGATGGCATTGCCCACCGCAGCGCTCTTGACGCCGGGATACCAACGGTGGCGGTTCCCGGTTCAGGTCTCGATGACACGGTGCTGTATCCCGCGACGCACCGAAGATTGGCACGCGATATACTCGACGCAGGTGGGGCACTCGTTTCAGAGTTTGCGCCACACTGGAAACCGAGACCAGAGAGCTTTCCGCAACGCAACCGCATCATGGCAGGCATGTGTCACGCAGTACTGGTCATAGAAGCTACCATACGCTCGGGCACCCTGATCACCGCGCGCCTGGCGAGTGAGTACTGCCGTGATGTGCTGGCAGTACCCGGACCGGTACACGCGTCCACAAGTGCAGGTCCGCACATGCTTATCCAGAAAGGGGCGTATCTCATAACTGACAGTAATGATGTACTGGAAGCGCTTGC
>SKIN01000047.1 GCA_007116405.1 Candidatus Kaiserbacteria bacterium | reverse complement strand
CCTGTGGCTTTGGGGGCTTTTCTTTTTTGGCATATATGCGGTAGAGTGTACCTGAAATGAAAGATATCCTCAATCTATACAAAGCACGCGGGGAAACGCCGTTGCAGCGCATCGAGCGCTTCCGCAAGGAGAACCCGGAATATAAGAACATCCCAATGTCGTACGCAGGAAGGCTTGACCCTATGGCGGAAGGTGTGTTGTTGATATTGGCGGGAGAAGCAAACAAGAAGCGCAACGAATATCTCAATCTCGACAAGGAGTACACATTCGACATTCTCTTTGGCTTCGCGACCGACACGTACGACGTGCTCGGCGTCATGACCGACGCAGTGACGCGAGCGAGCCATAAGGCGGTTCGCACCCCGCTTCTCCTTGAGTACATCGCACAGCTCCCCGGCACCCATTCACAGAAGTACCCCCCATTTTCCAGTAAGCCACTGGAGGGACAACCACTATTCGTGAAGGCGCGCAAGGGTGAACTCGAAGGGTTTACGCTGCCTGAGCACCGTATCGAGATATTCTCGGCGTCGCTCGTGGGCATGAAGCGCATCACCGATGAGGAGTTGCTCGAGGAGGTCGAGCGTTCCGTTAAGGCGGTCAAGGGGGATTTTCGGCAGGAGCGCATCCTCCACCTCTGGCGGGATGCGGTCCGTATCCTCTATGGTATGTCGTTTGACGTTGCAACGGTGAGCATCCACTGCTCAAGCGGAACGTACGTGCGTTCCATCGCTCATGAACTTGGCGGCCAGCTCGGTATTCCGGCGCTCGCGATGCGCATTATCCGTACGCGGGTGGGAAAGTACAAGCTACGCGGGGCAGTCAAGTGATATACTTACACTCATGAGTATTCCCGATACAGACGAAGGGTGGAAAAAAAAGTTGTCACCCGAGGCGTACCGTGCGCTGCGACTTGGAGAGCCGGAAGAACCTCATACGGGGGCATATACCAACACGCAGGTACCAGGAATATATGTATGTGCCGGGTGTGATACACCCCTATTCTCTTCTGAACAGAAGTCTGACACCGGTTCGGGGCACGCCACGTTCATGCTCCCACCAAACGGTGGCCCTGTCGCCTTAGCTCGCACATATTCACCCGAAGGGGAGGAACGCACTGCTGCAAAATGCCGACAGTGCGGGGGAGTCCTTGGATACGTCGCCGACATGGCGTTGCGGTCTGCCGACGACCTTATGGATGGCAAGAAACAGCAGTTCCTATTGGCCAGTTCTCACTCTATCAAACTACGTAAGTCACTGTCGCCGGTCAGTTACCCGATTCCATCCATCATCGCCCTCGTACTCCTCTTTGGAGCTGGGGTCGGGTTATGGCAGTGGTCAGCATCGATTCAGAGCATTGGCACACACGAGGACCGGCAACGGACAGTGCAGATGTGGGTAGGTGACCTGGAATTACATGTAACAATGGTGCTCGGGCATGAGCTGATAGACAACAGAGAACCCATTCTTGAAGTGGAGCCACTACTAATTGTCTTAGCGCGAACACCTCCATCACCGATACTGATTCACACAAGGCCCGTTGATGTCATGTGGCTAGACGCCTTGTTTACAGTTGTCGAGGTCGAGCAGGGCGTGCTCATGGATGGCAGTAGTGTGTGGAACAAACCACCCAACGCAAACTTTGCGTTGATAGTCCGTCCGGGTACCATTCCCGAACCGGCGTTGACGCTAGGCACAACGCTCATCATCCCGAACAGAGCACAGCTATTGCAGAACCTCTAGGTGTTGCAGTGTGCACAAGTAGACCTCTTCCAGGGTCTTCGTATGATACGCTTCTATCATCAGACATATATTCATCTAACACACGATCAATATGGATGAAGCATCAAATGAACACGATGGGAGACCAAAGGGTTGGCGCCGTCTACTACGGCCAAAGAACATCGTGCTTGTGCCGGTAGGGATAGTAGCTATCCTATTCGGTATCTTCGTTTTGTTGGGCGCCACATCATTCCTCTCTCAGCTCACAGGTGTCGAACAGGGTGTGTCGGTGGATTCAGTGCAAGTACCCTCGCTAGGGGGTGTGTACGATCGTGTCGATGTAGAGGGCATGCGTACGGCACCAGTGGTCGACAGTGTTGATACTCCACCCTTTGCTACCGAAGCATATGAGGCACGTGAATACCATGCAACGATACGGACTCGTCACAAGGATGAAGTGTGCGATGTCGTCGAGGGTTGGAGAATGTATTCATATGTCACGTTCGAGCATATGACCCGAAGCAATACAGCGTGTCACTATCGGTTCAAGGTTGAGCGTGACAGGGCACAGCAGATACTTGAGGCGGTACTTGCCCTAGACCCCACTCATGTGCAAGAGAATGCCACCTTGATGCGAGAAAGGATACTGCAACACGAGAGCGAACGAGACATTCTTGCTGGCCAAGACGAACACCTTGAGCGTATGCTCGCCGAAGTAACGCGTCTGTATGACCAGCTCATGACCACAAGTGCGAATACCGGAGACACGAGCATGCTCACCAAGGCGATCGATGACCGCTTGCGCTATATGCGGTCTTTGGCTGAAGATCGTGTTCGTCTGGCGCGGCAGATCGATGCCCTCGACAGGCGCGGCAGTGAGCTCATGGAACGTATCGAAAATGTCACGTTTACCATAAACGTCGAGGAGCGTCGGTTCGTCAACGGGACTCAACTCAAGGACTCGTGGATGTCTCGCGTCAAGAGTTTCATTACTGATGCTAACAAGATCGCTCAAGACCTCACCATCGGTCTAATACTGACCCTTCTCGTGTTCTTGAAGTACGCCCTACATATAGTCCTCATTATCGTAATAGGATTTCTTATTGCTGTTCCGCTCTGGCGTGCGGGTCGCCGATTCCTTCGCAATGAGTAGCCGAAGCGCGTTTGTCTTTTTGCAACACAACCTTGCCGTGTCTGTAAAACACGTTGCGTAAGTGGAAAATACACTGGTGCTTTATGTGCTGCGTGCTATAGTCCGCGTAATGGGTCATGAAGAACTGAACGTAGGGACAGAGCCGACTCCAGAAGCGCATCATGAGCGTTTGGCGGAACAATATCGCACTGCGATACATCGGTACGAGGAGTTGCGACAAGCACTTCCGGAGACTGAAGCCATACTCTATCGCGGGTTGCCTCCGGCAAACGATGATGAGCGACATGTCGCGACCGCACAGCTGCAGCAAGAGGCACTGGAAGGAGTGTGCGAAGAGTACGCGCAAAAAGGTGAGTATTACGCTGAGCGCGCGATGCGGATGCTTGAACAACTAAAAGCGGCGGAAACGACGATACGGTGTCTGTATTTTGATGCAAAACGGGAATCGAACGACCTTGCTGAGCTCATTCGTACAGAACACCCGTGGGTGGAATACGAAGCGGGAGCGGCAAACGACGACACGTACGAGATAGAGAAAGCGGCGTAAGCAACTATCATGGACCTTCAAAAAGAAATAGACCACCACGTGGCGATACTGAGGCGATTGCAGGCACCGAGCGGCCTGTTCCTTGCTGCTGCTGAGCCCGGCGTTACGACCGGGTACGATAAGAGCTGGCTCCGTGACAACTTCTACGAGGTCATGGCGTTCGAAGAGTTGGGTGATTGGGAGACCGCGCGAAGGACCTGGCACGCACTCCTCGACATATTCATAAAACACGAAGACAAGATACGGTGGGCGATTCAAGAGCGTCCCCGCTTCTCATATCAGTACATCCATGCCCGCTACAATCCGGAGACATTCGAAGAGTTCTGGGAAGAGTGGGGCAATAAGCAGAACGATGCGGTGGGATGCATCCTCTACGCTCTTGGCAAGCACGAACTCTCCGGTCAGAGTGCGATGCGTTCTGAGGATGACCGCAGGATAGTGCAGCGTCTTGTTGACTACCTCATCTCCATCGAGTACTGGCAGGACCCGGACAATGGCGTCTGGGAGGAGTACGAAGAGGTGCACGCTTCCTCCATAGGCGCGTGTGTTGCCGGTCTCCAAAAGGTGCGCGATGCCGGACTCGCACAAGTTCCCGAAGAGGTCATTCAAAAGGGTAGGGATGCGCTCACTACACATCTTCCGCGTGAGAGCACCACCAAGTTCACGGACCTTGCACTGCTTTCGCTCCTGTTCCCCTATCGGGTCGTAGGTCGTATTGAAGCGGATGAAATCCTGCGCAACCTCGAGTACCATCTTGCCAAAGACAAAGGGGTGCTCAGGTACAAGACCGACCGTTACTACAATCTCAACAAGGACGGCTGGAGCGAAGAGGCGGAGTGGACCATGGGCTTTCCGTGGCTCTCGATAATCTACCGCGAGCGAGGTGAACATGAGCGCGCAGACCATTGGCTTGAGCGAGCGCGTCACGCACTCGACGATAACGGTAAATTACCCGAGCTGTACTTTAGCCACACCGACATTCCAAACGAGAACAATCCGCTCGGTTGGGCGGAAAGTCTGTACATCATTGCACTTAAGAAAGCCCAAGAGGCGCAGTAGTGGTCGTCTGCGGAGCCCCTTGAAGGGGCCTTTTTTTGTTTTATACTAAGGGTATTACAAGCATAACTTCGTAGTACTATGGCTATCGTCAAATGGGAGCCCTTCGGTGAGCTCGACCGATTCTTTGATGAGTTCCACGCACCCATGCTAGGTGGTGTGGGCGATATGGCGGTCGACCTCTACGAAGACGGCAACAACATCATCGCGGAGATGAGTGTACCGGGCATCGAGCCCGATAAGGTCGAAGTGACCGTGGAAGGGAACTACCTGCGCGTGTGCGGTAGAAGGGAGGAAGAGAAGGAGAAGAAGACCAAGCAGTTCTACAGCAAAGAGATACGTCGAGGCAGCTTCGAACGTGCGTTGCGCCTGCCTGCGCCGGTCAACGAGGCGAAGGTAAGCGCCGAGTACCGAGATGGTGTCCTCAAGGTCACCTTGCCGAAGCTTGCCGAGAAAAAGTCCGGCAAGGTCAAGGTCGTCGTAAAGAAGTAGAGAGTCGTGCATGGAGCGACCGCTTAAAGGCCCTGAAAAGGGGCCTTTTTGCACCACGAGCGCCGTCGTTTGCAAGTTGACGAACCGCCAGGACAACGTAGTATGTGGATATGTGGGATTCCCGAATGGGCAAGATATTGACCATCATATACACCCTGTTCACTATCGCGATATACTTCGCGTCGTTTGCTTGCGGCACCGCCGCGTGCAGCCTCTACATCGTATTACCCATCATGCCGTGGGCGTTCATCCTCACTCAGGACCTTGGTGTCGGCTTCCCATGGGCACTCTACCCGATATTCATACTGCTGAACGCAAGTGTGCTCTATGTGATTGGAGCAGGACTCGAATGGTTGTACGATAGACTTACGGACCGTCAGCAGTTCCCATGGAGCCGCGCGCGGTAACGCACGTACTATGAATACGCAAACCCCTACACGGAACACGCATACCGGCAATGCGGTCACGTTGACCCTACTTGGTCTTGCGGTTGCGATACTTGCCGGAGTCGCAATGCTCTACTATGTCGGCAGATCCGGCCCGGAACACATCCCAGCCACGTTCCCGGATGACGAGGATGAGATGGAGGTCGACACAGCAGAGCCACGTGACCCCCGCGCCGGATGGAGGACGTACGAAGATGAGAACTATGCATTTTCGCTTCAGTATCCGCAGGGTTGGGTGGTGATGCCGGGCAATGTGCTAGGCGTGCCGGTCGTGACGCTGTATGCGGATGGGCAAGTGATACCCGACACGCTTGCCGGTCCCCACGATGCGGCGTTTCGTGTCACCGTGTATCCTCAAGGTCTTCCGATGGGGAGTACGGGCGACAGAGAAGCTGAGGGAACGGTTGACATACCTATCTCCGGTGCCACTGCACGCCATCTTGTGCTTGGTGACGGAACCCCGTGGGCGGCGCGTGTGCATTTTGAACGGCGTCCATCCTCGTGGGACCCCGCAGGTTTTGTGCTCGGCCGTGTCCCCATCATGGAAGAGCAGATAGGATACCACCGAGGCGATGTTGGCATCTCACCTGAGGAGTTTGACGTGTACTCCGGAGACGAAATGGTGCGCTATGGGTACGTGGATAGGCAACAATGGGCGACGCTTGTTTTGATACTTGAGAGTCTCACGTTCACAGACAGAGCGGTGAGTGGCGATGGGCCCGATTGGATGCAGTGGAGCGTGGACGAACTCATACGGGTACGGGAGCCGCTTCCAAACAGTACCGTGTCGTCCCCTCTGCGCGTGCGCGGTGAGGCGCGGGGGATGTGGTATTTTGAGGCGTCATTTCCGGTGCGGCTCGAAACACTCGATGGTGTGGTGCTCACTGAGGTGCCCGCCACTGCAGAAACTGATTGGATGACAGAAGAGTTCGTGGCGTTCGATCTTGTACTTGTGTTTCCGGATATTGACGCAGTAGAGGGGAGAGTGATATTTGTTCGTGACAACCCCACGGGTCTGCCAGAATACGACCGAGAATTACACATACCTGTACGCTTTGCTCAATAAAGGGGACCATTTGCATGAATGTATCCATCGTGGGTACAATACTAACAATAGATTATCAAGCACATCGTGTGACGATGTGCACTTGCGTGTAGTAGTATCGAATATATGTTTAACAATACACCACAAACACCGATGATAGGTTCCATTGCATACTGGTCGCTAGTCGTTCTTGCCGTACTCTTACCTGTGGGGGTGTACGTGGGCGCGAGCGTACCGCCGGTCATGACAAAGATCTTTCTTGGAGGAACCCTGGTCTTTATTACCGCTTTGTTGGTTGCACTCACAGTATTGCGTCAGCAGATCGTGACCACTCCACGTCTTGCCATCATGGGTGCAACGTGGGCGATACCTTTTGCATATATCATGTCGATGCTCTTCGCCTCTGAGGGTGCGATGAGTATCTTTGGTGAACGCTTAATGACAGACAGTGTGTTGTTCATGATCGTGCTTGCGCTCGCTTTCACTGTTACGGTGCTTCTGCTGACCTCGCAGAAGCGAATACTTGGTGTATACCTTGCCATGCTCGGCTCAGCGATACTTCTTACCGTGCTTCAAGGGATACTCTTTTTCGCGCGTGATTGGGTCGCTGGGACAGGTATGATATTTTCATCGATATCACTGCTCGGCTCTTTGAACGATCTTGGCGTATTCTTCGGACTCATTCTCATCTTTGTATTGCTTTCTTTGCAACTGCTGCCCGTGACACCCCTTATCCGAGCCGTCTTGTGGGGTACGCTCTTGGCCTCCCTCTTTTTCCTGGCCGCGGTCAATCTGACCGTTCTGTGGTGGATCATCGGTGCGTTCGCATTGGCGTGCGCTCTCTACACTGTGTATATGGGATTTGCCCCGGGTAACGATGGTCCGGGCAGAGGCATATCTTTTGAGGCGATCGTGGTTGTGTTGATCGCCGCATTCTTCGTTCTTGGAAGTCAAGATGCCACTAGTACGCTTGCAGAACGGTTGCGTATTGGGGAACTAGACGTGCGACCATCGTGGCAGACAACGGTTACCATTGGCTCACAGGGTCTTCGTGAGCAGGTGTTATTTGGAAGTGGCCCTGGTTCCTTCATGTACCTCTGGGCACAGCATATGCCACCGGAGATCAACAGAAGTGCATTCTGGCAAGCAGATTTTGCGTATGGTATTGGCCTTATTCCCACGTCAGTCATAAGTACCGGTCTCTTAGGGGCGCTTGCGTGGTTCCTGTTCCTTGGTTTGTTCGTATTCTATGGTATACGTAGTTTCTTGCGTGCCCGAGGAGGTGGTAGAGGTGACATCGTCCAATATCTTCGTATCACGTCATTCGTTGGGGCATTGTATCTGTGGATCATAGCCGTCATCCAAGTACCGTCTCCAGCGCTTGTTCTGTATGGGGCGATACTGACCGGCGTGTTCATTGCTTCGCTCGCCCTGGGGAACGATGGGGTGCAACAGATCCGACTTGTGTTTTCAGAGAATCCTCGCAAAGGATTTCTAGTAGCACTAGTACTCATGTTTGTCATTTTGTTCTCCGCATTTGGGGCGTACGGCGTAACGAACCGCTTTACTGCTGAGGCGTCGTACCAGAAAGGGCTCGTGTTGTTGGCGCGAGACGGTGACATCGAGGGCGGTTGGGAACATCTAGAAAGGGCGGTACGACGGCATCCTAGCGATACGTATTATCGAATGATGAGCGTGGTTGACATCGTCCGCATCAGTGAGATCATTGCGCAAGATCTCCCTCCCGAGGAGGTGCGAGATGACGTGAGTAGTCTGCTCACACGTGCAGTCACGAATGCGAATAGAGCGACAGAGATCGACCCGCGTGACCATCAAAATTGGGTGAATCTTGGAACGGTATTTCAAAACATCATACCTTTAGGGATCGATGGTTCACTTGACAGTGCCCTTGCTGCATTTGAGCGCGCGCTCGCGTTGCGTCCAGCTTCTCCGCGAGTGTACCTTGCGAAGGCAACACTCGAACGCTCGCGTGGCAATAACGACCGTGCTCTCGAATTGGTGAATAGGGCAATAGACCTCCGCAATCAGTACACCGACGCGATCTTTTTGAAAGCCCAGATTCAGCTTGAGCGCGAGGACGTAGAGAGCGCTATAGCATCCGTCGAGGCGATCACTGTCTTTGAGCCGGCCAATCCAGTAGCGTTCTTCCAGTTGGGGCTCCTATATTACGGGTCCAACGACTTCGGTCGTGCTGCGCAAGCACTCGAGCGTGCCGTACTTATCAACGAACAATACGCGAACGCTCGTTACTTCCTCGGTCTCTCGTATTGGCGTCTAGGCAACACCGTTGGTGCCATTCGTGAGTTTGAGCGCGTGCGAGAGACTAACCCGGACAACCAGGAGGTGCTATCAATCATAGCGAACCTCTCCGCTGGTCTTGATCCGTTCGACTCCCCAATACCCGCCGATGATATTGCAGCGCGCGATGGGGTCCCGATCGGCGACATTGCCCCGAATCCCGAAGAAGAGCTACTACGTTCCGATTCTCGCGGTCGCGGTGAGTAGTCGGTATGGCGATACCTCTCGTGTACCGTTTCTTGCATCGCGAGATCCGTGGTGTGCACG
Source organism: Candidatus Kaiserbacteria bacterium (assembly GCA_007116405.1). Taxonomy (GTDB): domain Bacteria; phylum Patescibacteriota; class Minisyncoccia; order Phycocordibacterales; family UBA12088; genus UBA12088. Next base: position 493 of record SKIN01000047.1, on the reverse strand, counting down.
AGGCTGCCTACTTGCTAGCATTCTTCACCCTCGGCTCGCAGCTGATGGGTCTCGTCCGAGACCGCCTGCTCGCCGGCTCCTTTGGGACAGGTGAGGTCCTGGATGTGTTCTACGCTGCATTCCGAATACCCGACACCATGTACGCACTGCTCGCGTCCATGGTGTCATTGTTCGTTCTCATACCGTTTTTGGAGGCGTCTCGTAAACAGGGAAAAGAAGCTGTACGGGATTTCCTATCAGACATGCTGTCGTTCTTCTCAGCGATGCTCATCGCACTCGGTTTTCTCGTGTTCATCTTCGCACCTCAATTAGTACAGCTTCTGTATGCGGGTTTTAGTACCCCGATGCAGGAGGAGCTCGTGCTGATGGTGCGCATCTTGCTCATTCAGCCGTTCGTACTCGGTATCTCCAATCTCTTTGCGGCGTACGTGCAAGTGAAGGGCAGGTTCCTGTTGTATGCGGTTGCGCCTATTCTCTACAACATCGGTATCAT
>SKIN01000031.1 GCA_007116405.1 Candidatus Kaiserbacteria bacterium | reverse complement strand
GACCTTTTGACATATCAGACATATCTGGTAGACTCATTTCACTATACACAGTATGAATACAGAAACCACCGAGCAGACCAATGTCGACCGCATGCTAGATGCGGGTGCTCACTATGGGCTCTCCAAGTCGAGGCGCCACCCTACAAACCAGAAGAACATCTTCGGAACAAAACAGCGGACAGATATATTTGACCTCGAAAAGACTGAGCAATACCTAGAGAAAGCAAAGGAATTCGCAAAAAAGTTGGGTGCCGAGCGAAAGGTGTTGATGTTTGTCGGTGGTAAGCCAGAATCACACCGCATCATTGAGTCAGCGGCAACCGCTATCGAAACACCGTATTGTATCGGACGCTGGATAGGTGGCACGCTCACGAACTTTTCTGAGATAAAGAAACGCGTAGCTCTACTTAAGAAGCTCGAGGCGGACAAAGAGTCAGGTGTTCTTGGAAAATACACAAAGTTTGAGCGACTTCAGATAGACCGCCAAATTGAAAAGTTACATGCGATGTACGGAGGTCTCTTGGGACTTGGTGACAAGCTCCCCCATGCTCTGTTCGTTATCGACCCACGGCGCGAGGCTATTGCTGTTGAGGAAGCGCGCGCAAAGGGGATACCTGTCATTGCCGTCGCCAACACTGACTGCAACATCGCACACATCGACTACCCCATCCCGGCCAATGACTCAGCTCCGAAGTCATTACGCTTCTTTGTGAGTGAGATATCCGCCGCCTATCAGGAAGGGTTGAGTGGCCCTGCGACACCTTCACCCGCGAAAGCGTAACATAACCACGCTATACCCCGTGTACGGCGTGGGACCATAGATGACGTTCATACTAGAAATCATTAATCTTATATACTATGGCGATCACTACTGAAGATATTAAGACCCTGCGAACAAGGACTGGTCTTTCTGTAATGGACTGCAAGAATGCCCTTGAGACTGCAGGGGGAGATATGGAAAAGGCTCTCATCGTACTGCGTAAGAAATCGAGCGCGGCCGCTGCAAAGAAATCAGAGCGAACGCTTGGAGCAGGTGTCGTACAGGCATACATTCACGCCTCTGAGGATGTCGGCGCTATCGTACTCCTTTCATGCGAGACTGACTTTGTGGCGCGCAACCAGGAGTTCAAAGATCTTGCACACGATATCGCGATGCATGCAACTGCTACTAACCCGGAATTCGTCTCCCGGACACAAGTCACTGATGCCGATGTGGCGAAGGCACGCCAGCTCTTCGAGGAGGAGGCAAAAGATAAACCGGCGGATAAACGCGAGGCCATCGTTGAAGGTAAGTTGAATAGTTACCTAGAGGACAAGGTCCTGCTCGAACAGCCGTTTATCAAAGACCCATCGGTAACCATTCAACAGCTTGTTGAGCGCGCCACTCAGAAGTTTGGTGAGAGGATAGAGCTTTCCGACTGCACGCGCCTGTCAGTGCGGGGCTAGATGGATACCATGGTAGCCACACTCGCAGTTTCTTCAATTATGCTCACTCTCCTGCTTGCGGCGAAGCATGTAGAGTTGCGTTTCGGAAAACGTTATTTCGTTGGTCCTCGTGAACTACTTGACCGGTCAGCTGCCGTGGTCATAGAACGCATCAAGATGCTCGCAAGTAGAACTGTGCGCTATGCCCATGTCGACATCTTGATGCAGGGGCTTCACATGGTAACATATGGTGCGCTTGTGTTTGTACGGTGGTTGGAGCGCAGACTCGTGCATGCAGTGGGGAGCCTAAGGCGTTCGTATAAGCGAAATCGTCGTCACCGAGCGCCATCTCATCGCCTTATGCGGATCAGAGAGCAGAGTGGGGAATAGTCTGGTAGATGGTCATATTGCCGAAGTAGCTCAGTTGGTAGAGCAACCGCCTTGTAAGCGGTAGGTCGCGAGTTCGAATCTCGCCTTCGGCTCACGAACACGTACGTTCACCCGGGTGGACTTTCTTAATACGTACCGCTGTCGTATACTGTTTTGCATATGACCGGTCACGTACACCCAATATCCGCGACGATCTCACGCATTAATTCAATATTTACTCAACTCGGGTTTGAGTTTGCGGAGGGACCCCTCATTGAGAGCGAGTACTACAATTTTGACGCCCTCAACGTGCCCCGTGACCATCCCGCTCGCGACATGCAGGACACCTTTTGGGTCAAAGGTATGCAGGAAGCCGTACTGAGGACCCACACAAGTCCGGTCCAGGTACGATACATGGAAAAGAACACCCCTCCCATCCGCATCATCGCTCCGGGGAGAGTGTTTCGTAATGAGGCGACCGATGCCACTCACGAGGCGCAATTCTTTCAGTTTGAGGGACTCTACATTGACCGTGGCGTCTCACTCGCTCATCTGAAGGGAGTGCTTGAGCATTTTTTCACAGAATTCTACGGCAGAGAGATAACCGTGCGCTTCAGGCCGGGGTACTTTCCTTTTGTTGAGCCGGGCGTCGAAGTAGACATGAAGTTCAAGCGTCGTGATGGAACCGAGGCGTGGGTAGAGATCATGGGTGCCGGTATGGTCCACCCGAATGTACTCACTGCCGGAGGCATCGACCCAAAAGTATATTCAGGATTCGCATTTGGCGTCGGCATCGAACGACTCCTCATGATAGCGGCGGAAGTACCTGATGTACGACTCTTCCATTCACCTGATCTTCGTTTCATTCATCAATTCTAACCATGAAAGTATCACGAGCATGGCTGCAGACATATTTTGAGGAAGAGCTCCCGACTGCGCAGGAGCTTGCGGACCTATTCACCTTTCATTCATTTGAAGTGGAAGGGGTAGAGGAGGTTGATGGTGACTGGATCATTGATCTCGACGTGCTCCCGAACCGTTCGAGCGATTGTCTATCACACCGAGGTGTTGCTCGAGAGCTCGCGACACTGCTCTCGCGTCCCATGAAGCGAGAACCGCTACGCAGTCCGCTTGCCTCTGTGGAAGCTCCCTCAAATTTCACCGTCACGGTCGATGACCCCAAGCTATGCCGCCGCTACATGGGAGCTGTTGTGCGCGGCGTATGTGTTAAGGAGTCACCGAAATGGCTGCAGCGTTCGTTAGAGCGCATTGGACAGCGCTCCATTAACAACATCGTTGATGCCACAAACTACGTCATGTTTGACCTCGGTCAACCACTCCATGCATTTGATCTTGCCAAGCTCATGCGTACACCCGAGGGTGCAACAGGTATCGGTGTACGGTTGGCTCGCCCCGGAGAGCAGATAGCCGTGCTTACCGGCGAGACATATGAACTATCCGCTCGAGACCTCATCATCACCGACAGTGTTGCGGAAAAACCTCTCGCGATAGCGGGCATTAAAGGCGGCGCGCGCGCCGAGATATCCACGGACACGGTCGACATTATTATCGAAGCTGCCAATTTTGACTACACGTCTGTACGGAAGACCTCACAATCACTGCGTCTTGCCACAGACGCATCGCTACGTTTCCAGAACGAACCCGCCCCTGAGCTGCCCGCCTTTGCCATGCGTGATGTCATCAAACTCCTTGAGGAGATCGCAGGAGGCCGCACGATGGGCGTGTACGACGCCTACATGCCACTAGGTGAGCGGATGCCGGTCGACGTGACGCTGTCTCACATAAACAAGCTTCTTGGGGTATCGATGACCATTGACGATGTCGAGCGGATATTGGTTCGTTTTGAATGGGAATTTTCCCTCGATGGTGAAGAGTTCGCTATCACGCCGCCATGGGAGCGCAGTGATCTCCGAATCCCTGAAGACATCATTGAGGAGATAGGGCGTGTGTACGGTCTTCGTTCCATCCCGTCCATACTACCGCCGATACCATCCGATCCTCCCAAGGTGACGTTGTCACAGTACTGTGGCGACCTCATTCGTCACACCCTCACCGACTTGGGCTACACAGAAGTACTTACCTACACGTTGCGGGACAAGGGCGAAGTCGAGCTGTTGAATCCGCTCGCGTCAGACAAGGCGTTCATGCGCATGGACCTTCGCTCGGGCATTTTGGAGGCACTCGAAATGAATGTGGCTAATGCACCGATACTTGGGTTGTCCGACCTTCGTGTGTTTGAGGTCGGTACGCGCTTTACCGCGCGTGGGGAAGAGCTTGCGCTCGCTATCGGGGTTCGCGGCATCACAACAAAACAAGCAAAGATGGAAGCGGCTCTCGCTGAAGACATCCGCCTCTTGTCTACGGCACTTGGTGTAGAGCTGCAAATGAAGATAGTGGATGGTGTTGCAGAGTGCTCACTGATACCAGCGCTCGCCGAGCTCCCTACACCTACCGCATACCGTGAGCCGTTGCCCTGGGATGGAAGTGTGCGCTATGCGCCATGGTCGCCGTACCCATATGTTTTGCGAGACATCGCTGTTTGGGTTCCGGCAGACACACCGGCCACTGAGGTCCTTGAAGTGATCACGGCGCATGCAGGTGATCTCCTTGTGCGTTCAGATCTCTTTGACACCTATACAAAGGAGGATAAGACCAGCTATGCATGGCACCTTGTATTTCAGTCACCGGAACGTACGTTGAATGACGTGGAAGTGAACGAATGCATGGATGCTGTTACCGCCAAGCTACATACACGGCAGGGTTGGTCTGTACGATAGAGCGCTCTACAGAGCCATAGAGTGACACGCAGAATCCCCATGTCAAGTGGTTTTCAGTGATGGTATAGAGGGGGCATATATGGTAGTATATACACACGTCTAAGGGCGATTTTTTATTTGTATGCCTGCCAAAAAGACCCAATCGGCAAAGAAGACAAACGGATACAGTGCCGATGCGATCACTGTTCTCGAGGGCCTCGACCCGGTACGCAAGCGTCCGGGAATGTACATCGGTACGACCGGTCCGGATGGCCTCCACCACCTCATCTGGGAAGTATTCGACAACTCACGCGACGAAGCGATGGGTGGCTTTGCCGACAACATTGAGGTAGCACTCCTTCCGCACAACCGTGTTCGTGTCGTCGATAACGGTCGCGGTATCCCTGTCGACATCCATAAGGCGACAAAGGTGAGCGCGCTTGAGACCATCATGACCACGCTCCATGCAGGAGGAAAGTTTGGCGGTGAAGGATACAAGGTGTCAGGAGGACTCCACGGCGTCGGTGTGTCAGTGGTGAACGCACTCTCGAGTTACGCGAAAGCCGAGGTGCACCGTGAGGGTGGCTATCATATGCAGGAGTACGTGCGTGGCAAGAAAAAGGCGGCTGTGAAAAAAGTATCCAAAAGTGACCACCAAGGCACCATCATCACCTTTGAACCTGACGAAGAGATATTCAAGACCATTGCATTTGACTGGAACAAAATAGTCTCTCACCTGCGCCAACAAGCATACCTTGTGAAGCGGATGCGTATCACTGTACTCGATCTGCGCGCCATCGACATCACGCAGCGTGAGTTAGATGGGGTGATGTACATCCGAGACCTCGGTTTGAACGCACCCTCCATGTCCTTTTACTTCGAAGGAGGTCTGCGCTCGCTCATTACGTTTTACAACAACCACCAGAAGCCTCTCCATAAGAATGTGTTCTACCATGAGAAGCAAGATATTGACGACAACGTCATCTCAGTCGAAGTTGCGCTTCAGTACGTAGATGACATCAGCTCGCGCATCAGCGCTTTTGCAAACAACACGTACAACTCCGAAGGCGGGACCCACCTCACCGGTTTCAAGACCGCGCTTACGCGCACCATCAACAACCACGCCCGCAAAGCAAAGCTGCTCAAGGACAATGAAGATAACTTTACCGGTGATGATGTACTTGAAGGACTCACAGCGGTCGTATCGGTAAAGCTGCGCGAAGTGCAGTTCGAGGGTCAGACCAAAGCAAAACTGGGCTCCGTTGACGCACAGAGTGCAGTACAGAGCGTGTTTGGTGACGCATTTGCAACATTCCTTGAAGAGAACCCTGATGACGCGAAAGCCATCATCAACAAGTCATTCTTGGCGTTAAAGGCACGCAAAGCGGCAAAAGCCGCGAAGGATTCAGTGCTCCGCAAGGGTGCCCTCGATGGCATGACATTGCCCGGCAAGCTTGCCGATTGTCAGACAAAGAAGGCGGAGCTTAGCGAACTCTTTATTGTCGAGGGAGATTCAGCCGGTGGTTCGGCAAAGATGGGGCGCGACCGCGCCACACAAGCTATTCTGCCACTCAGGGGAAAGATACTGAACGTCGAACGTGCTCGCATCGATCGCATGCTTTCAAGCGACTCTATCAAGGATCTCGTCATAGCGTTGGGTACTGCAATAGGAGATGTGTTTAACCTGGAGAAGCTGCGATACCACAAGATCATCATCGCAACCGACGCCGATGTTGACGGTGCGCACATACGCACGTTGCTGCTCACGCTATTTTTCAGGTACTTCCTCCCTGTCGTGGAGAACGGCCATCTGTATGTAGCGCAGCCACCTCTCTACAAGATCCAAAAGGGCAAGGACGTACGGTATGCTTATGATGAAAACGAAAAAGTGCAGGTGCTAAAGGACATGGGTGTGACACCTGAGGACGCCAATACCGACACCTCTGATGAAAGTGAGACCACACCGGAACAGGAAGAAGAAGTGGCACAAACGCGTACGGTTAAGGTGTCTATACAGCGGTACAAGGGACTTGGTGAAATGAATCCCGAGGAGTTGTGGGAGACCACAATGAACCCCGTAAACCGGGTACTGAAACAGGTCACTATAGAAGACGCAGTTGAAGCAAACTACGTCTTTGATACACTCATGGGCACCGACGTAGGAGCTCGCAAGTCATTCATTCAAAGCAACGCAAAACTCGCTCAGCTCGACATCTGATCACGCGAGCAGTTCGCCTCAAACAAACAACCGCCACAGTGTGGCGGTTGTTTTTATATGTGTGCTTGTGGCTTACTGACGTATCTGCACGACCACACTGTCTTCGTTGTTCGCAGGGTTGTCTGCCGGGTCGGTGGGGACAAGCGTGATACGGATGAGGCCGGCATCGGCAGCTACGAGGTTGTCGAATCCAAGTGTGAACTCGACCTGCATACCTGCTCGGAGTGATGCCTGAGCGGGGGAGACGTAGCGGAACGATGTGTCACCCTCCACAGGGAGGATGGCTACAAAGGCCCATGCGCCAGAGTCGACACCTCCACGGTTTGTTACCGTAAAGCGGACTGCAGCATCCCTATCTGCCGGCAAGGGGGAAATGGGGAAGAATGTCTTCACACCTTCAACAGGGACAAGAACACCAGTCTCCTCAATGCGTACCGCAAGGTCTGCCGGTGCCACGGGAAGTGTAGGTTGTGTCACGATTGGGGCAGGGGCGGGTGTCGCTGGGGTTGTTACGCCGGGAGTGACAGGCGCAGGTGCCACCGGAGTTGTTGCCGGAATTTCCTCATTCAACACCGTGAGTACGGCTGTGTCAGAGAGTCCGCCTGAACGGATGCTCATGCTGATGGGAGTAGAGCGAACCGTTGTCTCCGGAATGACTTCAAGAGAAGTGGCGCTCAGTTCAACGTCTGTATCACACGGCAGCACTGTCCACCCGTCCTCACCTTCTACGGAGAGCGTGGCGGCGTCAGTGCAAGCGTATGAGAATAGATAGCTTGACTCTGGATCTTCCTCGGCGTTTGCGTGTGTGAACGTGATAACGAATGCCTCGCCGGAGGGCACTGTTTGCTGTGTCAGTGAAAAGGCGAGAGACTCCTCAGCCTCACTTCGGAATATTGAGGTCACGAACGTCACAGCCGCAGAGATCCTTGAACCTGTCTCCGGTACTGCGCGTGTGCCCTGCACAACGAGCCAGGCGATGAGCGCGATGACAGCGATGATGCCGATGATCGCAAATGTGCGCATCATAGCAGATGCGATGCGTTCACTGCGTTTTAGTTGCGTATCATTCATGGTATTCAGTTATGGAACACGTGGCGCTTAAGCACCGGTGTGCCGTTAATATAATTACGATACAGCGGTCTGTGAGACCTTGCTACTTGGTAAAAAGAAAGAGCTATGTTGCGTACTGTATATCATATTATAGGGGTACTGTCAATTATAGCGTGAGGGCTATAGTTGACAAACGACATATAAAATGGTATCATAGAATGGTAAATAAACGTTGTGATATATACATTTTTTGTCACCGTTTCAACACACGACCATGCAACAGAGCATACAACTACATACCGAGCTTTCAAGTGACGTACGCCTTGCTGCTGTGCAGCAGTACGTAAATAAACTTGCGGGTGATGTCAGCCTTACCGCCACCAGTGCGGGCGCTGTTTCCGCATACGATGCTGAGATCCTCGACCTCGACAAAAAAGAAAGCCACCTTCTGGAATCTGACATTGCAGCCACAAGGATATATCCTCGAAAGCCTGCGCAGACCACGGTAGAACTAAAAACCCTTTTCAGTGCGGAAACGCTCTATCCTATATACGAAGAAGTACTGAAGCGAGGAACAGATGCTGTGATGTGGACTGCAACGAACACATACAAGGCCATACTCATTCTAGACTCCATCGCGGAACGGCTGCTCACCGAGATCGCTGCGGTGTGGGGCAAGATCATCGACCGTCTCTCAGAGGGTATGCAGCGTGTATCGGTAGCAAGTGATCCTGTCCCGGTCACTGTGCAGCAACCTGTGCAGAGTGCGGTCGAGTACGTTGCTCCTCTGATCGTAGAGGTGCTTGAGCGTCCGCAATACAACGCTTCGCTCGACACACTCGTCTTTTCTGTCGGCTCAGAGGAGACAATACGAGAGGTCGAAAACGACATGCCAGCCGAGGCAGCCGCCTACGAATATCCCGCCAATAGTGAGGATGTGGCCGCGCACGAAACACCCGTTATGGTCCATGACGTTGACAATAGTGAAGCCGCTGATAGGGTGACCGTGGGCGGAGTGGCTAAGGCCTTATATATGAATCTGCGGTACGGCCCTCCTCACCTGAGATAGATTGACAATACTGCATATCACTGATATAATATATATAGTGATATGCTCTTATGCGCGAAAGCGCAGACCAGACCATGAGCAACGTGTTACACCAGCAAAAGCAGACCGGATCCGCAAAGATGAAGACGGTTCTTGTAACACTTGGCGTATTCACTGCGCTGACGCTCATACTCATACTCATAGATTTCGTACCTGAACCGCGAACAGAGGATGCGGCACCGTCGACAAGTGTCATCGTTGCCACGACATCAGCTGCTGTGGTTGCCGAGGTAGACGAGGAACAGCAATCGGTACCGGTAGCTACATCTGTCGTCGAGCCGGCTACACAGACCGCATGGGTGCCTACTCGACCGGAAGCCACTCCCATACGCATCGTAATAGACAGAATAGGCGTAGACACACAAGTACTGAACCCCGAGAGTACTGACGTCGAGGTGCTCGACCGAGCGCTGCTCTCAGGAGCGGTTCGCTATCCGGGTTCAGGGGGTACGGGTGAGGTGGCAAACATGCTCATTTTTGGGCACAGTAGCAACCTTCCAGTGGTACGCAATCAAGCATTTAGGGCGTTCAATCAGCTCGGCACCTTACGAGAAGGCGACATTATCACTGTATACTCGAACACACACAAGTACGAGTATACGGTCCGTGATGTACGGCTTGCCGACGCAGAAGAAGTGGTCGTTTACTTCGACGCACCGGAACCGACACTCACCCTTGCCACCTGTAACACATTTGGTGCCAAGCAAGAGCGATGGGTAGTGACAGCACTGCTCACAAGCACAATAGTCCTTTAACACTCACTGTCGCACCCGGCTATTACAACGGGAGCGAACGTGAATGCATCACAGTGATGCGCATTACCAGTAACGGCGGAACGCCTACCGGGTGTCTGCCGGTCATTAATAGGTTGGTCAATTATTACATACAATTACCATGAAGAAGATCACATACAACACCGTTCGCACGACAGTACGAACACACATGGGCACTATCGGTAAGGGTGTCGCGTTCGGCGCATTCGTCCTCACCGCAATGTTCATATTTGAGGCAGCGCCGGCACGCTTTGCTACTGAGCAAGCTGATGCGACCGGCACTCTTTCCGCATCATGGCAGGAGCGTTGTGACGCCGTCGACCTATCTATTCATGGTGACTCTTTCACGTGGGCAGGTCCTCCGGGGCTTTCGCACTACACAGTGACCTACTGTGACGGCACCACCACCGGTAAGGTGGAACAAGAGTGGCCGGACAGTGTCACGATCGACCTCACCAAGCGCATCAAGACCGTAACTGCAAAGGGTGGCCTCTGTCACCTTGCCGCACATCAGACGTGCGACATCACACCGGAACCTCCGGTGAAGCCGGAGCCTCCGGTTCGACCCACGTGCCCTCTCACTGCAAGTGAACATACGACGGTCGTGTATTTCAACGACCTGCGTATCAGGGCTGATAAGGGGCCTGCGCACGCATCTAGTGGCCCGTACACGGTGCACCTTGACGCAGGAGCATACCGTATTGAGACAGTGTCCTGGGATGGCTACCTTGGTCGTGAGACAGCCCACCAGCCTCAGGAGTCGTGGTACCTGGACATCAAGTCCGGCACGAACAGTATTGCAACAACCCGCGCCACCACCGACATCCCTGATGGTGTAGTTGAAGCGACGGTGCGCGAAGTTCTTGAAGAGAGCCTTGCGTTAGATAGCGCAGGCACCAAAGTATACGTGCGCCACGCAGCGTACCCAGGTAGCAACCCGAACAGTGTCGAACCTATCTGTGCATCATTCACTAAGCTACCCGATGTTCCCGAGCAACCAATGTGGCCCGCTTGTCCGTTCACCCCTAGCAAGAAGACAACTGTAGTGTACTTTGATGGTAAGGGCCTTATTGCTAATGCCACATCCGGTGCCGCAATGAGTAGCATCTATAACGTATCGCTTCATGCAGGTACGTATCGCATAGACACCGCTTCGTGGGATGGATACATTGGACGTGAGGCACACCACCAGGACTATGAACAGTGGTTCCTCGCATTCACAAAGGATGGTGAGATCGTCGCAACGACAAGCGCTACGACCGACATCAAAGATGGAGTCATTGAGTGGCTTGAGGTCGAGACCCTCGAATCACATTTTGTACTGCCAGTAGCTACCGACGCACTATTTGCGCAACACGCCGCATATCCTGCGGAGGGTCGCAACAGCGTTCAGCCTATCTGTGCCGCTTTCACCCTGAAGAAGAAAGCAGAAGACCCTGTTATTCCTGCACCTACCTGTGAGATGAGTGCGTGGCCATCGTCAATTGAACAAGGGGCAACATCCACCATCACGTGGTCAAGCACAAATGCAGTGAGCGTGACCTTCGAACCTGCTCTTGCAACGACGACCAGTGGCAGTGCGGTCGTGGCACCTGCGACCACCACGACCTACATAGCGACATTCACCGGCGCGGATCATTCCACCACCGCTGAATGTGAAGCTACTGTGGAGGTAACCGTCGACCCCATTGAACCTCCTGCTCCTGTCTGTGAAATTTCCGTTTCAGATACACCTGTAGATAAGGGTGACACTGTTACACTTACATGGATAAGCATGAACGCGGAGCAGGCAAGTATTGCTCCTATCATCGGCACTGTTGCCACAAGCGGCACCACGAGTGTGGTTGTGACAGAGAATACAACGTACACACTTACCGTTACTGCGGGAGACAAGACTGGCACCTGTAGTGATTCTGTTGCGGTGAAGACTCCAGCACCCACCCCGACCCCAACTATCGTATCCGGTGGAGGTGGCTCATGTCTCAACTGCAATGGTGTCACGACACCTGTTACACCTCCAACCACCGTGACTCCCGTCCCAACGGAACCTGAAGAACCCACGGTGACCCTCGACAGTCGAGTGCGGGTCGCTGGTGCATCAGTCTCTCTTGATCAGCTGCCGTACACCGGGTTCGAGGCAGGTCCTCTAATGACCGCATTCTTCTGGATCACCCTCTTTGTGGTGAGTGCGGTGATCGCTCACGTTTTGACCGTTGTTCGCCCACTTGACCGCATTCGAGCACGACATGCCGCGTTCGCGCAGGTATCAGGTGAGTTCGCTCATCACGTAGATGCGAGCACGGCGCCTGTGGCGGAGCCTAGCTACAATCAGCCGATACCATCACCGGTCGTGGTGCAAAGCAGCGCCAGGGGAAGTGCGGCTAGCGAGCGCACAACACTGATCGAATCGATAGCGCACGCTGACAATATCCTACTCTCTCCGGAAGCACTCCGTATGATAGGACAGCTGCTAGAAGAGACGTCCGGTGACGCTGAAACAATTCTCTCCAAGCTCTTCTCTGAAGTGAAGTCAACATATCCTCGTGAGGATGGTTGGGTACTGCTTTCAAAGGAGCGATGTCAGCGACTCATTAACGGCATGAAGAATGGTGTCATGACCCACGTACCGGCAGTCGAGCAGGCAGACGCACGCCCGGCACGAGTACAGAAGGAGGTACTTGCTACACGTAACACCGCTACATCGGTAGCAACCGCTCCCGTGACAAGGAATGACGCCACCAACTCGGTAAAGAACAGCGTGTCACTTTTTATCGGCTACCTTGCTGAGGGTGAGCAGCAGAAGACCTTCGAACTGCTTCGCACGCTTTCAAACAAAGGTGTGGAAGCAGGCTCATTCATCAGTCAGGTGGTCCGCGACCTTGACGATGTGTACAAGCATCGCATCGAGGGTGGAAGGACACCCGATGCAGGACTCGCTCAGCTTACAGCTGTATGGAGCAATGCTGACTTTGAGCAGGTCATGGGCATCTTGGTAGAGTGTGTGGACTACAGCTATTCAAACACACGCATCGGAACCAAGGTCGCGCTTACCAAGGCATTCGAGTACTTCTCCAACAAGAAGTAAAAGGACTTCAACAGAAAAACACCCGGACTCCTTGTTCGGGTGTTTTCGCATTATCGGGTGCTGTGTGGGTCATTGGCTTGCTTGAGTAGAGTAAGGAGAGAGGTAAGAGTGTGCTCCTCTTTAGTGGCGCCTTCGAGCGTGACGGTCTTGTTTGCCACTTCGGCGTCTCCAACGACAATAAAGTAGGGAAGCTTCTCTATCTTGGCAGAGCGTATCCGTTTACCGAGCGACGTGTCGGAGTCGTCTATCTCCGCACGGAAACCCGCTTCAACAAGAGCTGTGTAAATAGAACGAGCGTAGTCTTGATGCATTGTACCGACGGGAAGCACCCTGACCTGAACCGGTGCCATCCAGAAGGGAAACGCGCCGGCATAATGTTCTATGAGAAATGCGAACGTCCTCTCGAGGCAACCAATAGCGGACCGGTGTATCATCACAGGACGTTTTCTCGTACCATCCTCGGCGATATACTCAATGTTAAATTTCTCCGGCAACAGGAAGTCCATTTGAGCGGTGAACAGTGTATCTTCTTTACCGTTCACGTTGCGGGCCTGTACGTCAAGCTTCGGACCGTAGAAAGCCGCTTCGTCCTCAGCTTCAGTGTAGTCAAGGCCAAGCTCATCAAGTGCCTCCTTCATAACAGACTCGGCACGATTCCACAGTGCGTCATCCGGATAATATTTCTCCTTATTCTGAGCGTCACGTTTTGAGAAGCGGTAACTGACGATGTCAGTGATGCCGAGGCCCTGCATACCCTCCTGTATCATGCGACACACGTTCATGAATTCTTCCTTAAGTCCTTGAGCGGAGACAAACACGTGTGCGTCTGTAAGTTGAAATTTGCGCACACGGATCATTCCCATCAATTCACCTGACTTCTCGTGGCGATTATAATCGGCAAGTTCCGCATACCGGACCGGAAGGTCACGGTAGCTTATCGGCTTGCGCTGCAGGAGCTTGATGTGGTGAGGGCATGCCATCGGGCGGAGGTACATCACCTCATCATCCATGACGATAGGTGCGTACATGCTGTCGCTGTAGTGGTCCAAATGGCCGGACGTTTCGTAGAGCTTTTTTGAAGCGAGGTAGGGCGTTGAAACGTGCTCGTAGCCGTACTTCCGTTCAAGGTTGCGGGTGAACTGTTCCAGTGCGAACTTCACTGCTGTTCCTTTTGGTGTCCACATCGGCAGACCTTTGCCCACTTCGTCGTCGATATAAAAGAGGTCGAGGTCTCTTCCGAGTTTCTTGTGGTCGCGCTTCTTCGCTTCTTCGCGCATCGCAATATAGTCTGCCAAAGCGGCTTTGTCGGCAAAAGCGAGACCGTAGATGCGGGTGAGCATCGCCTGCTTCTCGTCACCTCGCCAGTATGCTCCAGCTGTACGGTCGAGGGTAAAACAGCCGGAAGGTATCTCTGCCGCCGGATGCTCGACGTGACCCCCACGACAGAGGTCGGTGAAGACCGCCTCACCCTCATGCATGGTGTGGTACAGCGTGAGCGGTTCGTTGCGTGAAAGCACTTCGTCTATGAGTTCGAGCTTGTAGGGGTTCTTTGCAAAGCGCGTTCGAGCATCCTCTTCTGACACTTCTTCACCAACCACCTCACTCCACTTCTTCAGGAGCTCGCGCATCTTCTGCTCTATTTTTTGCAGGTCGGACTCACCCGGTTTATATCCATCGCTAAAGTCAAAATCGTAGTAGAATCCGTTTTCAATCGCAGGGCCGATGGTCGGCTTCGCGTGCGGATAGATCTCGCGCACCGCGGCGGCAAGGAGGTGTGCAAGCGTGTGGCGTAGAGCTGATAGTTGTTCGTCGTTCATGCCGAGCGGAGGTTACAATAAAAAAATGGTAAATGCATACAATGTCATATGGTAGAACGCCGGAGCCTTGCTGTAAAGCAAAAGGCCCCATCACGAGAATGGGGCCCCAATCGCCGGCTTATCCAGCCTGGCGTTGATCATCGCGGTGTGGGGGGGTATGGCCCACTGTGGAGCCGTCGCTGCCTGAGGGACACACAAACATCTGTTCAACGAAGCGAATACGTTCGCTAAACGTCTGTTGCACCGCAAGGGGTGCATGTCTCGCTACCTCGCGCAATTCGTCCAGTTCGTCGTTGATGTGTCGCGCCACAAGGTGACATCCGAGGAGGGAGCCCTCGGTGTTGGGACAATGCACGCATCGCTTGAATGTCGGTCGTTCAGCACACATTTCACTTGTGAGGAGTGTGTCGAGCGTCTCAAACTGCCGTACGGATAGCTCTCGTAGTCGCGGCGACTCTGAGAGTTCCACCAGTGTCATGCTCTCGCCGAACACTACTGTCGTCCATACGCGGATGATCTCATCCAACCTGTTTTTTTGTTCCATCGGGTTCCCCTATTTGGTTGTTGAAGGTACTGCGGTACTGCCATCATGCAGTATACTTAAATGGTATTACTATGCAACACTTGTTATAAACCGCAAGTGAGTACACAATACAAAGTATGAAGTACATATCAGCTATCGGCCTTGGTGCCGTCGTCATCTTTTGGGGTGCAAGTGTCTCGGCATTTCAAGTGCACCAAGAGAATGCAACCCACTCGTTATATACCGTGAGCGGACTTGTTGAAGCTCTTATCACGCAGGGCATCATATCTCCCGATAGGGTGTTACAAGCAAGGACGTACGCCGCAGTCGTCGAGCGCGTGCATGCCGTGCGCTCACACGATGCGCATCCCACGCTCAGCATCACCGCGTCTCAGCTCATTGAGCATTCCCAACTCACGTTCGGTCGTTACGAAGACATCAAGGGTCTTGTGCTGCTTGCGAAGAACGATGGGGAGGCCACAGTTATCCTTACGCACCCTGAACACTGTCCGGTCACCTACAGGATATACGATAGTGAAGACTTGATGCTCTACGACAGCGCTCTTCGCGCAGCATGTGGAGAGGGAGCGACCGTACGGTACACTCTTGCGCCGGGACAGGTACGCATGTTTGAGATCGAGCACCGCCATCGTGACCAACCACTGCGCTCGGGCTCCTACCGATTCCTCCTTTATTATGGCAGCTACGGTTCAGCTACACGTACGGTGACCATACGCTAGTAAAAACACAGTACACGACAGCGCTCTCGGTCGGCTAGAGTGTTTTCACCTTTTCGACAATAAAGCTCCGTTCGCCGTTCCTGTCGTTCACGCGACCCTTAAAAGCGACACATGCTTCTTGAACAAGTTTGTCGCGATGCTCATGGTACACCTTAGGGAAGGCGACGGCTTCAATGTCGCCACTCATATCCTCGAGCTTAAGAAATGCCATTTTGTCACCTTTCTTTGTTGTTAGGGTACGAACGCTCACAAGGATACCTGCCACTACTTGCTCGACGCCGATAAGGCCATTCTTAACATCATTGATGTTCCTGCCAAAACGCTCCAGTCGCTCACGATGCTCGTCAAGAGGATGACCCGAGAGGTATAAGCCGAGCAATTCCTTTTCCCACGCAAGGATGCTTCGCATCGGCGACTCGGCCGCTTCCGGCAATGAGAGTGTGCCGGCTCCATGAACACCACTAAAGAGTGATACTTGAGAGACTTCTTTTTGCTGTTCCTTGTTGAACGCAAGCAATTCATCGATGTGTGTGAGCATGCGCCCGCGCTTGTATTCGAAAGAGTCGAGCGCACCACTCTTGATGAGTGATTCTAGCGACTTCTTGTTTAGGTTACGGTCCTTGATGCGTGTCAGGAAGTCGGAAAGGGAAGCGTATGGGCCGTGTTGCTCCCGTTCATCGATGATGACCTGCGCTATTCCTTCACCAAAGTTCTTTATGGAATTCAAGCCGAAACGTATCGCGTCCTTGCTATCTTTCTCGACGCAGGTGAACGAACCAAAGCTCTGGTTCACATCTGGCTTGAGTACCCGTATCCCCATACGCTTGCACTCCGCAATCGCTTCGGAAACCTTGTCGATGTCTCCGGAATCGGCAGTGAGTATCGACGCCATGTATTCTACGGGGTAGTTCGCCTTCATGTATGCGGTCTGATAGGCGACCTTACCGTAGCTCGCGGCGTGCGCCTTGTTGAAACCGTATCCCTGGAAGGGTTCGAATAACTTCCAGACCGCCTCCGCCTCTGCGGCACTCATGCCACTGTATTTCTGACAACCTTCGACGAACTTCACGTGCTGTTTCGCCATCTCCTCCGGTATCTTCTTACCGACCGCTTTCCTGAATTTATCAACGGTCTCCCAGTCATATCCGGCAAGCTCAAGTGCAGTGAAGAGAAGGTCGTCTTGGTAGACAAGAATACCGTATGAGGGCTCGAGGAACTTCGCCACTTTGGGGTGGAAGTAGTGTATCTTTGCTCGCCCTTGTTTGCGTGCGATGTATTCCGGTATGTTCTTCATCGGGCCGGGGCGGTACAAGGCGATCATAGCGTTGATGTCCTCGATCTTTGTCGGTTTCAGTTCTTTTAGGTAACGCGTCATCGCTGCGCCGTTGAGCTGGAACACACCCCCTGTTTCGCCTCGCGCAAGCATTTCATAGGTGATGCGGTCATCGAGGGGAATGTTTTCGATGTCTACGGTCACACCGCGTCGTTCCCGAACGCGTTCGACGGCGTCTGCGAGTATGCTCAAGTTGCGGATACCCAGGAAGTCGAATTTCAAAAGGCCGACACCGTCTTCTCCGACACCATGCATGTCGTACTGCGTGATGAGTTTGCCGCCACCCTTCGGATCCGGCTGCACGGGGACGAACTGATCGAGGGGTGCTGGTGCGATGACAACACCTGCCGCGTGTACACCCACGTGACGCGCACATCCCTCTATCTTCTTTGCGAGGCCAACGATCCTCTGCACATCTTTGTCCTTCTTGTATAGGTCAGCAAACTCCTTCTCGGTCTCGAGTGCCCGGTCGATGGTCATGGGAAAGCCCTGTGCACCAAATGGAATGGCTTTTGCTATCTTGTCTCCGACGCTGTACGGAAAGCCAAGGGCGCGAGCGACGTCGCGTACGGCAGCGCGTGCCATCATGGTCCCAAAGGTGCCTATCTGTGCCACGTTTGCATGGCCGTATTTCTCTTTTGTATATTCGATCATCTCGTCGCGTCGGTTGTCGGCGAAGTCCATGTCGATATCCGGTGCAGATGGTCGATGCGGGTTCAGGAAGCGCTCAAACGGCAGGTTAAGGCGTATTGGGTCGACGTTGGTGATACCAAGTACGTACGTAGTGAGTGATCCGGCAACTGACCCTCGGATAGTGGTCAGGATGCCTCTTTCGCGCGCCTCTCGAAGCAGGTCGCCGACGGTAAGAAAGTATGCTCCGTATCCTTTGGTCCGTATGACCTCGAGCTCGTAGTCCAGACGCTCACGGATCATCCCCTCATAGGCAAGACCCCTCCATCGTAGTCCTTCCGTCGCCAGATGCACCAGCTCATCGTCGGCAGACCTTCCAGACGCGATGGTGTACTCGGGGAAGTGCCAATGTCCAAGCTCAATATGCACATTGCAGCGCTGGGCGACCTCCGCCGTCGCATCAAGTGCGTCTTGTTCATCGGCAAACAGTGTTTCCGCGCGTTCGGGAGATATGAATGACAGGTCTTCATCTTCAAAGAACTCCTCCTCTTCAGGAGCACTGCCAAATGCTATGCGCAGCATCGTCTCCCGTGCCAGCCTGTCTTCCGGTTCGAGGTAAAAGGTGTTATGCGCGGCAAGCGTTCGCACCCCCATGCGCTTGGAGAGTTCGCGTATCTTCTTCTGCATGTACTCATGGCCTTCGATCTCCGGGTGATGTGTGACCTCAAGGAACACGTTGCCCGCGCCGAACGTGTCGACGTACCAGGCGACGACGCGCTCCGCTTTATCCATGTCATCGCCCCGTAAGGGGCTGATGTGTTCACCGTAGAACGACGGAAGTATTGCTATCACCCCTTCGTGCCAGCGCTCCAAGATCTCTTTGTCCATCCTGGGTTTTTCGAACATACCCTCGGTGTAGGAGGCCGTGACAAGTTTGATGAGGTGCACATATCCGGTGTTGTTTTCTGCAAGCAGTACAAGTCGTGTGCGCCGGTCGTCTACACCGCGTTCCATGTCGGTACGGCTGCGCGGTGCCAAATACGCATCCACACCAAGGATCGGTTTGATGCCTTCACGTTCACACGCCTGGTAGAACTCGATGGCGCCGTAAAGCGCTCCGTTATCGGTAAGAGCGAGCGAGGTGAGACCGTACTCCTTTGCGCGTGCAACAAGTGGTCGTATCTTCGGTACCGCACCTAAGAGTGAGTAGTGGCTGTGCGTGTGCAGGTGAGTGAACCGCGACATTACCGGGAGTATACCATGACGAAAGCGTGCCGGGTGTGGGGTATACTAGTCTCACGATCATGAAGGTACGTCACATCGTAGGCATCGACGAGGCCGGTCGCGGGCCTCTGGCAGGTCCTGTAGCTGTTGGCGCAGTGTGTTGTGATATCGATGTGGACACCACGCATTTGTTGCACGGCATACGGGATTCAAAGAAGCTCACACCAAAGGCGCGCGACCTGTGGTATGAACGTATCAGCGGTGAGTCGCACCTGAGGTCCGCAGTAGCATGCACCGGCCCGGCTGTGGTCGACAGGCGTGGCATACAGCATGCGATAGCCTCGGCGCTCAAACGAGTACTCGCACAACTCAACGTTGACCCACAAAAGACCATGGTGCTCATGGACGGCGGACTTGTCGCACCAGAAGTGTATATGCATCAACGAAGCATCGTGCACGGAGATGCGTTGGAACCGTTGATATCGGCCGCCTCTGTCATGGCCAAGGTGACGAGAGACCGCCACATGCTCCGCGTCGACTCACGTTATCCCGTGTACGGCTTCAGGTCTCACAAGGGGTACGGCACACGGCGCCACATGGATGCTCTACACCGATATGGCATGTGCCCTGAGCACCGAAAGACCTTCGTTCACATTTCACCTCAGGGCAAGATGACTGGCGCAAACAGTGGACAATAGGGCTTGCAATTCTCAGATTCACGGGTATAGTGGCGGGTATGTCGGTACGAATGAAACTCACCCATAGCAAGACCGCATCGAGGCGCGCCCATCATCGCGCCGGCTCAGTGCGCCTTGTCCGCACGCCTACCGGTACACGCCGCAGGCATTTCATGGACCCTGATACAGGTATGTATCGCGGCAAGCAGATCATCATGGTCGGCGAGCAGGGTTCTGAGAAGGGTGATGCTCCCGCATCGGAGAAGCCAAAGGCAAGCACTAAGGAAAAGGCTGCAAAGAGCAAGAGCGAGGACACATCTTCTGCTGACAGCAAGTAATCACGTTAGGCACAGCAAGGTTTCGGCGCTACCGTTTGCGTGTACCGATGGAACCTTACTGGCGTCTTACCACAGCACCTTTTACGTACAATGTCGAACAGACATCTATCACGATCGATAGTCCTGCAAACGCTGTTTGAGTGGGACATGAACCTTGAGGAGGGCAATACCGCCGCTCCGGCGCCATCAGAGGTCCTTGATAGGAACATCAAGGAATTCGCACCCGAAACCAAAGACCGACCATTCATGGAACGGCTCCTTGACGGTGTTCTGCAGAAACAGCAGGATCTTGACGCGGTCATCACCAAGGCGGCACCTGAGTGGCCGCTGGAGAAGATATCCCGCGTCGACAGGAACATCCTGCGTATAGGGCTATACGAGCTCTTGTTCAGTGACAGGAGTGAGGTCCCCGCAAAGGTCGCCATCAATGAGGCCATAGAACTGGGCAAGAATTTCGGAGGAGAGAGTTCCGGTAGGTTCATTAACGGCGTGCTCGGTTCCGTGTATAAGGAGCTGGGAGAGCCGGGCAAAGAGGAGACTTCGACAAAGAAACACCGCAAGCGAACAGCGCCATTGGTCCCCTACGAGCAAATGCCCATAGAGCGCAAAGGTGGCGCCGTTGTATACGCCATCCATGGTGATGATGTCTACGTAGCATTGGTCCACGACGTGTTTGGTCACTGGACGTTGCCCAAGGGAGGTATCGAAGATGCTGAGACCGCTGAGGAAGGAACTGCTCGTGAGATACGACAGGAGCTCGGTTTGACGGCAGAGGTCAGGGAGAAACTCGGTGAGAATGAATATGTGGCGAGCAACCCGGAAAAGGGCAAGATACGCAAACACGTGACTTATTTCTTGATGGAGTCCCCGTTCACTGACATCGTACTTGAGGAGAAAGGAGGTCTTGACGACGCTCGCTGGTTCAAGCTTGCTGATATACTCGACTTGAACTTCTACCACGACATACTGCCTATCATCACCAAGGCTATCAACATCCTTCTCAACCCCGGGGACAGGCAAAAGGCGTAAGAGCGGCGTCTCTACGGTTGCGCAATTGCCACTCGGCGATTGGGTATGTTATTACACCACTATGAATGAAGAATATTTAAATAACCTGCAACGATTTGCTGCCGACATAGGGTTTACGTTCAATGACCTCTCGTTATTGCGTACCGCGTTTACCCACAGGAGTTACGTAAATGAACACCGCGGCGAAACCATTGAGCACAACGAGCGTCTGGAATTCCTCGGTGACGCTGTCCTCGAGCTTGCCGTAACAAAGTTTCTCTATACCAAGTATCCGGACAAGACCGAAGGTGACCTGACAGCCTACAGAGCAGCTCTGGTGAACACGAACACGATATCCTCGGCCGCAACACAGCTCGGAATGAACGATCACCTACTGCTCTCCAAAGGCGAGGCGCGCGACACGGGAAGGGCACGACAGTACATTTTAGCCAACACATTTGAGTCGGTCATCGGAGCACTCTACCTCGACCAGGGATACGAGGCCGCGGAACGGTTTATTGCCGACCACATCTACCCCCTTGTTGACGAGGTCGTCGAGAAGCGCCTCTGGCAGGACAGCAAGAGCAGATTTCAGGAAAAGGCGCAGGAGCACGTTTCTATCACGCCTCGCTATATGATGCTTGACGAGTCCGGCCCCGATCACGACAAACGATTCACCGTCGGCGTCTATCTTGATGACGACCTCGTCGCTCGCGGTGAAGGGCGGAGCAAACAGGAGGCGGAGCAAGCGGCTGCTGCAAAAGCCCTTGAAACCAACGGTTGGTAGGACCTTTGTCATTTGACCTTTCGCGAGGGTTCTGGTAGAGTACTGCGCACTATGTTAATGATTCGACTACAGCGTGTCGGCAGGCGAAACCACGCAGAGTTTCGTATTGTCTTGACCGAGCACACTAAGGGACCACAGCGAAGCTATCTGCGTTTGCTTGGCCATTACAACCCGCACACAAATGCTATTACCGTGGACGCAGAGGCGGTACGGGAATGGATAGGCAAGGGCGCTCAGCCAAGCGACACCGTACATAACCTCCTCGTAAGTGAGGGTATCATCAAGGGAACCAAGAAGAACGTGCTTCCGAAGAAGACACCGATAGTGAAGGAAAAGGAAGAGACGGCTGATGCGGCGAAGGATACACCCGCTGAAGAGCCGACTGAGGCGACCGAGGCCAAGACTGAAGAGGCGGAAGCAGAGAAAGCTGCTGCGTAAACAACAGCCCGTGCTTGCTCATGCACGG
This sequence comes from Candidatus Kaiserbacteria bacterium, assembly GCA_007116405.1. Classification (GTDB taxonomy): domain Bacteria; phylum Patescibacteriota; class Minisyncoccia; order Phycocordibacterales; family UBA12088; genus UBA12088. The sequence continues at coordinate 7,104 of SKIN01000031.1, read as the reverse complement.
CACTCAGGTACAATTAGTGACGTTATCAGACCGTTAGCAGTATTACTAGAAACACAGCACTACTATGCAAGAAGAAGATCAAGTATTTCTTGAGTTCGTCGTAAAGGGTCTCGTCGATCATCCTGATTCGGTAAAGGTACAGCGCACTGTTGATGAGATGGGAGTCCTTCTCACCTTGGACATACACGCCGAAGACATGGGTAAGATCATCGGACGTAGCGGCAATACCGCAAAGGCGATCCGCACCCTCCTTCGTGTCGTTGGCATGAAGCACAATGCTCGCGTCAACCTTAAGATTAACGAGCCGGAAGGCGGTCTCCGCAGCCAGGAAGCGGCGGCATCCCGTGAGGAAGCTCCGGTTTCAGATGCAGCGAAGAGCCTCGATGAGGCAATGGCCGACCTCAAGATCTAAGTAAAACAAAAAAGCACCTCACCGAGGTGCTTTTTTGTTTCCTGCACACAGATTGCTAGCCGAACACTTAAGCGTATAGGTGTTCGGCTAGCAATCTGTGTGCAGACCAGGTTATATTGACTAAATTAATTATAGGGGTATTGTGCGCGCAGGTACATAATCTCACACAGAGGAGTTCCATGTCATGGAATCAATGCACGTGTTCTTGATCATCCTCGCGACAGTCTTCATCGGCATACCACTTGTGGCTATTATGGTAATCGCCTCGGCAGTTAAGTATGAGAGGGAAAAAAATGAAGAAGTCACATTGGAAAAAGAGAGGCTTCGCAAGGAAGCCATGAGCGACACTCGTCCAATTTACTGCAGGAACTGTGGAGCACGACCCGGTGCGCCAAGCAAATGTCACCATAGGGACGGACACGACTGGGTGAGGGGTACGTAGCAGTCTATACTGAAGCCGGGCAGACCTACTGCTGCCCGGCTTTTTAATGTAAACATAGTGGCTGTTAGAATCGCAATACGCATCACCTCACTTGATGCAGAGACGTTTGCTGCCAAGGTCTCGTATGCGCTCAACCTCCTCCCCAAGAAGCTCGGCAAGACCATGACTCATGACAAGGGCAAGGAAATTGCCAAGGCGTTCGATATTGAAACCAAGACCGGCGTTAGGGTATATGTCACGCACCCTCGTTCACCATGGGAGAGGGGGACCAATGAGAATACCAACGGACGGGTACGAGAATTCTTTCCTAAGGGCACCGACTTCAGACTTGTATCTGATGATGATGTGCTCTACGTGCAAGAGCTCATGAATGGCCGACCACGGAAGACGTTAGACTGGGCAACACCGACTGAGGTACTATTAGAATCGTTCGGTTAGGAAGTTGAATGCAGCTATTGGCACCTTGGCGTTGTGCCGAAAATGCTGTATCGTCACGCTATGCATTTTCACGTTATCACACTATTTCCTTCGGCTTTTGATTCGTACTTGAACGAATCAATACTGAGGCGCGCAATAGCGGAGAAGAAGATACAGGTGAGCTTCTATAACCCACGTGACTTTACCGATGACAAGTGGGCGAGAGTAGATCGTCGACCGTACGGTGGCGGTCCGGGTATGGTGCTGGAGGCGGAGAGTATTCTGCGTGCCGTAGCAAAGGCTATCGGCAGAAAGGATAGGAAGCAGGTTAAGATAGTATTCTTGCGTCCGGACGGCAAGCAGTTCAGCAACAGCTATGCGGACACTGTTCTGAAGCGCCGCTACAAACACATCATCATCATATGTGGGCGGTACGAGGGTATCGACGCTCGTGTGCAGAAAATACTTCGGGCGGAAGCGCTCACCGTAGGACCGTACACACTTACCGGCGGTGAGTTGCCGGCCATGATCATGATAGACACCATCGCGAGGCGACTCCCGGGAGTGTTAGGGAACGATGAGTCTGTGGAAGAGCGGCGCGTCTCCGGTCGCGACGTGTATACGCGTCCGGAGGTCCTGCAGTGGAAAGGGAAGAACTATAGGGTACCCAAGGTCCTCCTCTCCGGTGACCATAAGAAGATAGAGGCATGGAAGCGTGGTGAGAGCAGTTAAAGGTGTAGTTATCCACAGGTATTGCTTATACTGCCTTGACCCCGCTTGACAAATACCCTCTCTTGACTATACTTGCAATACTGTTTCAGAACGATTGAGTCTTGGCTGCTGGGGCATCTCTCAATACTTTATCAAGTTCACATCCGTTCAATGTTTGACACGGTGTCGTACGTACGTTAGCAGCAGCTGAACATTACCCTCTCCGGGGAGTTTTTTGGTTGACGCCGGCGAACGACTGACCGTGCACATGCAACACTTTTTATTACCTATTATTACCGGTTCCGTAATCATAGTGCCGTCATGTCCACCACTAAGAAACAGAAGACATTCAAGAAGTACCGCGAAGCCCGCGTCGAGCTCCCGAATCTCGTAGAGCCCCAGGTGAAGAGCTTTGAGTGGCTCGTTAAAGAAGGCTTCAAGGAAGTATTCAAGGAGTTCTCTCCAATACGCGACTACGGAGAAAAGAAGTTCGACCTTTATTTTGTCAGCCATGAACTCGGACAACCGCAATTCAGCGAGTTCTATGCGAAGCAGAACATGCGAACGTATGAGGCGCCACTGAAGTGCGTCGTACGACTCAAGAACAAGACACTTGGCACCGAGACCGAGCAAGAGTTGTTCCTCGCTGATTTCCCAATGATGACCGACCACGGCACGTTCATCATCAACGGTGTGGAGCGAGTGGTCGTGCCCCAGTTGGCACGTAGTTCCGGTGTGTTCTTCACCTCTCAGCTCATAAAAGGAAACACCTACTACGGAGCAAAGATAATCCCCGGCCGCGGCGTATGGATAGAGATCGAATCGGAGGCGGACCGTGCCATCTACGTTCGTGTCGACCGCAAGCGTAAGATACCCGTCACATCGCTCCTCCGTATTCTTGGAGCACGATTCGACAAGGACATGACGGACCTGTTTTCTAGAGTTCCTCACGCAAAGGAATGGATCGAGAACACGCTTGCCAAAGACCCCGCAAAGAACACGCAGGATGCCTTTATCGAGATGTACCGCAGAATGCGCGATGGTGACATTGCGACACCGGAAGCAGCACAAGAGTTCGTCGAGTCGGTACTGAGCACCGAACGCTACGACATATCAGAAGTTGGGCGCCACCGTTTCAGCCAACGGTTCAACAAACCAATGACGCAGACGGAGCTTGACCGACGCACCATATCTCTCGATGACCTCGTCACCATCGTTTCTCACATCATTGAACTCAACCATGACCCGGAGGCGGTAGCGGACGACATTGACCACCTCGGCTTTCGCCGCGTGCGTTTTGTGGGAGAGATGATGCAGCAAAAGATCCGCGTAGGCGTCTCACGCATGAAGCGCAACATCCAGGACCGCATGAGCACCATCGAACCCGAAACAAGCTCTCCGGTCACCATCATCAACCCCCGACCTCTTCAGGCCGCTATCAAGGAGTTCTTCACGACAAACCAGCTCTCGCAGTTCATGCAACAGCAGAACATGCTCACCGAGCTTGAACACCTGCGAACGCTTTCCGCACTCGGCCCCGGTGGTCTTACGCGCGAGCGTGCCGGTTTCGAGGTCCGTGACGTACACCCGAGCCACTACGGCCGCGTCTGCCCGATACATACTCCGGAAGGTCCGAACATCGGACTCATCCTTCACCTTGCCAACTTCAGCATCATTGACCGCTTTGGCTTCATTCAGACACCGTACGTCAAGGTCGTCGACGGCAAGCTCACAAACGACGTCGTCTACCTCAATGCACTTGAGGAGGAGGACGCCTACATCGCTCACGCCGTTACACCTCTCGACGAGTCAGGCAGCATCGCCGAGGAGCAGATCGAGGTGCGCCATCGTGGCGAACCTACCGTCGTATCCCGCAACACCGTGCAGTACATGGACGTTGCAAGTACACAGCCGTTCTCGATAGCTACCTCAATGATCCCATTCCTCGAGCACGACGACGCAAACCGAGCGCTCATGGGCAGCAACATGCAGAAGCAGGCGACACCGTGTATGGTTCCCGAAGTGCCGCTTGTTGCTACCGGCATCGAGGCTCGCGCCGCGGTGGACACCGGACGCTTGGTACTTGCTCGCGAAGCAGGAGTCGTCACCGCAGTCGACGCTCGTAAGGTGGTCGTCCAGAATCAGAAGGGTAAGGACACCGAGTACGAACTCATCACGTTCAGCAGGACCAATGACATGTCCTGTTTCCATCAGCGCCCTGTGGTCCTTCCCGGCACCAAGGTAAAGAAGGGAGATCTCCTCGCGGACACCAGCTCAACCGTACAGGGACAGCTTGCCCTTGGACAGAATGCCCTCGTCGCTTTCATGCCTTGGGCGGGAGCAAACTATGAAGACGCCATCGTTCTCTCAGAGCGCCTCGTCAAGAATGCAAAGTTCAGCTCCATTCACATGGAGGTATTCGAGTGCATCGTGCGTGACACGAAGCTCGGCTCCGAGGTTACTACCCATGACATTCCAAACGTTGGCGAAGCAAAGCTCAAGAATCTCGACGAAGAAGGCATCGTGCGCATCGGTGCAGAGGTCCACTCAGGTGACATCCTTGTGGGCAAGGTCACTCCAAAGGGAGAGAGCCAACTCACTCCCGAAGAGCGCCTCCTCCGTTCCATCTTTGGTGAGAAAGCCAAAGATGTTAAGGACACCTCGCTTCGTCTTGAGGGAGGCAAGAAGGGTCGCGTGGTTGGTGTGAAAGTATTCTCTCGCGAACATGGTGACAGTCTCGAGTCAGGTATTTTGAAGAAAGTACAGGTGACTGTCGCACAGGTGCGCAGTGTCTCGGTTGGCGACAAGCTTGCTGGACGACACGGCAACAAAGGTGTCATTTCAAGGATCCTGCCGGAAGAGGACATGCCCTACATGGAGGACGGCACTCCTATCGATGTCATTCTCACACCGCTCGGCGTGCCAAGCCGAATGAACCTCGGTCAGATCCTGGAATTGCACCTTGGTCTCGCTGCGCACACGCTCGACTATCAGGCCATCACTCCGCCGTTTGCCGGTGCCACCGACCAAGAGATCAAAGAGCAGCTTGTGGAGTCAGGTTTTCCAGAGGATGGTAAGGTCACGCTGCGTGATGGACGTACCGGTGAGTACTTCGACCAGAAGATCGCCATCGGGTATATGTACATCATGAAGCTGCATCACATGGTTGAAGACAAGATACACATGCGCTCCATCGGTCCGTACTCACTCATTACACAGCAGCCACTCGGAGGTAAGGCACAAAACGGAGGACAGCGCTTCGGAGAAATGGAAGTCTGGGCGCTTCTCGGATACGGTAGCGCCTACACCCTGCGGGAAATGCTCACGGTGAAGTCAGACGACATCCAAGGACGCTCGGCTGCATTCGACGCTATCGTCAGGGACGGACAGATAACGCATACGAACACACCTGCCGCGTTCAATGTCCTCGTTCACCACCTACGCGCTCTCGCGCTCGATGTGCGCCTTGATAAGAAACAAAACACTACCAACTAACGCTCGCTGCACATCAATACCATGAAAGATCAAACATACAATCCGGCGAACGACTTCGATGCGGTATCCATCCGTCTCGCGAGTCCCGATAGGATACGAGAGTGGAGCTTCGGCGAGGTCACCAAACCGGAGACCATCAACTACCGAACGCAGCGTGCGGAAAAGAACGGCCTCTTCGACGAGAAGATTTTCGGTCCCACACGCGACTTCGAGTGTTTCTGTGGCAAGTACAAAGGAATACGGTACAAGGGTATCGTCTGTGACCGATGCGGTGTGGAGATAACGCGCAATGTCGTACGTCGAGAGCGTGGCGCCCACATTGAACTCGCCAGCCCTGTGGCACACATCTGGTTCCTCCGTGGCATACCGTCACGTATCGCAACACTCCTTGGAATGTCTGCCGCCGACGTCGAGAAGGTGGTGTACTTCTCAAGCTACATCATCACTAAGATCAATGAAAAGGAGCGGGCACGTGTTCTCAACGACATTGACACCGAGTTCAAGAACAAGAGTAAGAGTGCCGCAAATGACACAGAGCGCAAGCGTCTTAAAGACCGCTTGAACGAGGTCAAGGGAGAGGTCTCGGGACTTGCTCAGGGCAAAGTTCTCGATGAGTCAATGTACCACACGTATTCCGTAAAGTATGGAACAGTTTTTGAGGCAAGCATCGGCGCAGAGGCAATTTTTGAGTTGTTCAAAGAACTTGATGTTGCAAAGTTCCGTGAGACACTCATGGAAGCACGTGAAAAGGCCGGTGCAGCGGAGAAGATCAAACTCAACAAGCGCATCGCACTTCTCACACAGCTCATGCGTGCAAACCTCAGGCCGGAGTGGATGTTCCTCACGGTCCTTCCGGTGAGCCCGCCTGCATTGCGGCCGATGGTCGCACTCGAGGGCGGACGCCACGCTAGCTCGGACGTAAACGACCTCTATCGACGTGTCATCAACAGGAACAACCGCTTGCGCAAGCTCATGGACATCAAGGCGCCGGAGGTCATCTTGCGAAACGAAAAGCGTATTCTACAGGAAGCTGTTGATGCACTTATCGACAACTCTATCCGTCATGGAAACGCTACGGGTGCGATGAGCATGGCACAGCGTCGTCCGCTCAAGTCTCTATCCGACTACCTCAAAGGCAAGCAAGGATACTTCCGACAGAACCTGCTCGGTAAGCGTGTCGACTACTCAGGCCGATCAGTCATCGTCGTAGGTCCTGAGCTGAAGCTGGACCAATGCGGTCTACCCAAGCACATGGCACTCGAGCTCTTCAGACCGTTCATCATCGCCAAGCTGCTCGAGAGGGAACTCGCGTACAACATTCGTGGTGCCGGCCGCCTCATTGAGGAGGGTACACCTGAGGTGTGGGCTATCCTTGAAGAGGTCACAAAGGACAAACACGTACTCCTTAACCGAGCTCCGACACTGCACCGTCTTGGTATTCAGGCATTCCGTCCTGTCCTCATTGAGGGTAACGCTATTCGTATCCATCCTCTCGTCTGTCCCGCGTTCAACGCTGACTTCGACGGCGACCAGATGGCGGTACACGTACCCCTTTCCCGTGAAGCTCAAACAGAGGCCGCGGAGATCATGTCCGCAAACAAGAACATCTTGAAGCCCGGAAACGGTG
>SKIN01000051.1 GCA_007116405.1 Candidatus Kaiserbacteria bacterium | reverse complement strand
GCTTCCACGAGGTGCCACGCAATAGCCTCTCCTTCACGGTCCGGGTCTGTGGCGAGTATCACCTCACTCGCACTCTTTGCCGCGGTGGCGAGTTCTTTGATCGTCTTTGTCTTGGCGGCCACGACCTCATAGTTCGGTGTGAACCCTGCTTCAATATCGATGGCGTTCTTGTTTGACTTCGGCAGATCGCGGATGTGACCTACGGACGCGCGCACAACATAGCCATCGCCGAGATATTTCTCGATGGTCTTTGCCTTTGCCGGACTTTCAACAATGACGAGTGTACTCATACGGTGCGATTACAAGTATCACACACTCTACCACACTGCAAGGTGGCGAGGGAAACGCGACGCCACTTCTTGTTACAGCAAGGGGACCTCGGTGGCGCAATCACTTCGCACTGTCGCCCCGTTTCGGGCAAGTTCTATAAATGCTTCCTCCACTGTATAGGAAAGGTCCGGTTCTACGGTCATGGTGATGACGGCTCCGCAGCGGACCGCCGGATTGAAGTACTGATCAAACACGAAATTGCCGAGCGAGTAGTATATCCACGCACCCCCGTACTGCTCTTTGCTCTGTATCACATGCGGGTGTGCACCCACGACCAAGTTCGCCCCTGCATCGACGAGTGTGTGTGCGGTCGTTTGTTGTATGTTTGTGGGGAGCGCCTCGTACTCACGACCCCAGTGCGCGAGTACTATAACGAAGACACCCTCTGGCTCTTCAGCGATGCGGCCTGCAAGTTTTTCGACATCATTTGATATCCAGTCGTCGTATCCAAAGACAGCAATGGGAATACCGTGTGCATCAGAACGCCAGGGGACATACGCTTCAGCAGGACTACCAGTATGTCCTACTCCTGCAGCTTCAAGCCACTGTTTGGTCTGCACGAGTCCTTCGCTGCCAAAATTCAAGATGTGATTGTTTGCAAGCGTAACAGCGGAGAAACCGGCGTTCGCGAGTGTGGCGGCAACGGTTGTGGCAAAGGTGAAGCGGAAATGGTTAGGTCCCGGGTCGCGATAGTCGGAGACCGATGTAAACGTAGTTATAGGACCCTCAAGGTTGCCGAGTACGTAGGTGCTCGAAGCGAACAGCGGCAGGGTGTCTTCCAGTATTGCATCGTACCCCATGATCTCGGCACGCTCTCGGATATAGCGGTCAAACATCATGTCCCCGACGATGCTGATCAGGATGGGTTCCGGGTCAGGAGCCGGCGTCATATCACGTAGCCAAAAACTCGAAGTGAATGACCCTAGTACATAGAGTGGTATGGCAACGAACGCTATGAATGTCGAAGCGTGCATCATATGACTACTATAGTACCATACGTGGTTTCATTGACATGCCGCGCGAGTGTTGTAGGCTCATACGCGGAACACAACGACCAAAGGAGCAACAAATGAGTGCCCCCCTGCTACGCAATATCAAAGTATTCGCTCTTGCCGGAGGAGCCGGAAGCCGCCTCATGCCACTTACGGCAAAACGGGCAAAACCGGCCGTCCCCTTCGGAGCCAAGTGGACCATCTTCGACCTCGTAATGTGGTCGCTGTACCATTCGGGATTCCGCGATGTCGGCGTCCTGGTGCAGAAGAATGCGGTATCGCTTGCCGACCATCTTGCGCAAGCATGGCCTCGGAGGCCTGACGGCGGTTCGTACTTTCAAGTGCTTCCACCGGAAGGATTCGAGGGACGTCATGAGTACCTCGGTACCGCTGATGCCGTATACCAGCATTTGCATTACGCAGGTAACAGTGATGCGGTGCTCGTGGTCTCAGGTGACCACCTGTACAAGGTGGACTTCAGTTCATTCTGGAGTTTCCATGTATCACACGACGCTGACCTTTCCATCATGGCGACCATGGTGCCGGTGCATGCCGCGCGTGCCTTTGGAGTCATGGGCACCGATGTTGATCAAAAGGTCACAACATTCAAAGAGAAGCCGGAACATCCGCAGGAAGTACCCGGGACTCCCGGACAAGCGTACTGCTCGATGGGTGTGTACTTGTTCAAGTATGATGTTCTTGAGAAGTACTTGAGGGAGGACGCACGGCATTACTCCTCGAGTCATGATTTCGGCAAAGACATCATTCCAAAGATGATCCGAGATAAGATGCGCGTGTTCGCATACTCGTTCTCTGAAAGCTCGGTACCCGGGCAGACAGTACCCTACTGGCGTGACATCGGTACACTCGATGCGTACTGGGAGGAACACATGAATCTGTGTTCCGACGATCCCAGCATGAACCTCTTTTCCGAGGAGTGGCCCATCACTACCGTGCACGACCGCACACCTCCGGCAAAGTTCGCCAATAACGCAATTTGCGACCACGTGCACTTGGCGGGAGGATGCATCATCGACGATTCGCGCATCACGTACAGTGTCCTTGGGAGAAAAGTGACCGTCCGTGCTGGGTGTTCCATTACGGAGTCCATCGTGTTCAACCAAGTCCTCATCGAGAACAATTGCGTTCTCAAGAAGGTCATTGTTGATGTCGATCCATATTTGATGGACGATGAGCGTGTCGTCATCCCGGCGGGAACACAGATTGGTGTCGACCATGCTCTCGACGAAGACCGTGGCTTCACCGTCACCGATTCGGGTATTACCGTAGTTCCCTACGACTG
>SKIN01000042.1 GCA_007116405.1 Candidatus Kaiserbacteria bacterium | reverse complement strand
GGGATTTCGACGTGCAGGGATCTCACCTGCATTGCGGTTACTCGCGCCGGCATTCTCACTTCCGTACGCTCCACCATGGGTTACCCCTTTGGCTTCACAGCAGAACGGAACGCTCTCCTACCACGCCATGTTTCCGAAGAAACATGACATCCGCAGTTTCGGTACCATGCTTAAGCCCCGATCATCTTCGGCGCAGAATCTCTGGATCAGTGAGCTGTTACGCTATCTTTAAAGGATGGCTGCTTCTAAGCCAACCTCCTGATTGTCACAGAAACTCCACCTCCTTGTGATGCACTGAGCATGGATTTAGGGACCTTAACTGGCGATCTGGGCTGTTTCCCTTTTGAGCAATGGAGCTTAGCCCCCACACTCTGACTGCCACGCTTTGGCTACTGGTATTCGGAGTTTGATAGGTTTGACGAGATTTCTCCCTGTTCAAACCTTCCAGTGCTCTACCCCCAGTAGGAACACGTGACGCTAGCCCTAAAGCTATTTCGGAGAGAACCAGCTATTGCGAGGTTCGATTAGCTTTTCACTCCTTACCACAAGTCATCCGAGGACGTTGTACAATCCACCGGTTCGGGCCTCCACGGCCTTTTACAGCCGCTTCACCCTGCTCATGGTAAGCTCACCTCGCTTCGGGTCTTGCGCGTACGACCTATAGGTCGCGCTATTCACACTTGCTTTCGCTATGGCTCCGGGGGTCTCCCCTTAGCCAAGCCGCATGCGCAAACTCGCCGGCTCATTCTTCAATAGGCACGCCGTCATGGTACACCACTTTCATGGTCAAGTAAGACTTGCCTACACACATTACGACATACGTCGTCATGCACAGTAAGCACGTCATAAACCACAAAAGTGGTGTACCACTCCGACTCCTTGTAAGCATACGGTTTCAGATCTATTTCACTCCCCTCGCCGGGGTTCTTTTCACCTTTCCCTCACGGTACTAGTTCACTATCGGTCTTGAAGAGTATTTAGCCTTGGGTGTTAGTCCACCCGGATTCACGCCGGCTATTCATGTCCGACGCTACTCAGGTACGACAGCAAGAGAGACGTGCATGTTTTCGTGTACGGGGCTGTTACCCGCTGGGGCCGTGCTTTCCAACACGTTCCACTAACACGCACACTTTATGACTCTCCTCAAAATTGACGCTGCCGCCCTACAACCCCCGACACCACTTTCCGTGGTCATTTATTTGCTGCCTCACTCGTGCAAAGCACGTGTTTGACATTGCCACTAACGGTAATAAATGGCTACCGAAAGTGGTGTCGGGTTTGGGCTCCTTCCGTTTCGCTCGCCGCTACTCAGGAAATGCCAAGACCTTTTACCGTATCGGCAATGGACGCCGACACAGCAAAAAGTCCGTGTATTGGTTTCTTTTCCTCCAGGTACTAAGATGTTTCAATTCCCTGGGTTCGCTTCAGGTCCTTACGGACCTAATGACCGAGGTCTACTCGGCCGGGTCTCCCCATTCAGATATCTCCGGATCAAAGGTTGCTAGACACCTCCCCGAAGCTTTACGCAGTCGTGCCACGTCTTTCATCGCCTCTTCAAGCCAAGGCATCCACCGTACGCCCTTAGGTCTCCTGTTAGGAAACCTAATAACCGCTACATACGAACACCGTGATCGCAGTGTTCGCATGCGTTGTTGTCCGGTGCGCTAAACGCTAACGCTATCCGGACATGTGTATGCTACCCTTTCCCGACACCTTCGCAGGCATCGAAAAAGAATTGCTTGTTATCCTACGAGCACCACGCTCGTAGGATCCCGCGTATTCAATTGTCAATGTTCGGTCGTGCGGTCACTGTCCTCCTTTACTTCCCTGTTGCAATACTCGTGAAGTACTGTGACTGAGAAGTAAAAACCGCCTGAGGCGGTTCGGTTGGCGGCAAAAAAGCCGGCTATCCGATCCGCTTGTGTCGTAACGTACTAGGTACTGGCATAGGCAGTGAGAGCAGTATATACGTTCGAAATCCTTTGTCAAATGCGGGCGTATGTGGAGAATCTGTGGAAGGCTCCAAAGCCTTGACACAGTGCAGTATGCAATCTATTATAAGCACAGTACAGAGCTGGGTTCGCCAATACCCACTCGACGCACGGGCACACTCCGCTTCCTTCCCTCCCCCCTGCGCAAGCGGCAGCCCCGACTTCGTCGAGAAAATTGGCCGGGACCTCGGTCCCACTAGGCATGGAGTCCCCCTACTCCATACCGGGGGCGCCAAGATGTTTATCGTCTTGGCGCCTTTTTACTTATGAGAGCCTCCTTAGACCGTGGCTATCTTTTCGATGATTATCTTGTGAGGAAAATCAAGCACCTCTCGAACGAGTCTGTCACGCACGCGCAGGCGGTAGCGGTAGTCTTCTACAGAGAGTACAGCGTAGCGTATCTCCTGTCCGCAGTCCGCTTCTATCGAGGAGATGGCCGAACGCAATGCCGTTTCGTTCACCTTATCAGCCACAACGAGCACATCGATACTGCGTTCCTTTTCACCAATGAGAAATCCCGACAGAATGAGCAGCTTGACCGTTCCAATGGTACGCACTCTCTTCCGCAGCTCCTTGTCAGAGATGGCGAGTGTGTCACGGAGGAAACGTGAGAGCTCGGGGATATAAGGGAACTTCGGATTAAGTACCCACCCGATGGTGCGGCGCCGTTTTGGTGTCTTCGTACCGGGGCGAACAACCTCTTTGTAAAAGGTCTTTCGGTTCGTCACCCCTGCCCGAGCGAGTGCGGCCAGCTCCTTGCTTGCGGTCTCGGGTGTCACACGTGCGCGCACGACAACACTGTCACGGTCGTAGACTGCGCCCGGATTAAAGAAAAAGAGGCGGAGCAGCTTGACCCGCGCCGGAGAGCCGAAGAGCTTGCTGAGGGGTTCCATAGGCACGTATTGTACCGTTCGAGACACCGTTTGAACAGTTGACGACCGGCGAGGGTGTGCGGGTAGTACACTGGGAGCAGGAAGCAAAAACACCGCGCGAGGCGGTGTCTTTGTGCGAGAGGTGTGGGTTATTTCAACTCCACCTTGCCTCCTGCTTCTTCGACCTTCTTCTTTATCTCCTCCGCCTCTTCCTTGGGTACATTCTCCTTGAGAGCGGACGGCGCGCCATCGACAAGGTCCTTTGCCTCCTTGAGGCCGAGGCCCAAGACCTCCTTGACGACCTTGATGACTGCTATCTTCTGAGCACCGGCGTCGGTGAGCTCGATGGTGAAAGAAGACTTCTCATCCTCCTCCGCCGCACCGGCTGCTGCGCCCGGGGCTGCTACTGCAACCGCGGCAGCAGAAACGCCAAACTTCTTCTCGAGCACCTTCACGAGCTCATGGAGCTCAAGTACGCTCATGCTCTCAACCTGCTCGACGAGTGCCTTGAACTTGTCAGGCACCGCAACCTCCTCGGTCGCCTCTTCGGCGGGAGCGGGAGCAGCTTCCTCCTTCTTCTCCTCTGCGGGTGCGTCCGCAGGCGCTGTGGTCTCTTCGACCTTCTTTTCTTCTGTATCTGACATACGACTATGTACGATAATGGTGTAAGTAATGACGAAGCGCGCGTTATGCGTTCGCTTCTTTCTTCTGCGCTATCTGATCGAGCGCCATGACAAACTGCTGTATTGGTGAGTTTATCAACATGACAAACTGTGCGTACAGCGTCTTTTGGGACGGTATCGATGCTATCTCGGTCATTTCTGATGCAGTCATGTACCTGCCATCGAATACGCCTCCAAGGATGGTCACCTTGTCCTTTGTGCTGGTCACGAACCCCTGCACCTCACGGGCGGGAGCGACCAGGTCTGTTCCCCATGCAAGCGAGAGCTCGCCATCGAGGGCAGGCATGTCACCTTGGTACTGCTTTGCCTCAAGGGCACGCTTGATGAGGGTCTTCTTAGCTACATAGTACGACACTCCCTCCTCGCGCAACTTCGATCGCATCGCCTGGGTGTCCCCTACGGGAAGCCCCTTTACGTTCACGAATACGACCGACCCCGCTTCGTCGAGGGCCTGTGTCACCTTTGCCGCTATTTCTTCTTTTTTTGCTTTTGTTACGGCCATGATGTTGTTTCGTATCGTCCCGCGGAGCGGAACGAAAAACGGCCTAATTTAACAATTAGGCACCGAAGCATCTCGATATCGACCTTGTCGAGATGTGAGCAGACGACCTCTGCCGGGTGATGTTTCAAGGCTTGCGCCCCCGACTGTCTTCGGTGCTATGCGAGCACTATAGAACAAACAGAGGAGAAACGCAACACGAAACGCTACAGAGGTTCAATGCTGTTGCCTGTCGAGGCGCTTTGCGCACTGTCGATATGGGAGACCACTGCAATGAAGGCGAAGGAAGCAATGAGAATGCCCACAAAGCCAAGGGTAAACTTGAAGAAGGTGTTGTTGAATAGGTCTTTCATGTGGTTCGAGTATATGTACAGCATACCAAAGGAGTGCATGAAGACAAGGCATGGGGCGGCATGGGCGCCCTACGGTGTCGCGGGGTATACTAGGTGGCATGGAGTACTTCGGCTACGATGTGGTGAACATCATTATCACCCTACTGGTCATAAGTAGCGTTCTTGTACCTGTTCTTTACGCATTCGTTCCGCGACAACCTCAAGACGGCACACCGGGAAAACCACTTGTGCAAGGCGCAAACGGGAGATACCCGGTGTTCGACATCATGCGCGGTATCGCCATTTTCGCGGTCGTGCTTATTCATGTCCGTTACCTCTTCCCTGTCGAGTGGTACGCTGACATTGATCACGACGTACTCAATGCGTTCAATGCCATCCTCCGCTTTGCATTGCCGATATTCTTCATTGCCTCCGGTGTCCTCCTTACCCCGCCTGCACTCCGCCTTATGCCGGTGCTCCGATTCTATGGTCGCCAACTTACTCGCATAGGACTGCCATATGCATTCATTCTTGCCCTGCTACTCGTAGCTCGTGGGGAATTTGACGTCGTCTACTTCCTTCGGTCGTTCTTCACGGGAGAAGCGTCGGTCCCCTACTACTTCATCGCCGTACTGCTGCAGCTCTACCTTGTGTACCCCTTCATTGCTCGTCTCGCGACGAAGCGCGGGTGGGTGTACGTGGCGCTTGGTGTTTCTATTGCATCGCTTTTGTACCCTCCGTGGTGGAATATCGCCGGCGTTGAAAGTATGATGCCATTCTTGTTCTTCTTTGTATGGGGTATCTACATGCGCCAACAATTGCTTGAGGGGGTAGTGTCACGCTCATACGCACCATGGCTTGTACTTATTGGACTATTCCTCGTCGGGTACACCGCATTTCCCGGCCCCTATTTCAACGCACAGATCTTCTATGGCACCGCGATGTTCATGCTTCTGTACCTCACACTCACTCGTGTGCCTATTTCTGGCCATGCGGCGCGCTTCTTTGCGTACGCGGGGTGGATGAGTCTTTGGATATATCTCGTGCACTTCCCTTTACAGGAAGTCTTGCTTCCCTATGTGTTTGCGGCGACGGATTCAGGACGTATCGCACTACTGCTTGCAAGCGCCATCTCTATTCCCGCAAGTGTTGCGGTGGCGTATTTCTTTGCTCAACTATATCGCTTCTCAGTCGAAAAGGCGTTCGCCATAGGTACGAGTGCGGCGCGAAAGAAAGGTGAGAAATGAAAACGACCCGGCACATGAAGTGCCGGGTCAATGTACTGCAAAGAACGGATATTAGCGGTGCAGATGCTCCTCTGGTGGGCGCATGACGGAGGCAAGGCCGATGCCATCGTCCGCATGGTCACGCGCACACTCGATATGCAGTGCAACACCGGTAACCTCGCAGATGATATCGAAGTGCCCCACGATGACACGACGCTCGGAGATATCGTCGAAGTCGACGCAGCGGACCGATGCTGCGTTAAACAAACGCTCGGTTGTCTCCAGATAGTAGCCGAGGACAGCGTAGATGAGCGTGTGCGCTTGCGGCACGTTCTCTCCCTCTGGGATCAGCTCCTGCTGTTCACGCCAGGTCTTAGCGAACGAACCGGCAACCGGTTGTTTCCGTATAAGGCGCCACCGCGGATACATGAACGTCGAACTCGGATCAAGCAACGACTCGTCGGACCATCCAGTGTCACGCTCGTCTTCAATGACACTCACCTTCCCCCGCACCTTTTCTACCATTTGCTCGAACGGTACCGGGAAGACGGCGCACAGTAGATGTGTATCCTTGTGTGCAAGAAGCACCTCTTCAGGGAACGGCACATCATCGAGTGCGGCGACCTGCCACTCCTCGGGCTTCACACCAAAGTGACGTATTGCCTCCTCCACGCCGAAGTAATTCTGGCGCATGATGGTGCGGGCATACTGCTGCGACACCGAGCGCTCAAATCCACCGGTCTCGATGAACGCAACGACCCTGCGGGCCAGGTTGTTTCCAGGAGAGTCGATGATCCGCTGGGCAAGGTCGCCCGTTAGGCCTGCCGACTCAAGTTTGAGCAACATTTCGTGTTCCTGATGTACGGACATCGTACGCCGGCTCACGCGGGTAGTGTTTCCCATCGCATACCTCGTTTCAGGATGTGCCGAGACCGCCTCGGCGTGCGTTGCACCTCACTATGAGGTACGAATACTGCAAAGAGCACTTGTAGTGTTATGCCAGTGCGTCGCAGGTATGTCAAATACGAGCGAACGTTAGAGGCGCTCGGTTGTTATCTTCTTGTGCTCGGCGCTCCAGCCAAGCAGGTTGGCGAGGAGCTGCACTAGGGTCGCGATACCTGCTACCGCAAGGACAAAGATGAAGAACCAGGCGTGTGGCGTGAGGAAATACACAAAGGACGTGACGAAGCCGGCCCACAGAGCGAAGCACCACGGACAACCAAGGAGGGTGGAGACGGTCTTGCGCGGCCCCTGAGAGGGTTCCCTGCGCATCAGGGTACCGTCTTCCAGCACCTGCACGTCCAGGAAGAGGTCGCGTAGCCACTGCATGATGACGTCGTGGAGGAACAAGCGAGTGAGGCGGAACGTGGCAAGTACGATGAGTACCGCGTCGAACAGCGGAAGGTGCGTTGGCATACGTCCGACAAGAAGCAGCATGCAATACGCCAGCGCCGCGAGTGCGAGGAATAGTGCTGTGAAGAGAATATTCCAGATGTGCTGCTCGTCTTTGAACATGTACCGTAAGCATAGCAGACACCAGGCACCCCGCAAACACACGGTGGCGCCACGATCGAGATTCAATGTAACTCAGATATACGGAATTCTGAGTTAGATTGAATCTCGCAATGGTGCGGGTGGCGCGAGGTGGGTAGGTCAACAACCGTGGTTCTGCAAACGACGATATGGTAATTGTCCCGGGCACTTGAAGTATAGGGTGCCCTTCCTTATATAGATATTTTGTGGTATTACGAAACAGGCACTGAACATTCACTCTACGATTCCCTTCCTTTGCATAGGAGGTAGACATGCGTACGGACAAATACACCGACACCATCCTCGACGGACTACTGGAGCGGAGGACCGTACTCCTCACAGGCGACATAGATGAGGGAGTCATTCATGAGGTCAGGAGGAGACTCTTGGTACTCCAAATGCGTTCGAACGACCCTATAACATTCCTCATCGACAGCATTGGGGGGTGCCCTGCAGCATCACTCCACTTGTGTGATCTTATGACCACGCTCATGAGCGCCCCGATACGGGGTATCGCCATCGGCGATTGCAAATCTGCCGCGACGTTCATCATGTTGCACTGCGCCCAGAGAATAGGGACGCCGCACTCGCGCTACCTCATACACTCAGGGTCCAAGAAAGTGACCATCAGCATCAATCACAGCACCACAGAGCAGGTCGAGCAGCTCCTCCGCGACAGTAAGAGGACGGAGGAAACTGTGCAGCGGCTCTACATGAACAAACTGACGCCGAAGGCATGGGAGGATACTGCGCCGACTCCGGAAGAACGACGCGCGTTCGTCGAGCAACTCCTCAGGCGAGGTGATCAGCGGTTCGACTACACCATGTCCGCCACAGAAGCCCTTGAGGTTGGCCTTATCCAAGAGATAGTGGAACACAAGCTCGACATCTTCCACAGTTAGCACTTTGTTTGGCACGAATACCCCGCTTTCCGTGATGGAGGCGGGGTTTTTTACTCCTGAACGAGATTCAATCCAACTCAGATATACGGAATTCTGAGTTAGATTGAATCTCATCCAGTGAACCATTCCCACATGGAAACGGAAACCTGCAGGAGTCTTCTGTTTTCGACCTCATCTTGTATCACGTCCACAAAAAAAGACGCACCAAGGTGGTGCGTCTTCCGATCTATGTGTGTCGATGTATTGGTATCGTTACCCTACCACCGCCCTACCGACAAAGCCATCGGGTATCTGCCTGGTGGAGAGGTACCCTTCCTGCTTGAGCATCTCTACGAGTTCTTGCTCGGTTTCAGAAAGCCTGTGCCAATCTCTGCCCGCATATATCCGGGCTGCTTTTCGCGCGATGGCTTCAAGTCCAACGCGACTCTTCCTATTGTACGTCGTCATACGGTATTCCTCGTGCGTGTGATGGTGACTCACGAAAAGACATTGTTGGTACTCTAGGAAACCTGGCGCCTCTTTTCCCGCATCGCTTTGATGGTCGGACTCACGGACTCCTCGAACTCACGTTGAAACGCCTCCCGCTCCTGTCGGGTGAGCGATACGCGTGTCTTCTGCCGCATCGTCTTGCGAACCAGTTTGGCGAGTATGCTCATAGATACCTCCGGCGGTTGTATGAAATGAACGGTGTACAGCCGTGGGCATCGTAGCAAGGATAGTGTTGAGAGGCAACAGGTATGTACACTTCTTGGGTGTCGCCGACCTTGCGCCGATTCAAGGATCCGCGTGTATTCCTACCCCCCACCCTCTTAGCGAGTGGAGGTGCAAGCTGCATTCGACACACTATTACGTAGTTATGAGTGAGGCGCGACCTAACTCATAACTACGTAGTAAGGAGTGAGATTCAATCTAACTCGTAATTTTATAATTTAAGCTTCTTGGTGCCACTTTCCGTACTGGAATCCACACAAACATTGCGCCCGCTCAAGACAAGGCGTTTGTTTAGTGCTGGCGTGGAGACGTATCGTCACGGTCGTGAGGTTGAGTCTACATTGGAGAGGAGGCTGCGCAGTGCCCTGCTCTGGGGGTGGGAATCTCGATAAGAATGACGACATTATGAGTTAGGTCAAATCTCAATCGTAATTTAGTAATTATGTGTTAGTTTGAGTCTCGCTTGTTGGAGATTGGGGGGTGGAGACGTATCGTCACGGTCGTGAGGTTGAGTCTACATGTGGGAAAGGGTGAGGGTTGGGAGGTGCGGGTGGTGGGTTAGGGATAAGCGTTTTGAGACGGTCGTCGCGAAACGCTTGCGGAGAGGGATTTGGTGGTTCTGGAGTGAAGACGTATTACAACAACCGTTGTAATACGTCTCCCACTCTCTTGACTCCACGATCGAGCGCGTGCCGGTTATGTACGAGGAAGACCGAAGTGTTCTCGCAGATATTCATCCCCTTCTATGCCGTCGGCGATAATGTACACGAGGTCATACCCGAGCGTGAGATGGAATTTGAGCAGTGCTATGACCTCGTCACACCGGTGAGGGTAGAGCCACACGCTGTCTTGAAGCTTTATAAAACCTGCGGTAATGAGGAGCGTGCGAAGCTCATCACGTACTGCTCTGCGCTTTTCCTTGATATCAAATACCACAATACGCCACTTTCTGTCCCACTTTTTTGTATGTGCATTCTGTTTTAGTCTGATGCGTGCTGTATGGACGATTTGTTCCAGTCGCTTCTTTCCTGTGTCAGTTATGCGATATCGATCATTTTGTTTTTGTATGTAGCCCTGCTTAATAAGTCGGTTTATGGCTCGGCGAATGGTCTGCCTTTGATAGCGTTCGTTAAGATATGGCATTGCGTACTTCAGGAGCTGTAACGCGCCGGGGCCTGTGGCAGCAACAGCGACGACACCAGCCACTGCGAGTGTGCCCAGAATAGCGGTCTCAACACGTCTCCTTTTTGTCTGAAGAGCGATAAGTTCCTCAAGGTCTGCTTCGTGATTATCCATATATCAGCATTATCACACGTAATTACAGTAATACTACCGTGCCTTTCGTGGATAGGTCTACGTTGAGAGTGTTTGAGATGTGCGATCAGTGGAGACTTGTTCCAACGGTCGTGGAAATGGATCTACATCAGAGGGGTGGGTGTGAAAGTGGCTGTACCGCCCTTCCCCGGGACTCGAGATCATAAACCAAATTAGATAATAATGAGTTAGATTCAATCTCATTCGTAATTTAGTAATTATGAGTTAGATTCAATCTCGTTCGCGGGGAGGGGGTTGTGGGGATGGAGACGTATCGTCACGGTCGTGAGGTTGGGTCTACATGTGGGAAGGGGGGTTGGGTCGGGTGATTG
>SKIN01000007.1 GCA_007116405.1 Candidatus Kaiserbacteria bacterium | reverse complement strand
CACGTTTCAAGTTTCTGTGTTGGTGACTCGACGCGAGGGGTACACCTGTTCCCATTCCGAACACAGAAGTTAAGCCTCGTAGTGGCGATGGTACTCATTTTGGGGAGAGTAGCTAGTCGCCAACACAGAGATTTGAAACAGCAAGACCGCCTTCGGGCGGTATTTTGTTTTGCGCACAGTGCATATTCGAGTCACTTTCTGATACAATAGTGAACATGGATTCACCTTGGGCATCGAAGCGAAGGTCGCGATTGCGGTTCGCAATGTTACTCATTCTGAGCGTCTCGTTGGGAGGATATTTCATCTACAACCTTTGGACTCCCCCCACGTGCTTTGATGGTAAACAAAATCAGGGTGAGCTTGGGGTTGACTGTGGCGGTCCATGCGAGCTCCTGTGTCCCTTCCAGATCAGTCAGTTGCAGACCTCATGGACGAGGGGTTTCAGGATCGATGATGGAAGGTATGCTGTACTTGCGTATATCGAAAATCCTAATCGCGACATGTATACCACGAACGCTCACTATCGCGTTCTATTGCTTGATAAGGAGGGAGAAACAGTTGCGGTCCAGCACGGCACGACATTCTTTGCTGGCGAACCACTTGTGCCTCTGTATGTTGGTCCCATTGCCACAGGCGACGGTGTGCCCGCAACCGTGATCTTTGAATGGGACACGTCGCGTGAGGAGGCGCGATGGTATAAACGGCGTTGGAATCACGAACTCTCTATACAAGGGACACGCGTTGTTGAAGATGTCCAGTTTGGTGCTGAGATCAGGACGACGCTTATCAATGGTTCGCCGGAGTCAGTAGAAAATGTTGACATTGTGGTGGTTGTTTATGATGAGAACGAGAATGCCATGACCGCCTCACGAAGCCTTGTCGAGCACTTGGATGCACGAGGGAGAAGAGACGTATCATTCGCATGGCCAAGGGCATTTCCGCAACAGCACCAGCGCATCGAGGTGGTCGCACGTGTGCCGATACCCTCGCACCTGACCTCTCGAGATCGGTGACCGTATGGGTCGTCTGAACCAACTCCTTTTTGAGCGTTCGTCGGGGGGCTTTGATTGGCTTCTTGTGGCGTCGGCCGTAGTTCTGTCTTTCTTTGGGTTGGTCACCATGAATTCGTTTACCGGTGACAGTCCATTGTTTACCCGTCAGCTCATTTGGATAGGGGTCTCTTTGGTGGTCATGTGGGCGGTCTCTCGCATTGATGCGAGGATATTCTACCGCACCGGGGTCATCACCGCGATATACGTTGGAACTGTTGTCTCGCTGGTCCTTGTGCTTTTCTTTGGCACCATTGTCCTTGGCGCACAAAATCGCTTTGACTTTGGCTTTTTTGCATTCCAGCCAAGCGACCCTGCACAGCTTGCCCTGGTTCTGGTGCTTGCAAAATATTTTGCCCGCAGACACATGGAAATAGGACATTTCAAACATATCCTCGTCTCGGGCGCGTACACATTTGTGATATTCGCTCTCCTCTTTCTGCAGCCGGACTTTGGGATGGCGGTCATCATCTTTTCCATATGGCTTGGTATGGTACTCATAGCGGGCATTTCTCGCACACACCTTGCTCTGGTATTTGCTATGGGAGTCATCGCATTTGCGGGTCTGTGGACCTTTGGACTCGCTGAGTACCAGCAGCAACGTATTTTGACATTCCTGCACCCGCTCGCCGACATTCAAGGCTCCGGCTGGAATGCCTACCAAGCTACGATAGCGGTCGGTTCCGGGGGGATCACCGGGAAGGGGATAGGGTACGGCTCACAGTCAAAGCTCGCATTTTTGCCAGAGTATGAGACCGACTTCATCTTTGCCGCCTTTGCGGAGGAATGGGGTTTCATTGGTGTGATATTGCTGTTTCTGATGTTCGGTATCCTCTTCTGGAGGTTGTTGGTGCACGCTTGGTATGCCTCGACCAACTTTGAGACGCTGGTGAGTGCGGGCGTCATCCTATTCTTCTTGGCGCACGTCATCATCCATGTCGGCATGAATATCGGCATCATGCCGGTGACGGGCATCACCTTGCCGTTCCTTTCCTATGGTGGAAGTCACCTTGTCACCGAGTTTGCGGCACTCGGCCTCATTCTCGCAATGCAGCGATATGAACGTTCTGTGCAGAGAGAGGAGCTTGATCACGAACTTGAAGGTTTTGAGGACGCATAGAGCCGACAGGTCTCCTCCACCATGCGTCGTGCGGTAAAATGACTCTGCACGTAGGCGCGAAGATTGCTCCCGTACACCGCCGCATGATCGGCGTCATGGACGAGTGACGCAAGAGCGAGTGCAAACGAATCGTCTGCTGCGGGTACCACGAGCCCCGATATCTCATGTTTGACAATGTCGGTGATCCCGGGAATGTCGCTCACAACGACCGGGAGTGCTGCGTATCCCGCTTCGATGAGGACATAGGGGAGGCCTTCTTTCCGTGATGGAAGGGTGAAGACATCGAACGCCTGCAAGAACCGCTGCGCGTTCTGTACGTAGCCGGGAAGGTGCACGTACTCGAAGATGTTCTTCTCTCGAGCAAGGCGCTCAAGCCGTCCACGGTCCTCACCCTCGCCGAGTATCCACAGGTGTGCGTGGATATCTTGAGCATGTAAGGCGGCCAACGCACTGACAAGGACATCAAGGTTCTTGTTCGGGTGAAGTTCTGCCAATGTGCCTATCCATACCTCCCCATCACTCAAATCGGCAGTATCAGCGCCACGGAGTACGGTGCGGGCAGTATCGCGGTTCACGTACTTCGGTGTCTCGATACCGTTATGTATCATGACCACCTTTCTTCGCAACCCCGGGAGTTTCCTTGCGCGCCGATACGTGTCCCAGGAGATCTGTATCGTGCTGGTTGAGCAGAGCATCGTGAACCACGTGAAGAACAATATCAGCCAACGCTGCCAGCGAGGCCTCCATGTCTCGTCGTATGCGAGGCCATGACTTGTAAAGATGATAGTGGGTATACGCGCCAGCCGTGCCGCAAAGGCACCCAAGCCTCCCGCCTTCGAACTCATGACATGGACAACATCGGGGCGCTCTTTACGTATGAGGCGAAAGAGCTCGAAGAATGCACGAATGTCTTCACCCAAGGACATGTCACGCATGAAGTGGCGTAACGGGAGTGTACGCACACCTGCTCGTTCCAGACGCTCCGCGAGTACGCCCGTACTCGCACCCTTTGCCCCGGTCCCGCCAAATGTGACCATTACCTCAAATCCTTCATGCATTGCGCCGGTTGCAAGGTCGTAGAGGTACCGTTGTGCACCACCGTAGTTACTTTTGGTAATAACGTACAGTATGCGAGTCGGGCGTGTCTCTGTTGAACGTTCCATAGCTCGTATACGTTCCACTGTACCATTTGAATGAAAGGTCGCAAAAGGTGCCCGCGTAACGACAAGACCGCGTGTCTGTGCTACCATTTCGAGACCATTCCATGCGATTCTTTCGGACAGAACCGCTCCTATTACTCATTGGCGACCTAGTCGTTTTTTATATCGCATTGTGGCTCACGCTCGTGGTTCGGGATATGGCGCTCCCCGGCGTGGACCGGTGGATGGACCATGCGGTGCCGTTCACGCTTCTGTTTGGTATATCGGTCCTGATATATTTCATTGTCGGCTTGTATGACCGTCACACATCGTATCTGCGCAGTCGTCTGCCGGTCTTAGTGGCGTATGGCCAGATCGCAACGGTCGTTGTTGCGGCATTATTTTTCCTCTCAACACCCTACTTTGGTATTACGCCCAAGACGATACTCTTCATCTTCCTCGCCATCAGCTCGGTACTCGTTGTGTTCTGGCGTCTTGTTCTCACGCGTTTTCTTGGCGTGCGGCAGCGGCAGAACGCGCTCGTGTTCGGCAGTGGGGAGGAGATGGAGGAGCTTGTGCGAGAGTTGAACAACAATGACCGATACGGTCTCTCAGTGACTCACCGCTTCGAGCCGTCCGCAGTGGAGGTTTCCGAGCAATTAGAAAAGCAGTTGCTTGATTTCATACATCGCAAGAACATATCCACCATAATCATTGACACCAGAGATTCTGCTATGGCCCGTGTCACCCCCGTTTTCTACGACCTTCTGTTCATCCACCCCGACCTCGTGATACTTGATGCACTCACGCTCTACGAGAACATATTCCGACGCATCCCGATATCGATGCTTGAGCATGCGTGGTTCATAGAGCACACGACCTTGCAGACTCGCCCTCTCTACGACCTCTACCACCGCATATTCGATATTGTTATGTCGATACCGCTCGGAGTGCTGACCCTCATCCTGTTTCCCTTCGTGGCACTTGCGATAAAGCTTGAGGATAAGGGGCCGTTGTTTTCATTTCAGCGCAGGATAGGGAGAGATGGTCTTCCCATTGACCTCGTCAAATTTCGTACCATGACGCTAGCCAATGACGACGGGGCGTGGGATTCCGTCAAAAATGAGGTGACTCGCGTTGGCGCAGTGCTTCGCAAGACACGCATCGACGAGCTGCCACAGCTATGGAATGTGCTCAAGGGTGGCTACTCACTGATCGGTCCGCGGCCGGAATTTGCGGAGGCGGTCGCCATGTACCGCAAGGAGATACCGTACTACCATGCTCGTCACCTCATTACCCCCGGACTCTCCGGCTGGGCACAGCTGAATCACGACAAACATCCTCACCACGGTGTGGACATCATGGAAACGCGGAGAAAGCTCTCCTACGACCTATACTATCTAAAGCATCGAAGCTTTTGGCTTGATGTCGAAATAGGACTCAAGACCATAAAGACATTAGTATCTGCGGTGGGTAAATAAACAATGGTATGCCAACAAAGAAGAAGATGGTTGTTACAGGGGGTGCTGGGTTCATTGGTTCGAACCTCGTCGAGGCACTGGTGGCGCGGGGTGATGATGTACACGTCATAGACAACCTCGAGGCAGGGAAGCGGGAGCAGGTCGACCCGGGTGCGACACTGCACGAGGTCGATATTCGTGAGTACGAAAGCATAGCGCCTATTATTGCGGGGGCAGACACCGTGTTTCATCTCGCAGCATTGCCACGGGTGCAGTATTCAATTGAGTACCCCCGGGAAAGTAATGAAGTGAATGTGACGGGTACCCTCAACGTGCTCACTGCGGCGAAGGAGGGTGGAGTGCGCCGTGTAGTGTACTCAGCGTCGTCTAGTGCGTACGGCAACCAAGAGCACCTGCCCCTTACGGAGACGACGCCCATCGACCCGCTCTCGCCGTACGGTCTTCAGAAGTATATCGGCGAGGAATACTGCCGCTTGTTTAGTTGTGTGTACAACCTCGAGACCGTCGCACTTCGCTACTTCAACGTCTACGGCAAGAACCAGGACCCCGAGGGTGCATATGCGTTGGTAATAGGTCGTTTTCTCAAACAGCGGGCGATGGGCGAGTCACTTACGATCACTGGCGACGGTGAGCAGACTCGAGACTTCGTCAATGTGCGCGACGTGGTACAGGCAAATGTGCTTGCTAGCGAGAGTACAAAAGTCGGGAAGGGTGAGCCCATCAATATCGGTTCAGGCGAAGAATGCACTATCAACCGCCTCGCCGGACTCATCGGCGGTGACGTGTTACACATAGAGCCAAGGCTTGAGCCGCGGCGCACATGTGCCGATATTTCACGTGCACGAGACCTCCTCGGTTGGGCCCCCGCGGTACGCCTGGAGGATGGGATCGTTGAGCTGGTGTCCTAAAGGGGTGTGCGGTCGGGGGAGTTTCTGGTACACTTACCACTATGCTTATTGACGGAAAACAGATCGCATATGACCTGCGAGGCCAGCTTACGGCTCGCGTCAAAGCGATTCCAAACAAGCCGAAACTCGGAATCATTGTGGTGCAAGAAACACCCCAGATACGCACGTTCGTTACGCTCAAACAGCGTTTCGGTGCTGACATAGGGGTGCAGGTTGACGTGGTTCGTATGCCGAACATGAAAGAAGGAAATGAGGAGTTATTGCGACTCATCCTACGCACAACTCGGGATTACGACGCACTGATAGTACAGCTTCCGCTTCCTTCTACCTACGATCTTGAGCAGGTGATGCAGTTGTACCCCTTGAGTCACGATGTTGATGTCATCGGCACCATGGCATACACGCAGTTTGAAGAAGACATCTTGCCGTTCAAGCCACCGGTTGTTGCGGCATTTGCTGAGATCCTGAAGCGACATCGCCTTTCCTTGGCGGGCAAGAAGGTACTGGTGGTAGGTAAGGGTAAATTGGTAGGGGCTCCGTCGGTGATATGGGCGACCCGTCTGGGAGCGTACGTGCAAGTTGCCGACAGTAGTACGCCGAATCTGCTCGATTTCTCACGAGAGGCGGATGTCATCATCCTGGGTGCCGGATCGCCACACATGCTTACGCCAGACATGGTCCGCGAAGGTGTTGTGGTCTTTGACGCCGGTACGAGTGAGCAGGGAGGGATCCTCGTGGGTGACGCGGACCCCGCTGTGGCCGATAAAGCGGCACTATTTACCCCGACACCTGGTGGTATTGGGCCTATTACCGTTGCGAAGGTGTTTGAAAACCTTTTGACGCTCTACGAACTCAAGAATCCGAAGATGCAGGACTTTTGATTGCGCCTTCGCTGAAAATCACTATACTGCACAGGTATGAACCTCACGGTCGTTCGCGCATGGTCTGTAGCCATACTGCTCGTTGCAGGCTATATTGCGTGGTCGCTGTATTCCTCCCAGACAGACCCTGATGGGCGTGATTTCCGCTTTGGTCTTGACCTCGTAGGTGGCAGCCATCTTGTCTACGAAGCAGACACCAGTGCTCTGGAGCCTCACGAAATAGATGATGCGATGCGAGCACTTCGTAACGTCATCGAAAGGCGGACCAACCTCTTTGGTGTGTCCGAACCATTGGTGCAGGTCCAGAAAGCAAGCTTTCTCTCCACGTCAGACCGCACGGAGCGGCTCATCGTTGAGTTGCCCGGCGTGACCGACCTCGAGGAGGCGGTAAATATCATTGGAGCAACTCCCATTTTAGAGTTCAAGCTTGTAGGAGAACCTGAGGGTACTTCTACCGAGCCGGTATACATAGAAACGGGCCTCACCGGCAGGTATCTGGAGCGGTCACGTCTGGAGTTCTCAAGCGGCCAGGGGGCAGGGGGCTTCGTGAATGAGCCGCTTGTCATGGTCGACTTCAACAGGGAAGGCAGGGAGCTGTTCGCAAACATCACACGAGAAAATGTAGGTCGCCAGCTCGCGATATTCCTTGACGGAGACCTAAAGAGCCAGCCGGTGATACGGGAGCCTATCCTGGGCGGCACAGCGGTCATCAGTGGAGGATTCAGGCCGGAAGAAGCGAAGGAATTGGTGCGCAACCTCAACATCGGCGCATTACCGGTACCCATTGAGCTCGCATCAACCCAGTCTGTGGGAGCAACGCTTGGCGTGGAGATACTGGAGAAAGGTATCAAGGCGGGCCTCATAGGGCTCACGCTCGTCGTCATATTCATGGTTGCGTGGTATCGCGTGCCGGGCCTCGTCGCGGTGCTGGCGCTTACGGTATATCTTATCCTGATCATGGCGATGTTCATGTACATACCGGTCACCATCACTGCTGCGGGTATTGCCGGACTCTTGTTGTCGATAGGTCTGGCAGTTGACGCGAACGTGCTTATCTTCGAGCGTATGAAAGAGGAGTTGCGAAAAGGCTTACCGTATCAGGATGCGGTACAGGAAGGTTTGCGGCGCGCCTGGGCACCCATTCGTGACGGCAACTTCACCAGTCTCATCAGTGCCGTCATCCTCTTCTGGTTCGGTACGTCCATTGTGCAGGGGTTTGCCCTCGTCTTTGGCCTCGGCATCATCGTGTCCATGTTCACCGCACTCGTGGTCACCAGACTGTTCCTACTTTCTCTGACCAATGTCGCCGACCGCTCGCCCGCTCTACTCATGACAGGTTTCGATAAGAAATAAGTATGTTTTTCGTTCAGAACAGAAAGCGGATATTCACTATCATCGGAGCACTTGCTGCGGTTGCGACCATAGCGCTTGCATTGTGGGGGTTGCGTTTTGGCATAGAGTTTACGGGCGGCACAATTGTTGAGGTCGCGTACGTCGGTGAACGTCCGGAACAAGCACTCTTGGAGCGACGCATCGCCGAACTGGACTTTGGAGGATTCTCCCTGCGTAAATCAGACCAGGACGGCTACATCCTGCGCATGCGCGACGTGACCGAAGCGGAATACACGCTTGTTAGGGGTGCATTGAGTCCCGAGGGTTCGGAGATGATCGAGCGTCGACGTGCCACAGTTGGTCCGGTCATCGGTGAGGAGTTGCGCAACAAGGCCTTGGTTGCCATTGCCGTTGTCATCCTCCTGATAATCCTTTATGTTGCCTTCGCGTTTCGTAACGTACGAACGGAGGAAGAAGAGAAAGAAGACGCGCCTGGCGTTTCCTCATGGACCTACGGTCTCATTGCCATCTTTGTGCTTGCGCATGACTTGTTGATACCACTTGGTATGTTCGCGATACTCGGCAACTTCTTAGGTGCCGAAGTGGACGTGCTTATTGTCATGGCATTCTTGACCATTCTCGGGTATTCAGTGAACGACACCATCGTCATCTTTGACCGTGTCCGCGAGAACCTTAAAAAGAACGAAGATGAGAGCGTCGAGGAGTCATTTGCCGATACGGTGGGGAGGTCGCTCTCCCAAACGTATGCGAGGTCCATCAACACATCTGTGACCACTCTCTTTGTGGTGACCGCACTTCTCATATTCGGTGGCCCGACAACGACATTCTTTGCACTCACGTTGGCGGTGGGTGTCTTTGCCGGCACCTACTCATCACTTGCTCTCGCAGCTCCACTCCTGGTGACGGTTGAGGCGTATCAGCATGAGAAGAAGCACGCAAAGGCCGCTGCAGCTACTTTGGTTGGCGAAAAGAAATCTGCCACGCAAAAGCCTGTAGAGACAACGACCCCAGCAGTGTCTCCTAACGAGTCTGCAAAGGCTCCTGAGCTTGTGGTAACAACGTCATCTACCGCCACGCCACCACCAAGTCAACACCAATTCACCCTTGAACCACAGTCCGGTGCCGTAAGTGGCAAAAAGAAGCGAAAAAAGAAGCGGAAGAATAAGAAGCGATAATGTCATGATCCTTGTCGGCATCACAGGAACTCACGGAGCCGGTAAGGGTACCATTACCCAACATCTCTGCGACCGGCACGGTTTTGTGTGCCGGTCTGTTTCGGAGTTCCTTGCGGAAGAGGCCACGCGCCGAGAGTTGTACCCCGATCGCGGGGCACGGCATATGCTCGCAAATGAATACAGGGCGAGAGGTCCGCGGGCACTCATGGAGGCTGTGTTTGCGACCATACCGGAAGGTGCAGATAGGGTGGTTCTTGAACCGCAATATACGCCAGATGAAGTGCGGTTCATTCGCGAGAAGGGAGGGGTGGTCATTGCCCTCGATGCGGATATGGAGATGCGGTACAAACGGGTACATGTGCGCGGGAGCGCGAAGGATGATGTGTCATACGAAGAATTTAAGGCCGCTGAAGAGCGTGAAATGGAGGCCGCCCGAAGTGGTGAGCAGAATTTGCGTGCAACCATGCAAGAAGCGGACGTATTGCTCATCAACGACGCCGGTATTCAAGAGCTTGTCGATTCGGTGGACACATTCCTGAAGGAGAAAGGGCTTATATAGCGAAACCCCGCACGGCGCGCGTGCGGGGGAAGCGGTCACTTACTCGGTGCCGCGTATGATGACTTGGGCTGTCGCTGCTCGAACAGCTTCTTTATGGTAAATGAACATGTATCGTGACCGGAGTATCTGTTCCGGTGTCCGTCCCCGTAATAACTGCCACATATCGGACAGATCGTCTCATCCACGTCGGACAAAAACGTGGTTTGATGCTTCGTACTGCAGTGAACTTCGTACATCGTGCTCCCTCCTCAGTGTCGTGCCCGTGCGTACTTCCGTAACAGACCATAGCACACTGCTACCTGTGTGCAAGATGCTGCAATGGATAAAGCACGCGCTTACCGTATGCGTGTTCCAACGAATGGCTTACCACCCAGATACCGCTCTACTTGGCCGAGGCGTGAGCCATTAATGATCGCCACTTCGACACCCGCACGTTCTGCTTCCCGTGCAGCGACCGGGTCAAAAGGTGCTGAGAGACCAGGGTCCCAGTGTTCCGGTAAGAGAGCTCGGAATGAAGCCCAGTCTGTCTCCTTGATACGTTTGGCATCCGTATATTGATTAGGGTCTTGTGTGTAGGCGTAGTCGATGTTGGAGAGGTTGATGAGGCGGTGTGCACCCAGGTGGGCAGCTATTTGTACAGCACGGAGATCGGTAGAGGCGCCAGGTCGGTATCCAGCGGCTACGACGAGTTTTGCCTTCTTGGGGACATCGAGTACGTCATCAGGGTTCGTAATGATGACAGGATGGGCAACATCACGGAATACGGTACGCAGCAGATGACCGTTCAGACGCGTGGCATGAAGCCCGAGCCAATCCAGGTCATCAGGCGTAAGTACGCTCACAGAATGTGCCGCCTCCTGGTATCTCCTCGCGGTCTTTCCTCCTCCGGTAATTATCACGAATCT
>SKIN01000025.1 GCA_007116405.1 Candidatus Kaiserbacteria bacterium | reverse complement strand
AGTGCGGCAAGTTCGCTGTCGACACTCTGAGCAGTGGTGGGCTTCACCTGCATGATGCCCACGGCACCCTGTGGGCTCACGTAGGTAGAGGCATTCTCACATCCCCCACACTCGATCATCATGACGACATGGACGTCTTCATATGCCACTCGATAGGTTCTCGCCAGCGCACGGAGCAGGGGAATATACTCAGCCGTTGCCTCGTAGATGATGTCCATGCTCTCGGTCGTGTACGAGCCCGGCGCTTGGCCGTGGGCATATAAGGAAACCATAGTAAAGGCGACCACAGCAACGATTCCCGAAAGGAAGGTTGTGATAGATGTTCTGAGTGGAGTAAACGTTCCCGTGTTTCTTTTCATGGGTGCATTTGACTACAAAAAAGAAGAAAACGCAAGCCTTTTTGGTACTAAAAAAGATATCGGCGACCGTGTGGGTCGCCGACGAGTGTCGTTCGCATCTACTTGTTATGGCTTAGCGATCTCCGCAATGGTGTGTCCGTGTACATAGACGGTGTCACCGATACGGAGCGGCAGGCCATGGGTGTTGTGTGCAACGGTGTCAACTGACCGTCCCGTCTTTACATCCGTGTAGGTGACCATGTACCAGACCCCCGAACGTCGCGGGTCGGCGGGGTGCAGGTCCACGATCTCCGCGTACTGCACCGGTGTATTTTCCTTTGGGTCCCTGTGCGTGACCCGCCAGTACGTCTGCATGGCATCGAGCGTCAATTGTTCGCCCAGTGCTTCAAACGGGCGGGGGAATATCTCGTGCACAAGCTCGGGTGGCGGTATTGTGCGTTCTCTAAGGTGTTTGTTGGCAATGTCATAGAGGTCGCGGGCGAGCGTCCCTTCAGCGTGCCGCGACTCGAGACAGCCGACCGCATAGTACCAGCAGAATGTTTCCGGAGTGACCGTTTTTTGCTTCTTCAAAGCACACCTCCCCTGTTGTGTATCTGAGGGCAGTATGCCCGGCAGCGCCCCGCTGTCAATCTCAGTCCTGCGCATTTGCAATGCGTATCGCCTCAAGGGTGTATCGCCGCAGCAGTTCCGCCTCTCGTTTGGTGATGACCTCGCAAGGGATGTCCCAGTGCAGCGTGATCAGCTGTCCCGGCGTAAGCATCTCGATGTCGTAGTCCGCCTCAAGGCGGCGAACGATGCGTTTGTGTACCGGCGCCCCCAGAGAGAGCACGCCATTTTCTTTCAACAATGGTGCGTACGCGACAGTGATAGAAGGCCCGGAGACCGCAGTTACCGTACCCCAGCTTACGCGACATGAGTCCATAAACGGCGTATCCGCCTCCACCTCTTGGTGTCCCATGCGCTTTGGTACATTGATGACATGGTAGTTGTGGTTTGGCAGCATGCCGTGCCCGATGCGTGACTCGAGGAGGCGATAGGTCGTGATGGGGAGTTTATCCTTCAGCCGCAATCCCTCGGAAAGGTGGCGGTGCAGACTGCGCTTGTCGACGGTCTTCAATAAGTCATTGCCGAGCCAGTATGCTTCGACGACTCGTGGGTCGAATGGGTCGGCAATATGGTTTTCCCGCGCGATATGAGTGAGGTATGGGTAGAGTGCCTCGAACCCCATGAGCAGTTTCTGCAAGCCAAAATCGGTAAAACCGTCATTTACATAGTCCCATATCTCGCGATTCGCGTCCGGACCGCAAAAATGAAGCCGGTTTGGCCCGAATGCATAGCGGCTGCAGCGTAAGACTCCGTCCATGACAGTCATTGTACTTGATAGTATAGATAACTGCGACAGGTGTTGCCTTATGGGGATATTGGGCACACGGTCTTAGTTTCCGTGTTACGCTTAGGACATGATCGATACGAGTTTGGCCCGCAATGTGAAGCATATACAGCCTGTGTTAGGAGTATTGCTTGTAATAAGTGTAGGCATCTTTGTTCTCCACATAGTGCGGTCGAGCATGGAAGATCTTGCGACATCACTCACCGCTGCCCAAAGTACTGAGGGGCGTCCTCCGGTTACCGGAACATTGCTGTTGGATTTCAAACAGCCGGTTGGATACGGTGATCTGGTCGCGTATCGCACCACTGTCATGGGACATGCGCCGGGTAACGGGCATGCATACATCACTACGACCTGTTTCCAGGATGAGAAGTTGGTATACCAGCTATCGGGCGAGGAGCGCGCACGCTTCCTGCTGGTTGACCTGCGTGAACCACAGTACTACTGGAACGGTGGACCTGCATTTTGTCATGGCAGTCTGATGTACCGCTCATTCAGTGGTGCAGGCGCTACGGTACATCTCCTCGACTCAAAGAGTTTTGCAGTGCACGGAAGCAGGTGAACGGACTCAATGCAGTAATGCGTGTTTTTGCGATGCCGGTCAGGGGTCGTATACTGGTGTGACATGACCACGTTGACCATCCCCACCGGCCTCGATCGAGAGCTTGTAGAACGCATCGCGTCTGTGAAGGGCGAACCTTCATGGATGCGCGAGAAGCGACTAGGTGCGTATGACTTGTTGCAAAGCGCTCGTATCCCCCAATGGGGGCCGGCGCTTGACGGCCTCGATCTTGAGAGGCTCGTGTACTATATTGATCCAGAAGTCGCCGAATCGACCACCTGGGATGAGCTCCCCGATGAGATAGTGAGTACCTTTGACAAGCTTGGCATACCAAAGGCCGAGCAAGAATATTTGGGTGGGGTAGGGGCGCAGTACGACTCGGGAATGGTCTACCACAAACTCAAGGAAGATCTTTCGAAACAAGGAGTCATCTTCGAGAACATGGACACCGCGGTCGCCAAGTACCCTGAACTGGTGCGCAAATACTTCATGGACCGATGTGTACCCGTCGACGACCATTACTTTGTCATGATGCACGCTGCGGTGTGGAGTGGGGGGACATTCATTTACGTACCAAAAGGGGTAAAGGTCGAGCAGCCGCTCCAAGCATACTTTCGCATGAACCGCATGGCGAGTGGGCAGTTCGAGCACACCCTTATCATTGCCGACGAAGGGGCGGAGGTCACCTACATCGAAGGGTGCAGCGCTCCTCGCTACAATGCGAGCTCACTGCATGCCGGATGCGTAGAACTTTTTGTCGGAAAAGGGGCAAAGATGAAGTACATCAGCGTCGAGAATTGGTCGCATAATACGTACAATCTCAATACGAAACGCGCCATTGTCGAGGAACACGGTGAGATACAATGGGTGGGGGGCAATATGGGAAGCGGTGTCACCATGCTCTACCCGAGCTCGGTACTCGTGGGCGAAGGCGCGAAGAGTGACAACCTCGGTGTGGTTTTCGCTGGCAAAGGCCAGGTGCAGGACACGGGCGCCAAAGCGATACACCTTGCACCCAACACCACGTCGACCATACGCAGCAAATCGGTCTCAAAGGACGGGGGAGTGGCGAACTACCGCGGTCTCATCAAGGTCTCACAAAAGGCGAAAGGGGCGTCGGCGTCACTCGTATGCGACTCGCTCCTTCTTGATGACGCAAGTGAGGCGAACACATTTCCGGCGGTGATGAATAAGCAGGACGATGTCACCATCAGTCACGAAGCGACCATCGGCAAGATAGGCGAAGAGGAGCTGTTCTACCTCCAGAGCAGGGGGCTATCGCGTGATGAGGCGGTGCGGATGGTCGTGAACGGATTCGTCGAGCCTATTACGAAAGCACTACCGCTCGAATACGCCGTTGAGTTCAACAAACTCATCGAGCTCGAAATGGAAGGAGGGTATTAACTAGTGGTTACTATGGATATTGTCGCAGTACGTAAAGATTTTCCAACACTCGAACACAGTATCGCGTACCTCGATACGACCGCGAGCTCTCTTACGCCACTCTCGGTCATTGAGGCGATGGACGAGTACTATCGCACCTACCGCGCGAGCGTGCACCGTGGGCTCTACAGCGATGCGGAACGAGCGACACGAGCGTATGAGGATGCAAGGGCAAAGGTTGCGACGTTCATTGGCGCCTCTCCGACAGAGGTCGTCTTTACCGCAGGCGCTACGGCATCGAGCAACATGCTCACCTACGCACTTGAGCATTCACGGCAATGGAATGAAGGGGATGAGATAGTGACGACTGTGATGGAACACCACGCGGCGCTCATCCCGCTGCAACAATTGGCAAAGCGGCAGAAGCTGGCGTTGCGACATGTTCCTCTCGGTCCCAACAATGCGCTCGACTATGATGCCGCACATTCGCTCATCGACGCACGCACCACCGTGGTGTCGGTCATGCTTGCAAGCAACGTCCTTGGTTCCATACAGGACGTACAGCGCATTGCCCGGAGAGCGCACGAGGTTGGCGCCACCGTCATCGTTGATGCTACTGCCGCTGTCGGGCACTTGCCCGTTGATGTGCGCGCGCTTGAGGCGGACTTTCTTTTCTTCTCCGGTCATAAAATGTGTGGCCCTACCGGCATTGGCGTGCTGTACGGGAAAGAGGCATTGCTTGCAGACCTGGAGCCCGGCTTCTTTGGTGGGGGAATAGTTGAGGACGTGACGCTTACAGAAGCAACGTGGACGCGGGGCGTTGAACGGTTCGAAGCAGGTTCGCAGAACGTTGCGGGAGCGATAGGGCTTGGTGCCGCTGTCGAATATCTCACTGCCATCGGCCTCCCGGAGATACACGAGCACGTCCGGGGACTTACTGCATACGCACAGCATGCGCTCAGCGAAGTAGAGGGCGTACAGCTATTTTCCGCACCCCCCGAGCACAATGTTGGCGTCGTATCATTCACCCTTGAAGGGGTGCACCCCCACGATATCGCCGAGATAGCTGGGCGAAACGGGGTTGCGATACGGGCAGGGCACCATTGCGCACTGCCGCTTCATCATGCACTTAGAGTGCCGGCGACCGCGCGCGCAAGTATATACCTGTACAATACGGAAGAAGACATCGACCGGCTCGTGCATTCTGTCAAAGAGGTGAAAGAACTATTCGGGGCGACTACTGCGATATAGCACCATGACTGACATTTACCAGGCACATATACTTGACCACGCGCAGCATCCCAGAAACAAGGGTACGCTCGCAAACCCGGACGTGAGTATCAAGGGAAGGAATCCTTCGTGTGGCGATACTCTCGTACTGGAGCTGTCGTTCCTCAATGGCACCATCACGGATGTCGCTTTCGACGGTATCGGTTGCGCCATCTCACAGGCCGCCGCATCAATACTCTCTGAGCGACTGCGTGGCATGACCACGGCTGACGCCGCCAAGCTGCAAGCCGACGACATGTACCAGCTTCTCGGCATTCCTATTACGGACAGTCGTGAGAAGTGTGCGCTCCTCGCATTGCGCACTCTTCACGACGCACTCGGCGCGGAAACCGGCGCACCAAAGAACGTATGACCACATCACCCACAGCACAACTGGAATTACGCAACATCAGCGTGGAAGCTGAAGGGAAGCAGGTCGTGCGCAATGCATCGCTCACACTCACCGCCGGTACGATCTCAGTGCTCATGGGCCCGAACGGCTCGGGGAAGAGCACCTTGGTGAATGCCGTGATGGGGCATCCACACTATCGCGTGACCACGGGTGGGCTTTTTCTTGATGGGGAAGATATCATCGGGCTTCCTGTCGAAAAAAAGGCTCAACTCGGTCTCTTTTTGTCACTTCAGCACGTTCCCAAGGTCGGAGGCATCACGCTCGCCGCATTTCTTCATAAGGTGCATACGGCGCGCACCGGTGAGGTGGTCGATGTGCTCGCGTACTACCTCCGTCTGCGTGACATAGCGCACGAGTATGGGATAAAGGATGATCTGCTCGACCGCCCCATCACCGCAGGTTTGTCGGGAGGAGAAAAGAAATTGTCAGAGATACTGCAGCTTGCGGCATTGCGACCCACATTCGCCATCCTCGACGAGATAGATTCCGGTGTCGATGTCGATGCACTCCGAAAGGTGTTCTCAGCTGTTGAGCGCCTTAGGGAAGAGGGCACCGGTGTACTTATCATCAGTCATCACCCATCACTCCTTGAACACCTTACTCCCACACACGTGCACGTCATGACCGGAGGTACGGTCGTGAGGAGCGGTGACGCCGACCTCGCCCGGGAGGTCATTGCTGAGGGATTTTGTGGTGCGATCGCCTGTCCAGTGAAGGATGCATGCAAGGCTCGCCCCGCCTCCTGACACTCTGGACAACCTGTGGATTGTTTGTGTATAAGCAAAAGCCCCCTTTTGCTTGACTTGTGGGGCGCTTGCGTTAGTATGCTTGGTACCGCAGCTGCGCGTATTTTTTTCTGTGTTGTGCGGAGGCTCTTTGTCCGTCTCCCAAGACCCGGAAGAGTATGCGTGCATTCGGTGCTTTATTCACAAAGCGCACCTTTCGGGGTTGAGGCAACAGTTCTCGCGCCTTCACCTCCGCAAGGAGCGCACTAACAGTTAACTGAACATATGGCAGAAGTATTCGACAGGTCCAAGCCACATGTCAACGTAGGCACCATCGGCCACGTCGACCACGGCAAGACGACCACGACAGCCGCCATCCTCCACGTTCTTTCGCTCGCGAAGGACAAGGGCTACAACGCTCGCGTGGAGAATGTCGACGGCATCGACAACGCGCCCGAAGAGAAGGCGCGTGGTATTACCATTGCTCTCCACCACTCGGAGTACGAGACCCCGAACAGGCACTACGCGCACGTAGACGCTCCGGGACACGCAGACTACATCAAGAACATGATCACCGGTGCCGCACAGATGGACGGCGCCATCCTCGTGGTCGCGGCCACTGACGGCGCCATGCCTCAGACACGCGAGCACGTACTTTTGGCTCGCCAGGTCGGTGTACCCCGCATCATGGTATTCCTCAACAAGTGCGACATGGTCGATGATGCGGACATGCTCGACCTCGTCGAGGAGGAGCTTCGTGAGCTCTTGGACGCAAACGGGTTTGATGGCAAGAACGTGCCGATAGTGCGCGGTTCCGGCCTCAAGGCGCTTGACGCAAAGGACGCCGAGGATGAATGGGCAAAGAAGATACTTGAGCTCATCGATACCCTCGACACGTTCATTGAGGAGCCGAAGCGTGAGACCGACAAGCCGTTCCTTATGCCTATCGAGGACATATTCTCCATCGAAGGACGCGGTACGGTCGTGACCGGTCGTATCGAGCGCGGTATCGTCAAGGTTGGTGAAGAAATTGAGATCGTTGGTATCAAGGACACCACCAAGACCACCATCACCGGTATCGAAATGTTCAACAAGCAGCTCGACGAAGGTCGCGCAGGTGACAACGCAGGCATTCTGCTTCGTGGCACAAAGAAGGACGATGTGCACCGCGGTCAGGTACTCGCCAAGACCGGCACCGTTACCCCTCACACCGAATTTGAGTCAGAGGTGTACATCCTCAAGAAGGAGGAGGGAGGCAGGCACACACCGTTCTTCACAGGGTACAAGCCACAGTTCTACATTCGCACCACAGACGTGACTGGCGAGGTCACCTTGGCGGAGGGTGTTGAAATGGTCATGCCCGGCGACACGGTTACCTTCAAGGTCAAGCTTGTCGCGCCGGTCGCCCTCGAGGAGCAACAGCGCTTTGCCATCCGCGAAGGCGGAAAGACGGTCGGCGCCGGTGTGGTCACCAAGATCACAGCCTAATTCGCTCTGTAATCAACACTCCTATGGCAACAGAAAAGGCACCTAAAGGCAAAAAGAACGCAAAGGCGTCGGCAGAAAGCGAGGGAAACAAACTCCGCATTCGCGTGCGTGCCTATGAGCACAAGATACTCGACGCGAGTATCAAGCAGATCATGGACACCGCTTTGCGATACGAAGCCAAGACGGTCGGACCGATCCCGTTGCCGACGGAGATAAAGAAATACACGGTCAACCGCGCGGCATTCGTTCATAAAGATGCGCGAGAACAATTCGAGATGCGAGTGCACAAGCGTGTGATCGACATCATGGACCCTGATCCGAAGGTAGTCGAGGCTCTCACGAACCTCTCGCTCCCTTCAGGCGTGAACATCGATGTAAAGATGAACTAGTCCACTGGACAGCATCGCAAAAACACCGCCGTATGGCGGTGTTTTTGCGATGGTCGCGACTTTGGCGGCGGCAGTGGAGCGCACAAGCACCTGCGGTCGCACAAAAACTTGCATTGCAAATATACCTAGTGTATAGTGCATGGGCTCATAGTGTTCTTACGTGTACCGGCCTTCTGTCCTATGGCGTACAACAATGTAAGATGCCATGTCCCGTATGCAGTGTGCTCGGGACCACTGGACCTTCAAGCCGCACAGGCCTCAGGTTCCGTGTAGCTTTTTTTGTTATCTACTACTGTGAAGTACATACTTGCAACAAAACAATACATGACGCAGGTCTTCGACGAGGAAGGTCGGGTACACCCCGCTACTGTCCTTGCCGCGGGTCCCGCAACGGTGACCCAGGTGAAGACCAAAGAGAAGGACGGCTACGCGGCCGTGCAATTCGGTTTCGGCGACAGGAAAGAGAAGAACGTCAACAAAGCCCAGAGAACAAAGGGAAACTTTCAGTATTTCCGCGAACTACGTCTTAAAGATGACGAAGCGGCAACCGTTGAGCCTGCCACACAGGTGACGGTCGGTGATGCTTTCGCAGTCGGTGATATGGTGGTCGTTTCAGGTCTCTCGAAAGGAAAAGGATTCCAAGGAGTGGTCAAGCGCCACAATTTTTCCGGCGGTCCACGTACACATGGTCAAAAGCACACTGAGCGAAGCCCCGGTTCTATCGGTGGCGGTCTTCGTCGCAGGGTACCCAAGGGTATGCGTATGGCCGGTCGCACGGGAGGCCGTCGCGTGACCGTGAAGAACCTGAAGGTCGTTGGTATCGATACGGAGCAGGGCCTTTTGTACATCGAGGGAGCGGTACCGGGCCGTAAGGGTACGCTCGTAGAGGTTCGCGGCATATAACACACATGAACATGGATGCAACACTGTACAACACACAAGGGAAGGAGGCGGGTAAGGTAACGATCCCCGAAGCAGTCTTCGGTGTGACATGGAACCCGGATCTCGTACACCAAGTGGTGGTCGCCATGCAAGGCAATGCGCGTACACCCATCGCACACACAAAGGACAGGAGCGAAGTATCCGGTACGGGCAAAAAGCCCTGGAAGCAGAAAGGTACCGGCAGCGCACGCCATGGTTCCCGACGCTCACCGATATGGCGCACCGGCGGTGTTGCTCACGGTCCTCGTAACGAGCGTGATTACAGCAGGAAGGTCAACAAGAAGATGCGCACGAAGGCCCTCTACGCAGTGCTCTCCAAGAAATTCAAGGATGGCGAAGTGCTGTTCCTTGACTCACTCGCCTTTGAACAGCCAAAGACGAAGGAGGCAAAGACGGTACTGTCTACACTTTCCGGGGTCGAGGGATTTGATGCTCTTGCAACCAAACGGAATAACGCGGCACTCATAGCGGTGGTTGGTTCGGACGACGCAACATACAAGAGTTTTCGCAACATGGGCAACGTGACATTGGAGGAGGTGCGGAACCTTAACCCGGCTCTGTTGTTGCAGCACAAGTACCTCATACTCACACCGGCACCGGTTGCGGTTGAGGAACTCGAGAAGCGTGGTGGTAAGGAAAGCAAATAGTACAGACGTATGGCTATATTCAGCAAAAAAGAAGAGCAAGCCGCAAAGGAGGTGTCCACGAAGAAGGCTCCTGCCAAGAAAGCGGACAAGCCCAAGGAGAAGAAACCGGCGAAGGCCATTCGCGGAGGTGGTGCTGCCTTGACCAAGGTGCCAACCCGCATCATCAAGACCCCGCGTATCACCGAAAAGGCGGCATACATGACCGTGAATCACACCTACGTATTCGAGGTTTCCCAAGACGCAACAAAACGAGATGTGGTCGCGGCCGTCAAAGCACTGTACAATGTGACCCCTCGCAAAGTGAACATGGTCACCAAACGTCCGAGGGCATTCGTTTCCCGTTTTCGAGGCCGCCGAGGAGTAAAGACCGGAATGAAGAAGGCGTATGTCTTTCTCAAAAAAGGTGACAAGATCGATCTCGCATAACATATGAAAAAGTACCGACCAACAACCGCATCGCGCCGCCACATGACCACCCGCTCGTACAAGTCGGTGGTGACCAAGAGCTCGCCGCACAAGAAACTCGTGAAGGGTGGCAAGCGCGCAGTCGGCAGGAACAGTGCCGGACGCATCACGTCCCGTCACCTCGGCGGTGGGCACAAGCGCAAGTACCGCACCATCGACTTCAAGTTCGACAAGAAGGACATCCCCGCAAAGGTCGAGACCATTGAATACGACCCGAACCGCAGCGCCTACATCGCACTCCTCTGCTACGCTGATGGTGAGCGACGCTACACCATCGCCCACAAAGCAATGCGTGTTGGTGACACCTTCATCGCGACCGAGACAGGCAAGCCCACCGTCGGTGTACGTATGCCGATGCGTGAGATACCTATCGGCCTTGAGATACACAACATCGAGACCAAACCGGGTGCGGGCGCGCGAATCGCAAGGAGTGCAGGCAATTACGCTACCATCGTGGCGCAAGACGGCACCCATACACACCTCAAGATGCCTTCAAGCGAGGTACGAAAGGTGAACAGCAATGCATGGGCCACTATCGGCGTCGTTTCGAACGAGGAACACCAGCTTCTGACCATTGGCAAGGCCGGTAGGAGTAGGTGGCTTGGCAAACGGCCGACCGTGCGTGGTACCGCGATGAATCCCGTTGACCATCCACACGGAGGTGGTGAAGGCCGCCAGGGTAGGGGCCACCGCCGCGCCCGAAGCATATTTGGCAAGCCGACCGGTAAAGGTATGAAGACCCGACGACCGAAGAAGTACAGCAATGCACTCATCGTATCCCGTCGCAAGGTCGGTAAGCGAAAGGGTAGATAGTAAAATTGACAAGACCATGAGCGTTGCGTAGTATGTGCGCACGCTCGAAACCGAGCATTTTTCTTATCATCATGTCACGATCACTGAAGAAAGGACCATACGTTGACCCTCGCGTTCTGAAAAAGATAGAGGGTAAGAAAGCACAAGAGACCGGTGTCATTAAGACATGGTCCCGTTCATGCACCATAGCTCCGGAGATGGTCGGCTTCACGTTCGGCGTTCACAACGGCAAGACCCACGTCGAGGTGCTGTGCACGGAGGAGATGGTGGGACACAAGCTCGGAGAGTTCTCCCCGACCACAAAGTTCCTGCGACACGGCGGAAAGATCCAGAAGGAGCTTGAACAAGCACGCAAGACAGCCGAAATAGCAGCAGCAAAGGCGGCAAAGTCAGCGGCAAGCGCAAAATAGGTAGTACGTAGACCATGAAAGCATTTCTCAAGAACAACAGACAGGCACCTCGCAAAGTACGGCTCATCGCTGATGCTGTTCGTGGTATGAACGTTGAAGAAGCACTCGCAATGCTCTCTCATATGCCCAACAAAGCTGCACCCGTCCTACGCAAGCTCATTGTGTCTGCTGTGGCGAATGCGCGTCAGGAGGACGTTGCTGTCAAAGAAAGCGACCTTTTCATACAGACCATCACGGTAGACAAAGGACTCACCTACGTCCGTTACATGCCACGTGCGTTCGGACGAGCGTCACCCATTAACAGAGAGTCCTCACATATTCGCGTGACCCTTGGTCGCACGAATGCTCCGAAGACCCCGACTGCTCCCGTTGTCGCCAAGAAGAAAGCTCCGGCAGCGACGAAGGAGAAAGCCCCGGAGAAGAAAGAAACAGAAACGGCTGACGCAAAATAGTACGAACACTTCCACATCATGACCCACGTAGCACACCCATATTCACAGAGACTCGGCATCATACGCGACTGGAAGGATCGCTGGTTCGTTCGTGACCGCGCTCGTTTCCGAGAGTACCTCAAGACCGACACCTTGCTCCGCGAGTGGCTCAAGAAGCGCTTGAAGGGCATGTACGTCGCGGACATTGAGATGGAGCGGGACGCGAATGCACTCAGGATCATCATCAAGACCTCTCGCCCGGGTATGCTCATCGGACGTTCAGGGGAGGGTGTGATTCGCCTTAACAAGGATGTACAGAAAAAGCTCGCAGGGATGCGTCTCTCCGAGACGCCTCAGATAAAGATCGACATCGAGGAGGTCCGCAATCCTGAAGCGAATGCTCAGATAGTTGCCGAGATGGTCGCTGAGAGTTTGGAGAAGCGAATGCCGTTCCGCCGCGTACTCAAGCAGACCATTGATAAGGTGATGGCAAACCGCGAAGTTCAGGGTGTACGCATTGCCCTCGCGGGACGCATTGGCGGCGCCGAAATGAGCAGGAGTGAGGAGATAAAGAAGGGGCGCGTACCGCTTCAGACCCTCCGTGCAAACATCGAATTCGCCCGCGCTGAGGCATACCTTCCGTACACCGGACTCGTAGGCATCAAAGTTTGGATATACAAGGGTGATGTCTTTGAGGGTGAGGAGAATAACGCATAACACACTACCATGTTGATACCGAAAAAGGTCAAATATCGCAAGCAACAGCGGGGACGCTCGAGCATGCAGTATCGTCACAACGCCACGCGGTGTCTTACGGTAGCGTTCGGCGCCTACGGTATCAAGTCGATGGAGCAGGGTCGCATCCGCAGCAACCAGATCGAAGCGGCTCGTCGAACCATCAGCAGGGCCATGGGAAAGAATGGCCGCACATGGATCCGCATCTTTCCTGCACGCCCCTACACGCAGAAGGCCGCAGAGGTGGGCATGGGTAAGGGAAAGGGAGATGTCGAAGCGTACGAAGCGCCAGTGCTTCCCGGCACAGTCCTCTTCGAGGTCGACGGTGTGAGTGAAGCGATAGCCCGTGAAGCACTGCGCAAGGCGGGCGCAAAGTTACCGGTAAAGACACGTTTTGTAAAGCGAGAGCGATAAGTTGCGGCACACGACGCCGCATGGTATACCTAGCAACCATGAGCAAGCAAAAAAAGACAATGGAAGACCTTCGCACCAAGAGCCACGATGAGCTCAAGAAGTTGCTTGCTGAGAACCGTGAAGCATTGCGTGAGTTTCGTTTCAGCATGAAGGGAAGCAAGACCCGCAACACCAAGGAAGGGGTCAAGCTTCGCAAGGACATCGCAAGGATCCTCTTCTTACTCGGGTCGACGCGCAGTGAAGCAGAAACGTCCGCTAAATAGTCACCATGGAAACCAAACAAGCAAACAAAACAGTTATTGTAAAAGGGAAGACACTCTCGGGCGTAGTGGTATCTGACAAGATGCAGGACACCATTGTCGTTGCGGTCACACGCTTCGTGAAGCACCCGAAGTACGGCAAGTTCATCAAGCGCGTCAAGCGATACCATGCGCATGACCCGGGGAACACCAAGAAGGAGGGCGACAAAGTGGAAATTACGGAGTGTCGGCCTATCAGCAAGAAAAAGACCTTCAAAGTCGTCGCATAATGTTTCAACTGTACTACCATGTTACAACCACAGTCCATCGTGAAGATAGCCGACAACACCGGAGCCAAGATAGGCAGGATATTCAAGGTACTTGGAGGAAGCAAGCGTCGCTACGCACGAATTGGTGACGTGGTGGTCCTGGCGGTGCAAGTCGCGGAACCACGCAAGATGGTGAAGAAGAAGGATGTCTTGTACGGCGTTGTGGTACGCACAACAAAGCCGACACGACGCAAGGACGGTTCATATATAGCGTTTGATGAGAATGCGGTCGTGATCATAGATAAGGACAAGAAGGAGCCTCGTGCGAACCGTGTCTTTGGTCCGATACCGCGCGAGATAGCAGAGCTCGGCTACCAGAAGATAGCGTCGCTCGCCCCCGAAGTATTGTAAACACCATGAGGATACACAAAGGAGACAACGTGCGTGTGCTCGCAGGCAAGGACAAAGGGAAGACCGGCAAAGTCTTGCGCGCGTTCCCTCGCACCTCACAGGTCATTGTTGAGGGCATGAACATTCAGAAGCGCCACCAGAAGACCAAGCGGGACACCAAGCAAGGAGGGGGTATCGTGCCTGTGTCTGCACCGATACACGTGTCGAACGTACAGATACTGGACCCGAAGGAGAATAAGCCGACGCGCGTTGGTATCGTCCGTGAGGGCAAGAAGAATGTGCGAGTGGCGAAGCGCAGCGGTGCCAAGCTCAAGTAACCAATACCACCATGCAGACATACGTAGAACGACAAAAAGCAACATTTGACTCACTGAAGGGTAGTTTTGGCTACAAGAATCCGATGCAGACGCCCAAGGTAACGAAGATCATCGTCTCAACCGGTATCGGCAAGATATCTGACCCCAAGAAGGTCGAGTTGATACAAGACAGGATAGCGCGCATTACGGGTCAGAAAGCTGCCCCGAGGGGAGCCAAGAAGAGCGTCGC
The DNA here is from genome assembly GCA_007116405.1 of Candidatus Kaiserbacteria bacterium. Classification (GTDB taxonomy): domain Bacteria; phylum Patescibacteriota; class Minisyncoccia; order Phycocordibacterales; family UBA12088; genus UBA12088. The sequence continues at coordinate 17,300 of SKIN01000025.1, read as the reverse complement.
GTCTTTCAAAGTTCGTGAGGGTGACATCGTGGGGTACCAGATCACTCTCCGAGGCGAGCGCATGCGGGACTTTCTTGATAAACTCATTCACATCGCTTTCCCCCGCACTCGTGACTTTCGAGGCCTCAACCCCGCTTCTATCGATGAGCTCGGTAACATCACGATCGGCATCAAGGAGCACACCATTTTCCCTGAAACCTCAGATGAGGACCAGCGTGACGTCTTCGGCCTTTCGGTGACCATCGTCACCACCGCAAAGAGCAAGAAGGAGGCGGAAGCATACCTCCGGCACATAGGTCTGCCACTGAAGACCGCATAACGAAGCAAGGGGCCCCTGGCCTCTTTTGCGTTATGCGTATCGATTTGACAGTGCACGGCCCTTTTGCTACTATGCTCCCACGCTACAGAGTTCCCGGTCGTTACGCACAGTAATGCCACCTCGGTAGATATGCGATGGTCGTAAGTTGGGGCGAACGACAGACACGACAGATACGCCACCAAGACTGCTTCCATGCGCCAAGCCCGTCGGGCATTTTATTTTTAGACCACATGGCAAAAAAATCAGTCATAGCGCGCAGTAAGAAGAAAGCAAAGTTCACCACACGAGAGGTGAACCGGTGCTTCCGTTGCGGCCGCAAGCGAGGGTATATGCGCGACTTTGACCTTTGCCGCATTTGTTTCCGTGAACTTGCCAATGAGGGTCACATACCCGGTATCAAGAAATCTAGCTGGTAATCTACTATGACCGATCCTATCGCAGACATGCTTGTTCGAATAAAGAATGCTCGTGCAACAGGACGCGATGCCGTGACGGTGCCGCAGTCGTCCTTGAAGCATGCCATAGCGAATAAGCTCAAGGAGCGGGGCATACTGTCTGACGTAGCAACCCACGGCAAGAAGACCACTAAGGTGCTCGAACTGACACTCGGTAAGACAGAGGCAGGGGAATACAAGTTCAACGATGCCCGCCGCATTTCCAAGCCGGGTCGAAGGAGTTACCTGCGCGTCTCCGATATCCGCACGGTACGCGGGGGAACAGGGTACCTCGTCCTCTCAACACCTCAGGGCATCCTTTTTGGTGACGAAGCGCGAAAGGCTAACGTAGGAGGCGAACCCCTCTTTGAGGTTTGGTAATACACACATCATGAGTCGCATCGGCAAACGTCCCATAGCCATACCGGCAAAGACCACAGTCACCATGAATGACGGTGTTCTCACTGTTCAGGGTCCCCTCGGCACACTCACCAAGGAGGTGCACCCGGACGTTTCTATCACTGTGTCAGACAACGAGGTCACGGTAGCTCCGGCGGCCGGATCACGCACTGCAAAAGCGCTCTGGGGAACCTATGCGAGCCACCTCAAGAACATGCTCGCCGGTGTGAACAAGGAGTACAGCAAGAAGCTCATCCTCGACGGTATTGGATATCGTATGTCAGTCACCGGTCGCGACCTGACACTTTCGGTTGGCTACAGCCATCCGGTCGTGATGAAGCTTCCCGAAGGCATCAACGCCACTGTAGAGAAGAACGAACTGACCCTCTCCGGTATCGATAAGGAAGTCGTGGGGCAGTTTGCCGCGAACGTGCGGGCAAAGAAGAAGCCGGAGCCGTACAAGGGGAAGGGCTTCCACTATAGTGATGAAGTGATACTGCGTAAGCAGGGCAAGAAGGCCTCATAACGCATACGACCATGAAACAGGAGAATCCAAAGACGACAAAAAGGACAAGGCGACACGCGCGTATTCGCGCGAAGGTCTCCGGCACTGCAGAGCGTCCTCGCTTTGCTATCTACCGGAGCAACAAGAACCTGTACGCGCAGCTCATTGATGACATAAAGGGTGTTACCTTGTTTGCGGTGGATTCCCGCAGTGTCGAAGGGGCAACGCCACGCGACAGAGCGTGCGCGGTAGGAACCACGATAGCAAAGAAAGCAGTCGATGCGGGGGTGACAGCAGTCGTCTTTGACCGAGGAGGCTTTCTCTACACCGGCTCAATAAAGGCATTGGCTGATAGTGCTCGTGAGGCCGGCCTCAAATTCTAATACGCCTATGAATGAAACAACCAATACACAAGCGGAAGTAAAGACAGGCGCACCGGCACGTGCCGCAGGGGCTCCGGTACGTCAAGGTTCGGACCGACCTCCTCATCGGGGAGGTGATCGGCGTGATGCGCAGGGAAGGGACGGTCGTCGACGCCCTCGCCGTGACCGTGCTCCTCGTCAGCGCAGTGAATTTGAGAATAAGATACTCGGCATACGACGCGTGACCCGTGTTGTAGCAGGAGGCCGCCGCTTCTCGTTCAGTGTGACCATCGTCATTGGAAACGGCAAAGGAAAGGTCGGCGTAGGTCTGGGCAAAGCGAGCGACACCGCACTTGCCATAGAAAAAGCTACGAATGACGCGAAGCGTAACCTCATCACCGTACCTATCACAGAAGGGGACTCAATACCGCACGAGGTGCATTCCAAGTACGGCTCTTCCGCCATCTTGCTCATCCCCACACCGGGCAAAGGTCTGAAGGCAGGGTCTGCAGTACGCACCGTCCTTGAAATGGCAGGCGTCAAGCATGTCTCAGGCAAGATACTGACCCGAAGCAAGAATCCGCTCAACAATGCTCGTGCCACCGTCGTTGCCTTGGAGAAGCTGAAAGCCGTTCCGCACAAGATGAAGAAGGCCCCGGCAAAGAAGGTCGCGGCACCCGCCCAAAAAGAAGAAAAGGCGGCACCGAAGAAAGAGGTGGAAAAGAAAGCACCCGCAAAGACCAAGGTGGTCAAAGCAGATAAGTAACATAGGCCTATGCAACTACACCAACTTCATCAAAGCAAAGGCATAAAGAAAGCCCGCAGAATAGGTCGAGGAGGAAAGCGCGGCAAGACGAGCGGCAAAGGCACAAAAGGCCAGAAAGCGCGAGCGGGACGCAAGCTTCGTCCTGCCGAGCGTGACACTATCAAGCGCATACCGAAGCGCCGTGGACATGGTAAGAACAGGGCCCGGACGGTAAATGTCGCCAGGGTGCGGCCTGTCGCCGTGAACCTCGCTGCTCTTGAGAGCACGTTTGCTTCAGGTGATCGCGTGACACCCAAGGAACTTGTCGCCAAAGGCCTCGTGAACGCCAAGGCGGGCAGAGTACCCGCTGTCAAAGTGCTCGCAAAGGGTACGCTCACCAAGAAAATAACCCTCGCCGATTGTGAGTATTCCGCATCGGCAAAAGAGGCCATTGTAAAGGCGGGAGGCGACGTGCTCTAGAGGCGTTGCGCACAGTTCCGCTGTGGGTCTCTGGGAGGTATACTGATACACATGCTGTCGACATTCATACACAAGATAAAGCTGATATTCACGGACGAGAATCTCCGGATGCGCATCCTTTTTATTCTCGGAGCACTCGTCGTGTTCCGTATTCTTGCAACCATCCCTATTCCGGGCATGGATAGGTTCGCACTCGAAGCATTCCTCCTCGACAATGACCTCTTTGGCTTCATGAACCTGTTCTCAGGAGGTGGTCTTGCAAACCTGTCTATCGTCATGCTCGGTGTCGGTCCATACATCACCGCTGCCATCATCATGCAGCTCATGACCATCATGTCGCCGAAGATAAAGGCGCTTAATACCGAAGAGGGGGAGGCGGGTAAGCAAAAGTTCACGCAGTATTCTCGTCTACTCACCATACCGCTCGCATTCATCCAGGCATTTGGTTTCTTGGTCTTGCTTTCCCGCCAGGGTGTCATCGTGGACATGGACCCCTTCACATTCATCGTAAATGTTACCGTTGTCGCGACCGGCTCCATCCTCCTTATGTGGATCGGTGAGCTTATCAGCGAATTTGGTATCGGAAACGGCGTATCCATCATCATCTTTGCAGGTATCGTTGCGACACTTCCAACCACTGCAAGTCAATTCATCTTTGCCACATTTGAGCCCGCACAGATACCCCTCTACATCGGCTTCATCGTTGCAGCAATACTGGTCACCGCCGCGGTAGTGACTGTCACTGAAGCCGAGCGCCCGGTTCCCGTTACGTATGCAAAACAGGTCCGTGGCGGAAAGAGTTACGGAGGTGTATCCACGTACCTGCCGCTCCGCGTCAACCAAGCGGGCGTCATCCCCATCATCTTTGCTATTTCGATCATCTTGTTCCCACAGATGATCCTGGAGTTCTTTGTTGGTTCAACAAATAGCACGGTATTGATGATCACCGGCTGGCTACGTATGTTCTTCGATAACACATGGCTCTATTCTGCCGTGTACTTCCTTCTCGTTGTTGGCTTCACGTACTTCTACACCGCAGTGACCTTTGACCCGCAGAGCGTGAGCAATAACCTGCAGAAGTCCGGTGCATTCGTGCCCGGTGTACGCCCCGGCCCCGCAACAGCAGAGTACCTTGGCACTATCGTCACCCGCATCACTCTCGTCGGCGCCGTTTTCCTCGGTGCCATCGCCGTACTCCCGCTTGCAATGACGGCGGTCACCGGATACGGGGCACTCGCCATTGGCGGTACCGCCCTCCTCATTACCGTCACCGTGGTACTTGATCTCGTCCGCAAGATCGATGCCCAGATCTCCGTGCGAGAATACTAATGAGAGACCGTTTACCGGTCAAAGAGCGCAATCGAAGCTTACTCGAACGCACTTCATGTGCTACAGTGTGAGTTGTCGTCACCACTATTCATTAACGTACTATAGCAATGGAACTTCAGACCATCATTCTTATTGGCCCATCGGGGTGCGGAAAGGGAACACAGGCAAAACTGCTGAAAGAATACTTAGAGAAGAATGATACCGAGCATCCGGTGCATTATTTCCAGACGGGTGAGAAGTTTCGCGAGTTCATGGAGGGTGACACGTACACCCAGCACAAGATCAAAGAGGTCCTCTCCGAGGGAGGACTTGCTCCGGGGTTCCTTCCGATATGGATATGGGGCTCGCTCTTCATAGAGGGTGTGACCGGCAACGACCACATCATCACTGATGGCTTTCCTCGCAGAGCCGAAGAGTCACCCATACTTCACACAGCATTCACCTTTTATGAACGCAAACAGCCAACCGTCGTTGTCTTTGACCTTGATGACGAGACCATTGTCGAACGATTGGTAGAAGGCCGTAAACGGTTTGATGATACGCATGAGAAGGTTGCGGAGCGGCTCAAGTGGTTTCGTCGTGACGTGTCCCTTGCTATTAAGTTCTTTGAGGAGAATCCATACTACAGAGTCATACATGTGGACGGCTCAAAGACCATAGAGGAGGTCAACCGCGACATTCTGAATGCTCTCGGCATATAAACACCATGTCTATCAAGACCCCGGAGGAAGTGATGCAGTTGCGCGAACTTGGGCGGCTCCATGCGCAGCTCATCGCTACGTTGGGTGAACGGGTTCGTCCGGGAGTCACGACCGATGCATTAGAAGCATATGCTTGCGAACTCATCGAGGAGGCGGGTGTCGAACCCGCGTTCAAAGGGTACCGACCGTTCGGCGCCCCGCGTGCCTACCCATGTGCGTTATGCGTCGCACCAAACGATGTTGTTGTGCACGGCATTCCTACCGAACTCTCCTACACCCTCAAAGAGGGCGATATCATCGGCCTTGACCTTGGTATCAAGCGGGACGGCCTTATTATCGACGCCGGAAGGACGTTTCCTGTTGGGACCATTGATGCGGAGGCCGCGCGCCTGTTGCGCGTCACTGAAGACGCCTTGATGAAGGGTATTCAAGCCGCGCGAGCAGGGAACCATGTAGGTGACATCGGTCACGCTATCGAGGAATATGTACGTAAGGAAGGCTTCGGGCTGGTCCGTGACCTCTGCGGTCATGGTGTCGGCCACGCCGTACACGAAGAACCACAAGTCCCTAACTTTGGCGCCAAGGGAACGGGCCCCGTCTTAGAGCCCGGTATGGTGATAGCCATCGAACCAATGGTGAATGAAGGGAAGGGTGCCGTGGTCTTCGAACGCGACGGTTATACCGTTACCACCAAGGACGGCTCACGCTCCGCGCACTTCGAGCATGATATCGCTATCACTGACGGCAAGCCGCTCATACTCACCTTGCCATAGGCGCGTGTCGCTATGTGCAGGGTAGTGTATACTGTTGTCATTTATACCAGGTAACACCATTACGTTATGTCAGATCATCGTAAAGAACGTACGCTTGTCATTATCAAACCAGATGGTGTCCAGCGCTCTCTCATAGGAGAGATCGTAGGGCGTTTCGAGCGGGTAGGTCTCAAGCTCGTTGGCCTAAAGTTCATGGTGCCGGACGCGGCCCAGGTGGAAGAGCATTACACACTTGATCCCGAATGGAAGCGGAAGGTTGGCGAGAAGGCCATTGAATCATACAAGAAGAAGGGGCAGACACCCCCGAGCGAAGACCCGAACGTCATCGGCAATGCGGTGGTTGAGCGCCTCAAGAATTACATGACCAGCGGTCCTGCGGTACTCATGGTCTGGCAAGGGGCGCACGCGGTCGAACTGGTCCGCAAACTCGTCGGCGGCACGGAACCACGCAGCAGTGACGTAGGTACCATTCGTGGCGACTTCGTACTCGACAGCTACAGCATGGCGGATACTGATGACCGAGCGATACGAAACCTCATCCACGCCTCAGGAACCGTTGACGAGGCGAAGCAGGAACTGGCTCTGTGGTTTGGTGAAAAGGAGGTTGTCGAATATCGTCTCGTGGCGGAAAGTATACTCTACGACGTCAATCTCGACGGTATACTCGAATAGATACACACATGTGCGCGGCACTGTTCTCGTACCGCAGATGTGCTAAAATGGTGACGGGTGACGAGACGTATTGTCCTCAAACATCACTGCAGGGAACCGGTATAGGTCCGTGTCACTGAAGGTCTTCACAAGAGAACTTCAAAGAAACGGGTCAACAAGGTGCCCACCTAGGATATACTAGGGCAGTACCGTTTCGCACCCCGCAAAGAGACCGCATGGGCGGTCTTTTTGCGTGTAGCCCGGTATGCACAGAGGAAGGGTACATGCCGTGGTATACTCTCCCCATGCGCATGTCGACGGAACGGATACCTGCAGTACTCTTTTTTCTCATATGGGGCATTACCCTCTTTCATCTTGCAGCCGAGCAGTACTATTGGTATTGGCAGTATCGCTGGCTCGATATTCCCATGCATTTTCTCGGAGGTGTTTGGCTCGGTCTTGCCGGCATCTGGGTCATATACCATATTGAATGGTTCAAGAATATCCGTGACAGGACCACGCCCTTGCTCGCGGCACTGCTTGCCGGCCTCGTCATCGGCATCCTCTGGGAGGGGTATGAGTTTGTTGTCTGGCAGCTTGCCGGTAACGGACTACCCATCGGGTATTGGGAGGATACGGCCAAGGATATCGTGATTGACATTATTGGCGCGTATTGTGGCTACCTCCTCTATCGGTGTTGTTTCACTGCTTCACGAACATGAGGGTACCCATTTGGAACAAAAGAAGAGGTTCATCAGGAGAGCGGCGCACACCACATGAATTTCTCATGCAGGTACTTATACCCGGGTTCGTAGTGTGGTACCTGGTACAAACACAGCCTGACTACATTGCTCTTATTACACAGGGAGAGACCGACCTGATGACTGTCGAGATCATCTATCTCGCTCTTCATATCATATTCACCTACGTGGTACTGCCCGCGACATGGCTTCTGGATCTCGTTGAGTTCTTAATGCGCGGTGTACGCATGTCGGCGTGGATAAGGAAGGTGCTCTATCACTCGACCCACGCCCTCTTCTGGTTCCTTCTTATTGCCGTCATACTCCGTGTTGTTGCGCTGCCCTGGTACGCATAACAAAACCGCCCCTTTGTGGGGCGGTGAGAGTTGGTCGGGGGTAGGGGGCTATACTTTCTTTGCTTCCGTTACCAGGCGCTCAAAGGCCTCCGGTTCGGTTGCTGCCATCTCGGCGAGCATCTTTCTGTTGATGGCTATCTCCTTCTTCTTGAGTGCTCCGATAAAGGCGCTGTATGAAAGGTCGAAGGGTCGCAGTGCGGCGCTGATACGTACATTCCACAAGGTTCGGAAATCACCCTTCTTCTTCCTGCGGTGTTGGAACGCGTGGTTACCTGCGTGTGCGAGCACCTCGTTCGCCTGGCGTTCCTTCTTGCGGATATTGCCACGCATGCCCTTGGTCTTAGCAAGGACGTACTTGCGGTGCTTTAGTTTGGTTGTGCCTCGTTTTACTCGCATGGTGTAAGGGTTATTCAGTAAGATCAACCTTTAAGGAACCTGCCGGCCTTCTTGGCATTGAGTACGACTGTTGCACCCGACCGCTTTCGCGTCAGCTGCTTCTTTCGACTCTCCTTCGCATTGAAGTGATTGCCACCCGGATTGCGCACCAAAAGCTTGCCCTTCGGGCTTACTCGTACTCGTTTTGTAAAACTCTTATTTGCCATGATATATATGTTCTTACGCTTTGGTTTCTTCGTCTTTCTTCTCCTTTACCTTCTGGTCTTTGGTCTGAAATGCTCGCTCAATGTCTTCATCGCTCGGTATCGGCTTGTTCTTGTCCCGTTCTATGGTGCAGCTGAACCCTTTAGGACTTTTCTTAATGGAATCAGCTACTTTAAATGGCACCGGTATGATATCGAGAAAATGCTCCAATCGTTCCATCAGGAACTCCTTCTCCATGTACTTGTACCTCCCCCAAAGAAAGAGGTCCACTTTGACCCGATGTCCTTCCTTGAGCCACTCGACGACACGCTTCGCTTTCAAGGCTTTGTCGTGCTCTCCGGTACCTATCTTGACCTGCACGTTCTTAGTTTCGGTGATGAATGAATTCGCTTTCACCTCCTTTGCCTTTTTCTTCTGTTCGTACGTGAATTTACCATAATCCATGATCTTTGCAACAGGAGGCACGGCTTTTGCGGACACCAGGATGAGGTCAAGTCCCCGTTCCCGCGCCTCAGCAACCGCATCGCGCTTTTCCAAGACCCCAAGGTTTTCACCCTCAGGACCCATCACCCGCAGCTCCGGAGCCCGTATCTCCTCGTTGATGTAGACCTTGTTTGGATCCTCTTTTCGTACGTTATACATATATAAAAATGGCCCTTTGAGGACACCGCCATACTATACCATACTTGTGAGAAAGTGCCATACTTTTGGCGGGTGAAGCGCTATGCACGGAGCCGGGTTGGTCAGTAGAGCGTGGGACTATATACTGCGTATATATGGCCGCAACGCAATACCCCAAGGACACCGCTGGCAGACATATGACCACTGCCGTACCGGTCGTGTCAGTCGACACCACCGCAGGGCAGGCGGAGCAATTTGTACGTGACAATGCGAGTGATCTTGCAAGCATCAACTACATTTACTTGGTGAAGGAGAACAGGGTGCTCGCGGGCGTGCTCTCAATCAAAGAGCTGTTCCGTCTGCCGCCCTCGACACCGCTTGCCTCGTATGCTGAACGGTCAATGTTCACGGCACGTCCTCGTACCGACCAGGAGCACGTTGCGCAGCTCGCTCTTGAACACAACGTGAAGGCAGTGCCGATAGTGTCGAAGACGGGTGAGTTTCTTGGTGTCGTGCCGTCGGAGGTCATTCTTGATGTTCTCAGCAAAGAACATACCGAAGACGTGCTGCGTTTTGCCGGTGTCGACCATGAAGTTGGTGGTCCTGACATGCTCCTTGACGCCCCTCCGCTCACTCATGTGCGTTCGCGGCTCCCGTGGCTTGTTGTGGGTCTCGTAGGAGGGTTGGTGGCCGCCGTAGTGGTGAGCATGTTCGAAGGGACCCTCGCCGACCAACTCATTCTCGCGGCATTCATTCCGGCCATCGTATATATGGCGGACGCAGTAGGTGCCCAGGCCCAGATGCTGTTCATTCGAGCGCTTGCAATCGACCGTGACCTTGTGTTGCGCTCGTACTTGGCGCGTGAGATCGTTGTGAATTTCCTGCTCGCGATCGTCCTCGCCCTCCTTGCCGTTATCCTATCCTACGTATGGATAGGGTCCCCCGTCATCACCGCCATCTTAGGCATATCAATATTTCTCACGGTCTGCTTCACGGTGCTTGTCGCCGTACTCTTGCCATGGATCCTGCAGCAGCGAGGTCATGACCCCGCCACCGCAAGCGGCCCGATAGCTACGGTCATACGCGACATCGCGAGCTTGCTCATCTACTTTGGCGTCGCATCCGTCTTCTTGCTGTAACCTCACCTATCGGTACGTGTCCGCAAAGGTGACATGTTCATGGCCATGCGCTATACTTCGAAGTCATGGACACGAACCAACAAAAACCAAAGAATCCTCAGAAACCGGGCAACAAAGGCGCCGGCACACCTCCCGATGCAAGTAAACAGTTTTGGATCAACCTCTTGTTGACCTTCGGTATTCTCCTCCTTTTGGCGTATGGGTTCTCGCTCATGTCGGAACGCGCGGATGAACCTGAGCAGATCACGGTGACCGAGGTTGCAAATGACGTTGCCGAAGGGCTCGTTCAGCGCATTGAGGTGCAGGGAGACATTCTGCTACTCACCTACCACGGTGACGATGCGGACGCCGGACCCACACGAAAGGCAAAGAAAGAAGCAGGTACCGCGATATCAGAAACACTGGGGAACTTCGGTATCACTGCTGAACAGATACGTGCCGTGGAGATCAAGGTGACCGAGGAGAGCGGATTCCGCTACTGGTTCTTGATGCTTGCCCCGTTCACGATACCACTCATCTTCATTCTCATACTCCTCTGGCTTTTGTTGCGTCATATGCGTGGCGCGGGTATGCAAGCATTCACGTTCGGCCAGAGTAAGGCGCGCATGATAGATCCCGACGACAAGGGCCAACGCATCACCTTTGAGGATGTTGCCGGTGCGAAGGAGGCAAAGGAAGAGCTTGCTGAGATAGTAGACTTTTTGAAGAATCCCAAGAAGTTCATCGACATCGGTGCCCGTATCCCCAAAGGCGTACTCCTTATGGGCGGCCCGGGTACCGGAAAGACCTTGTTGGCACGCGCTGTCTCCGGAGAGGCAAAGGTGCCGTTCTTCACCATCTCGGGTTCCGAGTTCGTGGAGATGTTCGTCGGCGTTGGTGCGAGTCGCGTGCGAGACCTCTTCAAGATGGCGAAGAAAGCCGCGCCTGCCATTATCTTCATCGATGAGATCGATGCCGTTGGTCGTGTCCGCGGTACCGGGGTAGGGGGAGGCAACGACGAGCGTGAGCAGACCCTCAACCAGATACTGGTTGAAATGGATGGCTTTGAGCCGCATGAGAAACTCATCATCATGGCTGCGACGAACAGGCCTGATGTTCTCGATCCGGCGCTCTTGCGCCCCGGTCGTTTCGACCGCCGAGTCATGATAGACCTCCCCGACCGCGATGACAGAGACGCGATACTTAAGGTGCATGCCCGCAAGAAGCCGTTAGGTGAAGATGTTGACCTGCGTGTCATTGCTGAGCGTACTGTCGGCTTTTCAGGCGCCGACCTGCAGAACCTGATGAACGAGGGCGCCATTCTTGCCGCCCGGGAGAACCGCAAGAAGATAACCCAGTACGACCTCATCCGTTCCATCGAGAAAGTGATGCTTGGTCCCGAACGCAAGAGTCATGTACTCAATAAGCGCGAGAAGGAGATTACTGCCTATCATGAGGCGGGGCACGCGTTAGTTGGGTCGGTGCTCGAGCATTCGGATCCTGTCCATAAGATATCGATCATCAGCCGAGGCAGAGCTGCCGGCTACACCTTGACGTTGCCGTTTGAAGACAAACGAATGCAAAGCAGGAAACAGTTCCTCGATGACATTGCTAAAGCGTTGGGAGGATACGTGGCGGAAGAGGTCGTCTACGGAGACCTGACCACCGGTCCAAGCAATGACCTGCAGGTGCTCACTGCGCTCGCGCGCAACATGGTCGCCCGATGGGGCATGAGTGAGAAGTTCGGCCCACGTGCGCTCGAGAGTGATGGAGGCCGCACCATGTTCGGTCCGGGTCTCGGCGACAAAGAGTATTCAGACAAGGTGGCCGGGGAGATAGACCAAGAGGTCGACCGTATCATCCGTGAGGCGCATAAACGAGCAAAAGATGTCATTGTGACGCACCGCAAAGCACTCGACGCTATCGCGAAGAAGCTTGTTGAGGTAGAGACACTCGAACGCGAAGACTTTGAGCAGATACTCATTCTACACGGCATAGAGCCAAAGAAGCCCGAGGGTGTGGAAGCCTAGTCTTCCCGCAAAGACATACTCGTTGTGTAGTGATGTTCTCCACAGGGTGCATGGAGAGGGATATCCTTTATTGCAGTAGAATACTGTAATTAGTTACGTAATTCTTTTGCAACACTATGCATAGATCTCTCATAGCAATGGCTATATTCGCAGGTGCGGGTCTTATCCCTCTTTCGGACATCGAAGCGAGGAGTGGTGGCGTGGACAACACGGTTGTCTACACGATGCATGTCGAACGGTATCACATGGATATTCGACATATGGAAGAACGTACGGCGCATACCGTACGAATGCTGCAAGAACGTATCGCGATGCACGAAGCTCGCCTTGAGCTTCAGAAACAACGACTGGCGCAACGTACGTGCGACCGTTTAACAAAACTCCAGTCACGCAGCCGAGTGGAGCAGGTACTTCCATCATTCTGCGGAGGTGCCGACGAAGAAGGTGCTGCAGACGGTGATGGGGCGGGTGCGGTACCGGAGACCGGTACAGGTGCGGACCTTGATAATGGCACCAACATCGGCACGGAGCAGGGAGCCGGTACTGATACAGGGAACGATGGAGAACATTCCGGCACCGGGGAAGGAGAAGAAGCCGGGCAGGGCAGTGACAATGACCAAGGCGCGGATGGTACGCCCGTGAACGGTGATGCGAATATTGGGGACGGCTCACCTGAGGAAGGTGGGACTGATTCCGGTACGGACGCGGGGAATGATACAGGGAATGGAGCAGACGAGGGAGGTTCTGATGGCTCTGGAGGCGGTGACACGACCGGAGGTTCCGAGGATGAGCAATCCGAGCCGACCACGCCGGTATCACACGGACGATTGGTCATCAGCGAGGTTCTCTACAGTCTCGTCGCATCGCAGGGCAGTGAAGGTCAGGGAGAGAATGAGTGGATAGAACTGTACAACGGTTCTGACACCCCGATAGACCTTGCCGGATATACTATTGGAGACAGTGCGGGTAAAGATGTGCTGGTGGGCGAAGGACTGTTACTCCTTCCCGGTGCATACGCCATCATCACACCGGAAGCATCTACCTTCACCTTCTGGGATATCCCGACGGAAACACTCTCAGTCATCCTCAACAGCAAGATAGGGAGTAACGGTCTTGGAAATGGAGGAGACGCCGTGTACCTCTATGACCCTGAGAATGTGCTCATTGACGCAATGAGTTATGGTACCAACGAAATGGTCTTTCCCGCGGGCAGTCTTGTTGCCCCTAGAGGCAGTTCGCTCGCGCGTGTACCTGTAACTGTCGACACGGATACATCAAGTGACTGGGTGGTGCTTGAAGCACCGACTCCTGGACGATAAGTATTCAACCATGCGTGCGCAACCACTGGTTTCGACCGGTGGTTTCGTATATGTTGCACACATATTGAGCGTAGGCCGTTTTACGGTATAGTGGTAGGCATGCGCGCATAGCTCAGTTGGTAGAGCGCCGAGCTTATACCTCGGTGGTCCCAGGTTCGAGTCCTGGTGCGCGCACCGGCTACAGTACGTACCCATCATGGAAACAGAAAGCACAGGACACCCATCCGGCCAAGCAGACATGCGGCCTCCGTCGAGTGCGCCACCACGATCTCCTGTCTTTACTACGGTGGAGCCGAAGGTTCCTCGTTCTTGGAGAGGTGTGCCCGAAGGGATCGGGAGTATTGTGCTCGGCATTGCGGCACCTGTCGTACCACCATTCTTCTTTGGTCCTCTGGGGACACTCCTTGGTATCTTCATACTTGGCGTAGGCGCCATGGCGATAGCGTTCATGGCTCGCTTGCGAGGTGCGGACGCACTTGGTCTCTTTGCCACTTTATTCATACCCATGTGTATTCTAGGCGGTCTCTTGGTGTGGTTCCGTCAACACGTCTACCCCCTTTTCTTTTAGACCGGTTACTCAAAATGAATTCGTGTAGCGCGTAGCGAAAGAACGTGCGCGAGTTCGGGATGCTTCTCAAGAAGGGGGTCGTTGGCAAGCACAAGCTTCGCCTCCTCCCGAGCCGCCTCAACCAAGCGAAGATTCTTCAAAGCTTCCATCCCCACGTCACTCATTCCTGACTGCGCTCTGCCATACAACTCCCCCGGTCCACGCAGTTTCAGATCCATTTCCGCTAGCTCAAAGCCATTCTTCGCTTTCACGAACGCCCTGAGGCGTGTCGTCGCTCCTCCCTCGCTCGTAAGCGCGAAACAGTGGGCTTGATGTGTCGAGCGTACGACTCTCCCCCGCAGCTGGTGAAGTTGCGCCAGACCGAAACGCTCGGCACCCTCGATGATGATGACGGTCGCGTTCGGCACGTTCACTCCCACCTCAACCACCGACGTAGCGACAAGTACGTCCACGTCATGCGCGAGAAAGCTCCGCATCACGGCATCTTTTTCCGCCGGCTTCATCTGCCCGTGCAGCACTTCTATTCGGTATCCTTTAAGTTCTTGAGCTTGCAATCGAGACGCCTCTGCTTTGACTGACCGTGTTTGCACTGCAAGTGCTTTGCTTGGGTCGGGTTCATCAATACGCGGGCATATGACGTACGCTTGTCTTCCCGCGTCGAGCTCGCGTCGCACTGCTTCGTACATGCTACGTCTTCCGTTTGCGGTAACGACCTCAGTGCGCACCGGCTTTCTCCCCGGGGGCATCTCATCGAGCACTGTGAGGTCAAGGTCGCCATACATGGTGAGGGCAAGTGTGCGAGGTATCGGAGTTGCTGTCATGGATAACAGGTGAGGCAGCGGCCCGTCCTTGCGGGCCAGGGCCTGCCGTTGACCGGTGCCAAAGCGATGCTGTTCATCGATTATCACGTACGCGAGGTCGCGAAAACGGACACTCTGTTGAATCAGTGCATGCGTACCTACGAGTATCGCTATCTCACCATTCTCGACCCACGCGAGAAGTCGTTTCTTTGCTATCTTTGTTGCTTTGCCGGCATCCACTTTGCTTGGGTACTTTTTGCACCCCGAACCGGTCACCAATCCTATTTGGATAGGCAGGTGTCCAAAGAGTTCGCAGAAAGACGCAAAGTGTTGCTCGGCGAGTATCTCAGTGGGCGCCATGTACGCAACCTGGAGCGACGCGCTCGGCCTTTCGGCGGGTGAGCTTGTTACCACGCCGTATGCTGTCGCTGCAGCCACGGCCGTCTTTCCGGAGCCAACGTCACCCTCAAGGAGCCGACTCATTGCCGGAGTGCGCGCCATGTCGCTTGCGATCATCTCGATGGCGTGCCACTGACCCGTGGTGAGGGTGAAGGGAAGGCGGGCCACGAATGTATCTATCTCCTCATGTATCCTCGGTAGGGGATAGGTCGCTTGTGTGTCATGAAGGGCCCGTTCACGTTGCTTAAGGACTTGTATGAGCAGTATTTCCTCGAACGCAAAACGTTTTCGTGCGACCGTCGCATCTTCCTGCCGCTTGGGTTGGTGTATCCACACAAGTGCGGTCAAAAGTGCAGGTAGTTTGTACTGCTTGCGCATCACTTCAGGTACCGGGTCGCCTATCGATGCTGTGGTTACCTGTTTTAGCACCTTGGCAATGGCATGGCGGAACCATCGTGAGGTTATCCCCTGGCTCTCCGGGTATATCGCAAAGAGTCCATCGCCACTCTCACCGTCTCCAAACACTGTGTCAGTACCTCCCACCGGTAACGACTGCACCTGCACCACCTCGGGGTTCGCAACATATGGAGACGAACCGCCCTCCACTCTCCCGCTTATCTTCACCATCACACCGTCAGTCAGCATCTTTGCGATGTACGGCTGGTTGAACCACATGAGCTTGACCTTGCCGGTACCATCCTCCAGCCATGCTTCGCTCATGGGGCGTTTGCTTTTCCATGCGCGCCTGGTCTCCGGTTTCCGTATCGTGCCGTACAGGATGACGTCGTTGCCGGGCACCAATCCTGCGACCGTGGTCTGGTCGCCGGCCCGTTCGTACCGGGCGGGGAAGTGGTACAGGAGGTCGCGAATCGTGTGGAGTTTAAGACGCCGCAGTGCACGTTTCTGGTCCTCCTGAAGACGGAAATGGTCTGTAATGGGCGATTCGAGCATAGGGTATCAGTATAGCACTTTGGGGTGCAATGACGGTGAGCGGGTGCGGAGCTTCGAATCCCTCACGCAAGCAAAGCGGTTTGCTTACTCCCCTCCGCAACACTCGCCATTGGTTCGTAATTTGGGTCGGGCTTCGTCCTAGAATCACGGCTGTTTGTTTCGTCTGCGACTCACAAACAGACTCGTGTTCTTGGACGGCTCCTCGAATTTCATTCGCCTCGACGGCTCATGAAATAATCTGCGGAGCTTCGAATCCCTCACGCAAGCAAAGCAGTTTGCTTGCTCCCCTCCGCCCAAGAAAATGAACGCCACCGGTTGATATGGGAGGGATGCGGTCACGAGTCACTAGGTCTTTTCCTTCGCTTCACTCGGAAAAGGCCAAGTGCTCTCGACCCCGGCTCGCCCGTTCCTCGCTTCACTCGGAACATGTCTGCGCCTTTCGAATCCCTCACGCAAGCAAAGCAGTTTGCTTGCTCCCCTCCGCAACACTCGCTACGCTCGCTTTTGCGGAGGGGGAGGGATTCGAACCCTCGAGGGGGTTTCCCCCCTACTCGATTTCGAGTCGAGCGCCTTCGACCTCTCAGCCACCCCTCCAAAATTGTCCTCGCAGTGTAGCGTCTTTTCGGCGTCGGAGCAATGAATGCTATGCCTCGGAACTTGTGTTTGACAAACTATAGATGTGTGATATTGTATGGCGGTCCTGAACGCTGGGACATGTTCTTTCACACAAAAAGGGGATTAAAAAATGAAAAAGGTTGAAGATCTATTGCGCAACGGCGGAACCGTTGAACAAGTACGTCCGTTGCTTCTCGAGTACTTCGAAAAGCGACTCAAAGAGCACGCCGATGACCTAGAATACGAACGCACAGAATTTAGGGAGGCGCAGGGTCGTAACCCCGATGTCTCCGACCAGAGTGCGTACTACGAGACGCTTGAGGGGCTCACGAACCGCATGGAAGGTAACACCGCAAGGATAAAAATGATCAGAACGGTCATTAAGCGCATCGCGCATGATTCTCGGTGGCACGAATGCGAGGAGTGCGGCATGCACATTCTCGACCGCCTGCTGATCGGGAGACCCACTACACTGTGCGTTTCCT
>SKIN01000018.1 GCA_007116405.1 Candidatus Kaiserbacteria bacterium | reverse complement strand
CCACGTTGGCGGCGCGCTCGTGCTTTCAGGGTTGCAGACCGCGAAAGATCTGGAGTTACCCGAACACGTCGGTGGTGCGCTCAACATGGGTGCACTCACGACCCTTGATGACCAGGAGCTCCATTTGCCAACGTATGTCGGTGGGGATGTCTACTTGCAGAACCTATCCGAGTGGGAGCGTGACAGCGTGCGCAGAGTAAATCCCCATATTCCCTCCGGTAGGATACTGTGACATCGACACACGTAAGAAAAGACCCCCGACATGGTTCTGTCGGGGGGGGGGGTGGACTTACTGCACTTCCCGTTGCGTGTGCGTGACGCGCACACGTTCGTATATGTCGGTCAGCACCTGACGGGACTCATCCGTGATGTTTGACTGGAGCATGCCGTCAACGATGCGTTCAACAATATAGAGCTCTTCAGGTTCGAATACCATCGCGGTACCGAACGGCTTAAGGTAGAACGTTCCCTCAAAGGGGACACTGGCATGGAATATGTTCATCGCCGACCCTCCATCAAAGGACTCTCAGTGAGTGAGTTTCCGTTACCGTCTCTTCTTGCCGCAAGTTCAACCACATCAAGGTGTGGGTGGTGCTCCTGCGCAACCCGTAGACATACCTTTCTGTGGACGTAGTACGTCAGTTGGTCGAACGACACTTTGGCGTGGCTATGACGGTTGATATCGATGTACTGATGGCAGATCATGCACCGTTCGTAGTTGCTTGTTCCAGTCTCATATTTCATCGCGCTTCTCCTTACGGTGACCGTATGACGAGTGGTTGCGGATGGTGCTGTAAAGAACCTACGAACGTATTATTGCATACTGTTTGGCTGCGCGCTCGCCCTTAGTCACACCTCATTGTATAGAAAATGGTTGCGGCTTACGTACGTGATTCGCCCATATACTTGCGACGCTTGAGCTTGTCCGGGAGGTAGCTTTCCGTGTCGTACTTCTCGTACCCAGCGCCGTAGCCCTCATTCTTCATGAGTTTGGTGACCGGATTGCGTATCTTTGCCGGAATAGGCAGGTTACCGTACCGTTCGACATCTTTGAGAGCAGCCTCGATACCGTCGTATGCCCGACGGTCCTTTTTAGCTTCTGCGAGGTACACCGCGCCATGGGCCAGGTTTATTCTGCACTCGGGAAGACCGATGGTCTCACACGCACGGAACACTGCGTTGGCGACCACGAGCGCGGTCGGCTGAGCCAGACCCACGTCTTCACTCGCAAATACCACCATGCGACGGGCAATGAACTTCGGGTCCTCGCCTGCCGCTATCATGCGAGCGAGGTAGTAGAGCGTCGCATCCGGCTGTCCGGCACGCATACTCTTGATGAACGCGCTGATGGTATTGTGATGCTCCTCCCCGTGCTTGTCGTACCGCAAGCGTTTATCCTGGAGCGAACGTTCGAGTGTCTCAGCAGACGCCTCACCATAGAGTGACAGCGCGTTCTCGACCATAGCGAGTGCCTGCCGTGCATCACCGTTGGCACGTGCCACGACCCATGCCACCGCTTCCGGCGACAGCTTCGGCTCCGCACGCAGGAGTATGGCGCCAAGCTCCTCCTCTCCCAACTCTTTGAGTGTGAAGACGCGGCACCGGGAGAGAAGGGCAGGTATCACTTCGAAGCTTGGGTTTTCGGTGGTAGCACCAATGAGGGTGAGCGTACCCGATTCGACGTGCGGCAGGAGGAAGTCCTGCTGTGCTTTGTTGAATCGGTGTATCTCGTCAAGGAAGAGTACCTTGGGACAGTCGCCCGTGTCAGTTGCGATAATGCGTTTGATATCGGCCTTGCCTGCGGAAACGGCAGAGAGCTCAAAGAGCTCCGCGTCGAGCGCGGAAGCGTAGATGCGTGCAAGCGTGGTCTTGCCCACACCGGGCGGACCCCAGAGTATGTATGAAAAAGTGAGTCTTTTTTCTATTGCCTCACGCAACGGCCCTCCCGGCCCCACGAGGTGGGTTTGACCCATGTATGCATCGAGCGTGGTGGGACGGACCCTGTGCGCGAGTGGTTCCATGACACCACTATACGCTCGTATCGGCGGGTCGTGAATGCGCTCACTCATGAGTTGAGTGTCATGGCCATAGCTGGTATTCTGACACGATGGAGGTGAGGTAGGCACCGGAAACGGTACCCTTGTCTACTGATACATTACGTAACAATAACTTATCTAGTACTTATGGAAGAAACTACACCACCACAGGCAAAGAGCGGTACCATGACAAACGTACTGCTGTTGGCGCTTGTGCTTATTCTCGGAGGATCCGCGTTCTACTTTTACACGACCGGAGAACACCACGACCACGATCATGACCATGATCACGACCACGTGCATCACATGCACGTCGAAAGTCAGCGCGACTTTGTCGCGGGAATGATACCCCATCACGAAGAAGCGGTAGTCACGTCGCGTATCCTGCTTGCGCAAGGGGGAACCACCGAAGCAATACGCGCACTCGCGGAGGATATCATTCGCGTGCAGGAGGAAGAGATAGCCCAGCTCAAGGCGTGGCATGAGGAGTGGTACGGTGAGCCGTATGTAGATGACGGCAGCTACATGCCCATGATGCGCCCGCTTGAAGGACTCTCAGGCGTTGAGCTTGACCGTACGTACCTTGAGGACATGATAGTGCACCACGAAGGCGCCATTCTTATGGCCGAAGAGGTCATGCCGCACATCACCCACGAGGAGATCCGTGCCATGGCAAACGACATCATGACCACCCAAGCCGCTGAGATAGCCCTGATGCGTGAGTTCCTGGAGGGGCTTGGGGAGTAGAGAACGCCACTCACTCACAACACAACACCCGCCGGTAGTGATGCCGGCGGGTGTTTTTTGTGCGGACGGCGGGAATCGAACCCGCACCACCTGCTTGGAAGGCAGAAGTT
>SKIN01000010.1 GCA_007116405.1 Candidatus Kaiserbacteria bacterium | reverse complement strand
GCCGATGAAGAGTGGTGATAGTACTACCGCACCGTGAACGACTCGCTGAACAAAGTGACCGAACTCCTACGAGAGCTGCCCGGTATAGGGCCAAGGCAGGCACGCCGCTTGTCCTTCTGGTTCATGCGCAAGGACGCGCGGTGGGTGGAAACCTTTGCTCGTTCCATCCTTGAAGCGCGTAAAGGCATTCATACGTGCCCGATGTGTACTCGACTCTACGAAGCGGGTCCTCATGACAGCGGTACGTGCAGGACGTGCGAAGACACCTCTAGGGATGCCGGTTTGTTGCTTATCGTGGAAAAGGATGTTGACCTTGAGAACATAGAACGCACCGGTACGTACCGTGGGCTGTATTTCGTCCTCGGTGGCACAACAGGACCGCTCGACAAGCAGCCGGAGAAGCACATTCGCATCGACGGACTCATACGCCGCCTGCGTGAACCTGCGACACCGGTACGCGAGGTCATCTTTGCGCTGAGCGCGACCACAGAAGGTGAAGATACCGCCGCATACGTTCGCGAGCGCATTGAACGCACACTTCCACAGCATACGTTCAAACTTTCCGAACTCGGTCGGGGTCTTTCGACAGGCACAGAGTTAGAGTACGTTGACGCCGATACCATGCGAAGCGCCTTGGAGCGCCGCACCTAGTGCACCTCATTCAACAGTCACACTCTTTGCGAGGTTTCTTGGACGGTCTACGTTCAGACCGCGCATGATGCCGGTGTAGTACGCGAACAGCTGCAACGGGATATTTGCGAGTATCGGGGTCAAGCACTCTTTCGTGTCCGGTATATAGATGACGTCATCTACCAGATCCTGTATCGCCGTGTTGCCCTCGGTGGCGACCGCTATCACGGGGCCGTTGCGGGCACGTATCTCCTCCACGTTACTCCGCATCTTTGCATACGTAGAGTCAGACGGCATGATGGCAACCGTCGGGAACACTTCGTCGATCATGGCAATGGGGCCGTGCTTCATCTCACCTGCCCCATACCCTTCCGCATGCACGTACGAGACTTCCTTCAGCTTAAGTGCTCCCTCGTACGCGGTGGGCAGGTTGTACCCTCGGCCGATATAGAGGAAGTCGTCGTAGCCAAGGTATTCACCGGCAAGACGTCGTATCTTCTCTCGACGGCTGAGTATCGTGCGGGCTTTCTCAGGCAGCCGCAGTATCTCCATGGCAAACTCGGCACCGCGTGCTTGTGTGAGACCGCGCAGCCGTCCTAAATAGAGTGCAAACAGCGCCAACACCTCCAGCTGGCTGAGGAATGCTTTGGTGCTTGCCACGCCAATTTCGGGACCTGCGTGGTTGTAGATGCCCACATCGGTTTCGCGCGCAATGGTGCTCCCCACAACATTTACAATACCTATGGTGGGTATGCCTCGACGCTTCGCCTCACGTACGGAGCCAAGTGTGTCGGCAGTCTCGCCAGACTGCGATACCGCGACCAGTGTGGTACCCTCTTTGGTCACGATAGGGCGATTGCGGAACTCGCTGCCGACTTCTACCTGCACCGGGATGCCCGTGAGGTCTTCGATGAGGAGCTTGCCTACCATTCCCGCGTAGTACGCTGACCCACACCCAACAATGATCATGCATTTTGTTTCCCGTAGGATGTCAGCGGCATCAGTGAGTCCACCGAGCTTCGCATTCCCTTCCCGCATGACGATCCTGCCGCGCGCGGTGTTCTCGAGCACCGTCGGTATTTCGAGTATCTCTTTGAGCATGAAGTGCGGATGGCCGCCCTTTTGAACGTCTTCGATGTTGTAGCTCACGGTCTCCGGCGCTCGGTTCAGTACTTCGTGTTTGAAGGAGAATACCCCATACCCCTCGGGTGAGAGCACGGCATATTCGCCGTCCTTGAGGTACAGCACGTCACGGGTGTGCCGTACGATGGGTGCCGCGTCGCTTGCGATGATGTATTCCCCCTCTTTGATGCCGATAGCTATCGGACTGCCGAACCGTGCCGTCACAATGGTGTCAGGCATATCCTCCGCCATAACCGCTATGCCGTACGTACCATCCACGAGCGCGAGGGCCTCCACCACAGCGGCAGGCAGGTCGTGTATGCGCTCGTAAGCGTCACCCACCAGGTGTGCCAAAACTTCCGTATCAGTGTCAGAGACGAACGTATGTCCCTCTCGAGCGAGGCGCTCACGCAGTTCCGTATAGTTCTCGATGATGCCGTTGTGCACCAACCACACTGCTTTGGCGCGGTCGTGGTGAGGATGGGCGTTCACGGTACTCGGCTGGCCGTGTGTCGCCCAGCGCGTGTGGCCTATGCCCGCGTGCCCGGGCAGCATACCCGGAAGTGCCTTTACAAGGTCCTGGACCGACCCGACCGCTTTATAACAACCCGAACCGGGGACATAGATGCCTGCGGAGTCGTATCCCCTGTACTCAAGTACGCGCAGGCCGTCTATGAGGATAGGACTCGCGGGCTTATTACCCGTATACGCTACGATACCGCACATATTTTCAGTAAGAACACTATATGCCATATTTCGGCTTGACGCATTCGCCTTTCGGTAGCGCAAAACAATCCCCGCAATAGCGGGGATTGGATTACTTAATCTTGTCGATGGATACCTTCTGATATGGCTGGCGGTGGCCAAGACGACGCTTGTACCTGCTCTTCGCCTTGAATTTCTGAATGTGTAGTTTCTTGCCCTTACCCTCTTCCTTGACGGTGACCTCCACGGTAGTGCCCTCGAGGTACGGCGTGCCTATCTTGGTCTTAGAGCCGTCATCAACGAGTAAGACCTTATCAAACGTGACCGTGTCACCCTCCGTATGTCCGGAGAGCTTTTCAATGGAAAGCACATCGCCCTCGGCGACCTTGTACTGCTTCCCTCCTGTTTCGATTATTGCAAATGCCATAGTTGCGCCAGTATGCACCATATTGTTGAGAAACGCAAGGCGAGCGAAGTCAGACCCTGGGTAAAAGAAACACCGGCCATTTCGACCGGTGT
>SKIN01000006.1 GCA_007116405.1 Candidatus Kaiserbacteria bacterium | reverse complement strand
CAGAGAGGGTGGTGGCGACTCGACGAGGTGGACTGTCGCGAACCTACGATACTGGACCTTGACGGGGCAGTGGATGCCGCCACCGAGCGATTCGGTGACGAGATGCTCCAGGGCTAGCGTATGCCTATGGCAAGACGCGCGTTTACGGAACCTGCCACGTTTTGTGAACGTGTGTTTGCTGTGGTACGAACGATTCCAAGCGGCAGTACACTCTCGTACAGCGAGGTCGCTCGTCTCGCCGGCAACCCCCGTGGCGCACGGGCGGTGGGTGCGGTGTTGCGCACGAACTATGATCCGGAGATACCTTGCCACCGAGTCATCCGTAAGGACGGCTCACCCGGGGGATACAATAGGGGCGTCACTCTGAAGAAGAGGCGTCTTGCATGCGAAGCGACAGAAAAATGATGTAAACTATGTGTTTTTATGGTACTATGAGGACATAATTAGCAGGTAACTCCAAGAATACTATGAAAGGATTTGTAGCAAACATTGAACAAAAGACCTTGGAGAACGATGCATATCGCAAGGTCCTCTATACAGCAAAGAACAGCCAGCTCGTGCTCATGACCATTCAACCGGGTGATGAGATAGGGGAAGAGGTACATGAACTTGACCAATTCATTCGTTTTGAAGCGGGGCAGGCGACCGTTACGATAGATGACGTTGCCCACGAGGTGTCCGCTGACTGGGCGGTCGTCATTCCGGCAGGTAGTAAGCACAATGTCGTGAATACTGGCTCCGAACCGTTGCGGCTCTATTCGATATACTCACCTCCCGAACACAAGCACGGTACGGTGCACGAGACCAAAGCAGACGACAAGGAGGAACACTTTGACGGCGTCACGAGCGAGTAATCGGTACTGTGTACTAGTAGGAGTACAGCCGCGTGCGGGAAACGTGCGCGGCGTTCTCTATGTCCGAGAAATCAACACCTTTGAGAGTAAGGTATGCACGGCGCAGGGTCGGGTTCTGATATAGTAGTGCTATATGCAGCGTTACAATGTTCCTCGACAGGCAGCAACACCCATACCCCGTGAACAACCGGTGCCACAACGTCCTGCACCCAGCGTACCAACTCCGCCTTCGGTAGACCCTTCCTCCAACACAAAGGAATCGCAACTCCAAACGAAGGTCGTTCCTACGTCATGGGGTAAGCCCCTTGCTGATGAGCTAACAGAAAAGGTAAAAGTATCAGTTCGACCGAACGTAGGTACGACAGTAGCGGTGGATCAGCATGTACCTGGAGCGGAAGCGCACCACGATGCCGTATTATTTCTTCGGGGTATTCTCAGTGAAGGTATTCGGCGAGGCATATCGGACGTGCACTTTGAACCGCGCGTGGATTCATACGCCATACGTTTTCGCGTAGATGGTGTTTTAAATAAATATGTTGAACGTCCTCGTGATCAATACAGTACGTTGTTGAACACCGTCAAGGTCCTTGCCGACCTCGATATCGCCACACACCATCTTCCTCAGGATGGACACATAGAGCTCGTATTACAGGAGATCGACCGACACCTGTCACGGCAGATCGATCCTACGGGTGGAGCCGCGGAACCTGTCTCAATGGAAGGTAGGAAGAGTTACTATGATATCCGTGTCTCCATATTCCCCTCGGTGAACGGGGAAGTCATCGTCATGCGTGTCCTCAACCGCGACAACGCCTTACTGTCAGTTGAAGAGTTGGGTATGGACATGATGCAGCTAGAACAGCTGCGTGGAATGCTCGTGACATCCTACGGCATGATGCTCGTGACGGGTCCCACCGGCTCGGGAAAGACAACAACGTTGTATTCCATTCTCTCAGAACTGAAGAGTCAGGAAAAGAACATCGTTACCCTTGAAGACCCCATCGAGTTCCATCTAGACTGGTTGCGACAGTGTGAGATAAACGAGGAGCGAGGTTTTACGTTTGAGAAAGCGATGTCGAGTGTTCTCCGTCAAGATCCCGACGTATTGATGGTTGGTGAGATACGTGATCCGAGTACCGCCGAATATGCCGTCCGCAGTGCGCTTGTGGGCCGTATTGTCGGCTCGACCATTCACGCAAACACGGCTATCGGAACCATCGCCCGCATGTTGGAATTAGGTATCCAGCGAAGTTTGTTAGCACATACGGTGAATGGTGTCATAGCGCAGCGGTTGGCACGCCAGGTGTGCCCTCATTGCAAAGAAGAGTACGAACCGTCGCAGCTACATCTTGCTCATCTTGGTCTTCAGAAAGCCCCCGGCCCCTACCTGCACGGTAAGGGGTGTGACAAATGTGGTCAGACCGGCTTCCTTGGGAGGACCGGTATCTTTTCGACCCTGGTCTTTGATGACAGGTTACGTGGATTGATATTTGACCAACGTCCACTCGTAGAGATACAAGACTACGCCATCAAGCAAGGGATGCGCACCTTAAAGATGGACGCAGCATCAAAGGTGCTCGCAGGCATCACTACCGTGGAAGAAGCCACTCGTGTTGTCTAGGCTACCAGCTACTTGTGCACAGATACTAACTACTACGTCACCATGGACATTCCAACATTTGACCTGATATTCTTCTTGCTCACAGTAACAAGTGTCATATTCGTCTATGTGACACTTTGGTTCGTCATCTCTCTGATGTTGCGACGAAACGATGTAGCAGACCTTGCATGGGGCCTAGGTATTGCACTTATTGCAATGACCATGCTAGTACTCGTGACCATTCCTTCACTTCGCATGGAGATGCTATCAGCAATGGCGTTCATATGGGGCGTCCGTCTCACGACGCACATCTATCTTCGCTTTACGAACAAAGGTGAGGACAAGCGATATGCAGCGTGGCGGTCAGCGTGGGGGCATTGGTTCATGCCTCGTAGTTACGCACAAATATTTTTGTTGCAAGGTGCCCTTATGGTGGTCGTTGCGTACCCCTTTGTTCACGCCGGCTTGTACCCTGAGGCTGCGTTCACGATGTTTGATGTCGTTGGTGTACTGCTCTGGACGGTTGGACTCATCCTGGAGACATGGAGCGACCGTGACCTTCGACGTTTTACTGCCAACCCCGCGAATGCAGGGAAGGTACTGGAACGAGGTCTCTGGCGCTACAGCAGACACCCGAACTACTTCGGAGAGGTGTTGCAATGGTGGGGCATTGGAATCGTTCTGTTGGCCGTACCATACGGGTATCTTGCGCTTGTTGGCCCCGTCACCATCACAGCCCTCATCCTTTTCGTTAGCGGGATTCCGATCTTAGAAACAGCGCTCATGAAGAATCCGGAGTATCGAGTTTACGCGGAACGTACATCAAAATTCTTTCCGCTCCCCCCAAAAAGGCGCTTGTAGACTCGGCTAAGTAGAGTTAGGATAGACCTATACGAAACGCATATATACCAAGAGCTAGAAGCAAGACATGAATCAAATAATACATCACGCATGAAACTCCCATCAATATTCAGAGGGCAACGCAAGGTGTTATTGGTGGAGGATGATGTTGCGCTCCGAACCGCCTTGGCAGACAAATGTAAGGAATCTGGTTTCAAGGTCTTAGAGGCGGGTGCTGCTGATGAGGTCCTTTCGATACTAGGTCTGGAGAAGCCGGATGTATTGGTGCTTGACCTTATTTTACCAATGAAAGATGGTATCACACTGCTTGAAGAATTACGCATGGCGGGGTTTCAAATGCCGGTCTTGATACTCTCGAACCTACTTGGCTCACACGACCTGCGTGCAGATGCTGAGCGTTTGAACGCCGCGTTTTATAATAAGAGCTCTGTCTCGCTAGAAGAGATAGTCGAGGTATTGGAGCAAAGTCTTTCATAACGAATACTATTATATGGGACTCTTAGATTTTTTACGGGGTAGCGGTGGCGGTAAAGTGGTGGTCGTCGAGGATGATGTGCCTCTGCGCCGCTTCATGGCTGACCGACTGCTTGAGCAGGGCGTTGATGTGATAGAGACGGGGGATGGTATGGCTGCTATCGACCTCATTCTGAAAAACAAGCCGGACGCGGTCGTTCTCGACGTCATGTTGCCTGGGAAAAGCGGCATGCAGATACTCGCGGAACTGCGTGAAAAAGACACCAAGACACCAGTCATAGTTCTCACCACCCTTTCAGGTGAAGGAGGATTGAAGCTGGAAGCATCTAAACATGATGCGGTGTTCCTCAACAAAGCAGATACATCACTTGAAGTGGTCATTGAGACCATAATGAGTCGCGTAGACGCAAAATCTTGATATGGCGCACCATGTTGATCACAATGCACTCCTTCTTCAGGTAATGGCGCACGACCTTCTTGCACCGTTGACGGCTGTGAAGTGGCAAGTCGAACTTTTGGGAAGGGATAATGTGCCTTCGGCGAAGCGAGCATCCTACGTCAAAGGTATCACCGACTCCACGGAGCTTGGTATCACGTTGACCAAACATGCACATGTTGCGGGCAAGGTTCTTGTGGGTACGTACGCAAAAGACGAGAGCTCCGTCTCACTACCTGAAGAAGTGCGTGTCGCAGTACATAACTTGAGGTTGCAATATGAAAGGCACGGTCTCGACATTCTTGCGGAGGTCGGCGACGAGGAAACGGAACGTGTCTTGGACCGCCAGCTCACGGCATTGATGATATGGAGTATAGCCAAATTCTTTCTTACGTGCACCCCGGCGGGATCCACCGTCTCGATGCGAGGCATTTCGGGTTCAGCCCATGATGGATCCTCCCTCTATACACTTATCGTTTCCGCACCAAATGTTCCCGATATGCAGGAACTTGCCCGATGCTTTCAGGAGAGCGTCGCTCGGGACCCGTACGACCAAA
This sequence comes from Candidatus Kaiserbacteria bacterium, assembly GCA_007116405.1. Classification (GTDB taxonomy): domain Bacteria; phylum Patescibacteriota; class Minisyncoccia; order Phycocordibacterales; family UBA12088; genus UBA12088. The sequence goes on along the minus strand of SKIN01000006.1, from coordinate 6,330 downwards.
CCTACGTATTCACCAAGCTCATTCATACTGCCGCCCCACTGCTTGGCGCTTCCGTGAATGTTGAGACGCAAACAGATCTCTTTGCTCTTGAGGTCGTGTTCGGTACCGCACCCACAGCGCAGTAGACTTTTGTTGTGTCGACGTGTAGATAAGTCGCACCCTTGATAGGGTGCTTCTACGGTATAATACGTTGCATGAAATGGCGCACAGTGGCCTGGATAGCGGCTGTACTCGCAGTTGTAGTCATCGTTACAATGGTACTACGTGCCGGTTCGGGTGCCTCACCGGTCTACGAATCGACGACGGTGGAGCGGGGTACCGTTCGCCACGTTGTCTCAGTAACAGGGCACGTGGAGCCAATAGAGCGCATCGTACTGTCTTTCACCGCCGGCGGTGTTCTACAGGGTCTCACCGCAAAGGAAGGCATGCGCGTAGCACCGGGCCAGGAGATAGCACGATTGGACACCGGTGTGTACTCGAGCGCCATTGAAGAAGCACGTGCTCGACTGCTCGCTGAACGAGCAATGCTCAATGAAACACTCTCACCACTCCGCTCGGAGGAGCGGGCTCTGCGAGACACGCTCGTGGTAAATGCCGAGACGACATTGGCGCGTGCCACGGAAAGCGTTCGAGCGACACTCGCGCGTGTCTTTACGCTTGCAGACGATGCGATACATGAAAAAGTAGACAAACTTTTCGCAGAATCAAGAGGCGTCTCACCCACGTTTGGAATACGTTTTACTGCAGGTGTCACCGAGTACCTCCTTCGTGCCGGTTTTTCAGGACCGCAATTTCTTAACGAAGGCAGAGCGGAAGCGAGTGCCATCCTAGTTCGGATGTACGAGCGTATGACAAGTGATGAAGACCCGCTCACACTGCTCGACGCAACGAACGAGGACCTTGCGACATTGGAATCATTTCTTACCGAGGTCGCCCGTGCGGTGAATCGCTACATTCCCGAGGACCGTGAAGCGCAAGCGGTCTACCAACTCTTCCAGAGCACTGTAAGCGTTGCGCGCACATCAATACTGAATGCACGAGCAGATGCCCTGAACGCACGTCGAGAATACGAGGCGGCTCAAGCCGGTCTTATTATTGCATTACGCGAACTCGAGCTTGCGGACGCGGGGGCGAGCGAGCACCGTATCGCCGCGCAACAAGCTGCAGTCATCGCGGCAGAGCAGGGTATCGGAGGAGCCCTCGAACGTCTGCAACATGCCATACTCCGGTCACCGGTCGCGGGTACGGTTGCCCGCGTCGAAAAGAAGGTTGGAGAAGCTGTCGCCCCCTTTGAACCAACGGTACTTGTTATGGGTGACGGAGCATTTGAAGTGCAGGCCTTCATTCCGGAAGTAGACATCGCAAGGGTACAATTAGGTGACAAGGCGCGTATCACCTTTGATGCGTTTGAGCGAACCAGTGTTTTCATCGGCACCGTGGTTCGTATCGCGTTGGTTGAGACGATGCGTGAAGGAGTTCCGACGTACAAAACGACCATCGTGCTCGACGAAGAACCACATGAGCGATATGTCTTGCGCCCGGGTATGACCGCCGACATCGACATCACAACGGACGAGCGCGAGAACGTGCTGTTCGTTCCTACGCGGAGTGTGATACGGGATGGTGACCGTACGTTCATTCGTGTCGTCGAGCAAGGGGAGCTGCGGGAGCGCGACATCGTGACCGGTTTACGTGGCTCGGCCGGCACGATAGAGATACGCGAGGGCCTTACCGACGGCGAAGAGGTGGTGCTCTTCGTGCGGGACCTATGAACGCACTCATAGAGGCGACCGATCTTACCAAGACCTACGCCGATGGCACACATGCGCTCCGTGGGGCGAGTTTTACGATACAAGAGGGCGAATTCGTGGCCATCATGGGGCCGTCCGGTTCAGGCAAGTCGACCCTGCTTCACATCCTCGGTTTTCTAGACCCACAGACATCCGGAACGTTCCGTTTCAAGGGCAAGACCCTTGGAGAGATGGAGCATCACGAGATAGCACGGGTGCGTAATGAAGAACTCGGCTTCGTGTTCCAGCAATTTAACCTACTCCCCCGTGAGAGTGTCTATAACAACGTCATCCTCCCTCTCTTTTATAGTGATGTGCCACGAAGTGAATGGCGCGAGCGTGCCGCGCGGGTGATCGAGGAAGTAGGTCTTTCCCATCGTATCGACCACGAAGCATTCATGCTCTCCGGTGGGGAAAAGCAGCGTGTTGCCATAGCGCGTGCACTCATCAACCGCCCAACCCTCATCTTTGCCGATGAACCGACCGGCAACCTTGACAGCGCCTCCGGTAAAGCGGTCCTTTCGATGCTCAACGACCTTCATACTAAAGGGCACACGGTCATCCTCATTACTCACGACATGCAAGTTGCGCAACAAGCGAGACGAATGCTGTACATACGTGACGGCATGTTGGAAAGTGACACACCACTCGACCATGCAACTACGTAACAGCACAGAACTGGCCATACGCGGTCTGGGTACGAAACCATCCCGCACCTTCCTCACACTCCTCGGTATCGCCATAGGAGTAGCCGCGGTCATTGCCATTGCATCATTAGGAGCAGGTACACGAAGCCTCATTACCAATGAGATCAGTGGCCTAGGCGCAGACCTCATTGCCATTCAGCCGGGGCGCGCCCCCACCAGCTTTGCGGATTTTGCATCTGCACTCTACGCAAAGACCCTTGTAGAGCGAGACCTCGAAGCGCTCCGTCGACCAGCGAACGTACCCCACGCCATTGCCGTCGAACCGTTCGTGGTCGTGCCGGGAGCGGTGACCTACGGCAGTCAAACATACTTTCCGCAGATAATAGGAGGTAGCGCTCGTTTCTATGAGGAGATGCTTAACATTCACCCACGCGAGGGGGTGATGTACGGAGAACAGGAGATAGGCGAGAAGGCCTCCGTAGTCGTAATAGGGCACAAGGTGCACGAGGAGTTGTTTGGGCAATCCTCAGGATTGGGCGAACGAGTGACCATCGGGGGTCATCGGTTCCGTGTGGTCGGTATCCTACCTAAGAAGGGGCAGGTTGCATTCCAACAAATAGACGAGTTGGTACTCATACCGTATACCACGGCAATGACATATATTCTCGGGCAAAATCACTACAATGAGATCATCGTACGCGTCGATGACCCGGCGCACGTCCCGCGTACTGAGCGTGATGTCGAGCTTACACTGCGCGACCTCCGCGGCCTCGGTCCCGAGGAAGATAATGATTTCACTATACGTACCCCCGCCGCGCTCATTGAGCAAGTCGACAGCATCCTGCTCTCCCTCACCATATTCCTCACCGCAGTTGTTGCGATAGCGCTCGTAGTTGGAGGTATTGGCATCATGAACATCATGTTGGTCTCCGTCGCTGAACGTACTCGAGAGATAGGTCTTCGAAAGGCGGTCGGGGCGACCGATGGCAACATACTCACGCAATTCCTCTTTGAGGCGATGGCACTCACGCTCCTTGGGGGCGCCTTTGGGGTGCTGCTTGGTGCGGGTATGTCCTACGCCGCGAGTATTGCTATCAATTCGCTGACCAACCTCTCATGGACGTTCTCGCTCCCCCTCGGAGCGGTGCTTGGTGCGCTTATATTCTCCATCCTCATAGGTCTTGTGTTCGGCCTCTATCCGGCACGCAAAGCATCCAAAAAAAGCCCCATGGAAGCGCTACGCTATGAATAAGTGGCTACACACCACCACTGTGGTGTGCTACACTCCCTCAGTATGAAAACCATCCATGATATCAAGGTGCTCCTGATGCAAGTGCGCCTCGACCAAGAAACGCTCCATGAGGAGCGCGTTGCATTTGCGGAGTATTCCGGTCTCAAGGTCGAACAAGTAGAGACCTTGAACATATTTGAAACCCCCGTCTTCGACCCTTCTGTGCTTGATGGCTACGACGCACTCTTTGTCGGCGGCAGTAGTGATGAAGGTGATGCACTTATCGTACGTGACAAACCGGCGTTCGCTGTGCATTCAATGGCTGTGCTTGCCGAGGCATACGAGCGCAAAATGCCTGTCTTTGCAAGTTGCTACGGTTTTCAGGCGGCAGTCGTCGCACTCGGCGGGGAGTTGTTGCATGACCCGTCACGAGCGGAAAAGGGGACACCTGCCATTCACGTCACCGAGGCGGGGAAAGACGACCCGGTCTTTCGGGATACACCGAGTCCGTTCTACGCGGTTGCGGTCCATGAAAAACTCGCCGCGTGGTTGCCGGAAGGTGCCGTAACTCTTGCAGAGACGGAAGCGTGCCCGCACCACGCATTCTGCTTTCCGGACAGGCCGTTTTACGCATTCCAGTTCCATCCGGAAGTCGACCTATCTGAACTTGAACGGCGTCTCAAACGGTACCAAGAGCGGTACCTCGAGTCGGATTCGGCATTCGATGAGCTGATGCGAGACGTGAAGGACACTACCCACGCGCAAGTACTTCTCGGTACGTATATGGAGCGTATACTGTTACCATGGGTGAACAAATAGTGACACGGACGGAGCGTGCGTGCGGATGCATACCGTTCATGCGTGACCGGGAGCGAGGCATTGTCGCATTGATGATACTTCGCACGGGTGGATACTGGGAGTTCCCGAAAGGGAAACAAGATGACGGTGAGAAGGATGAGGAGACCGCTCTCCGTGAACTCAAAGAAGAGACAGGTCTTACAGGCGCACTTGCCCCCGAAAACCCCATCGACACTGCCTACGAGTTTGAGCGGGACGGGGAGAAGGTGCACAAAGAGGTTCGTTTCTTTTTCTGCAGGGTCCCTGATGGTTCCGTAGTGACGCTACAAAAGAGCGAAGCGAACGACCATGTCTGGCTGCCGCTCGAAGACCTTATGGATAGGGCGACCTACCCTCAGATAAAGGACGTTGCTCGCAGGGCCTGCATGATCCTCGCGGATTGAGTCAGGCGGAGATATGTAGTAGGATAGCGTGAGTCTTCACAGACTACGCCGAGATAGCTCAGTTGGTAGAGCACGCCCATGGTAAGGGCGAGGTCCCGAGTTCGATCCTCGGTCTCGGCTCCAAAGACATCAAGAACGCGCCCGGTTCGCATTCTGATGTTTTTGCGTAATAGCGGTGAGCTGTGCGGAACATGAACACGTGTCCGGTGAGCCGAGATAGCTCAGTTGGTAGAGCGACGCACTCGTAACGCGTAGGTCCCGAGTTCGATCCTCGGTCTCGGCTCACTGAACAGGTATCCCCACTCCGCACAACCCGGACATTTCATCGACATGTCAGAACCAGCTCCAGAACGTCCCCAAGCGATGCGTATCCGTGAAATAGAGGCGGCGATGTGCCAGTCGGACTTTTGGAATGACCCTGAAAAAGCACGCGCTCTCATTGCCGAGCTCCAAGACCTCAAGGCTGTGGCGGAGGGGGGAACACCATATGACAGTTCACGTGCTGTCATTGCTATCTACGCAGGGGCGGGTGGCGACGATGCGGAGGACTTTGTGGAAATGCTCTTCCGTATGTACCAAAAGCTGTGTGAGCGCAAAGGCTGGTCTTGGCACCTTTTGCACGAGCACCGTAACGACCATGGCGGGTACCGCAACCTCTCGTTCGAGCTCGAGGCGAAGGGTTCCTATGGAATCATGCGCGGAGAGTACGGTGTGCATCGCTTGGTACGCATCTCTCCATTCAATGCGAATGCGAAACGCCACACATCCTTTGTCCTTGTTGAAGTGTTGCCGGTGATCGAGAAGAAGCGTTTGGATATTCCCGAGACTGATATCGAGGTATCGTTTGCGCGTTCCAGTGGACCGGGTGGACAGAATGTGAACAAACGCGAGACGGCAGTACGCATTGTGCACAAACCGACAGGCGTTTCCGTGCACGTCGACGGGGAACGTACCCAGAATGCGAATCGCGAAAAGGCACTTGCGATACTTGAGGCAAAGCTGGTGCGGAGAATGGAAGCGGAGCGCAAGGAAACGCTCGCGGAGCTCTCCACCGACCCGGGAAAGATAGAGTGGGGGAGTCAGATCCGCTCCTACGTACTTCACCCGTACCAGATGGTAAAGGACCACCGCACCGGCGCAGAGACCTCTCAGGTCGAAAATGTCTTGGAAAAAGGAGAACTTGATGAATTTCTGGAGGCACAAAAGGACCTGGGGCAGGAGCGACAGCAGTAGCTGTGAGGGAGGATAGTGTAGATGTGTTCCACACTCGCCGGGTCATGGTATACTACTTTTTGTGATGGTTGTATGCGGACCGTTGCACGTAGGTCGCAAGAGCTTCACGCCCTCTGAACAATGATATACTTTGATAACGTATCTAAATACTACGCTGATAAGTCGGTAGCACTGCACGAGATAACGCT
>SKIN01000011.1 GCA_007116405.1 Candidatus Kaiserbacteria bacterium | reverse complement strand
TCGAATTCCTCGCTCGCCTGATGCGTGTAGATGGTGTGGCCGGGAACGAAGTGCTCCTTATCGTTCTTGCCTACTCTGTCGGCTCCATCCTCAATGCACTGCTCTTGCTTGCGTACTTCGAGTTATCGTACGGCCACGTATTTCGTGACATCGCCCGTACCGTGTGGCAGGCGGTCACTGCCGGCCTTGTAGGCGGACTTGCCGCGTACGGAGCACTCAACGTACTTGATGACTTCCTCGATCTGGCGACCTTCCACGGCATTTTCCTGCAAGGTCTGGGGGCGGGTGTTGTCGGCATCCTTGCGTGGGTGAGCGCGCTCATTGTCCTCGACAGTAACGACCTTGAGGTCACCTGGGGCACCCTCCGCAGACGACTCAAGAAGCCTTCGGTTGAAGGAGTGCAGGGTGACGTTGGCGGGAGTAGCTAAATCGTGTGATTGCGTTATAGTGCTCTATGCTAGCCTAATACAGGGGTAATAGTATGAATACCATACGCAATTTTTCCATCATTGCACACATCGACCACGGCAAATCCACGCTTGCTGATCGCATGCTCGAGGTGACGCATACCATCGAGGCACGCAAGATGAAGGACCAGGTATTGGACAGGATGGAGTTGGAACGGGAGCGGGGCATTACCATAAAGATGCAACCGGTCCGCATGGAGCACGTAAAAGACGGTGTGCACTATGTATTCAACCTTATCGACACACCCGGACATATCGATTTTTCATACGAAGTATCTCGCGCGCTAAAGGCCGTAGAAGGCGTAGTGCTGCTTGTTGATGCCACTCAGGGTGTTCAGGCGCAGACCCTCACGACACTTGATATGGCACGCGAGCAAGAGTTGGTCATCATACCCGCCTTAAGTAAGGTCGACGCACCGCTTGCGCGTGTTGACGAGGTGAAGCTTGAGCTTGCCGAACTCCTCAACGTCGACATAGAAGCTATCCTGGAGACATCCGGAAAGACGGGTGCGGGAGTACCACAATTACTTGATGCTATTGTTGAAAGAGTGCCACCGCCGCAGAGTGAGGCGGTCACAGACGAGTTCAGAGGACTCGTATTCGACTTTACCTACAGCAATCACCGTGGAGTCATTGTGTACGTGCGCACCGTGGATGGTCGGGTAACCAAAGGCACCAATCTCCGGTTCGCCGCATCGCGAAAGAACTTTCAGGCGCTTGAGGTTGGCGTATTCACTCCGGATGAGACGCCCGCGCCGAGTCTCTCCGAGGGGGAAATAGGGTATATCGTCACCGGCATCAAAGAGCCGGGGGTGGCAAACGTGGGTGATACGGTCATGCCGGCACAAGGAAGCACAGCGCCTTTAGCGGGATATCGTAAGCCGGCACCGGTCGTATGGGCAAGTATCTACCCGGAGAGCCAGGATGATTTCCTGCTCCTCAAGCAGGCGCTCCTGCGTCTGCAGCTGTCTGACTCCTCACTCTCATTCGAAGAGGAATCATCGGGAGTGTTGGGCAGGGGATTCCGTTGCGGCTTCCTCGGCATGTTGCACCTTGAAATAGTGACCGAGCGTCTGTTTCGTGAATTTGACCTTGAGCTTGTCATCACGCTGCCGAGTATCACGTATGAGGTGGAGCTTGTGAATGGTCAGAAAGAAACGATCTATTCACCACACAAGTTCCCCGACCACGGAAAAGTACGCGCGGTCCGTGAGCCATGGGCGGAAGTGACCCTCATAGCTCCAAGTGAATATGTGGGGCCAATCATGCAGCTCTTGTACGAACATGAGGCGGAAAACCGCGCCACTGAGACCTTTGGCGATGGTCGCACCAAGGTGCGTATCGCAATGCCGCTTCGTGAGTTGATGCGCAATTTCTTTGACCGCATCAAGAGCGTATCTTCAGGATACGCCTCAGTTTCCTATGAGTTCGGAGAGATGCGCGATGCCGATGTGTGCCGTATGGATGTACTGGTGGCGGATGAGCCTGTGCCTGCGTTCACGCGAGTCGTAGCACGCCGTCGACTCGATGAGGAAGCAGAGGAGACCGTGGACCGTTTGCATAGCGTCATGCCACGCCAGCAATTCGTGGCGAAGATACAGGCCGCAGCCTTGGGGCGCATCATCTCATCAAAGACACTACAGGCGTACCGCAAGGACGTGACAGCAAAGCTCTATGGTGGTGATATCACCCGTAAGATGAAACTACTCGAGAAGCAGAAGAAGGGGAAGAAGAAGATGCGTTCCCGAGGCAAGGTGAACATCCCTCATGAAGTGTTTCTACGCATGATGCGCGGGGGAGGGGATGCGTAAGTATTACAGAGAGAGATCAAGCTGCTGTTCGGAACCTGTCTGGGCAGTATCTTGTGCTGGCTCGGGAGGGAGTTGGTCAAGGAGTCCTCGAAGTTCATGAGACTCGTCGAGTTCCAAGAGTCGTTGCCGCAGCTCCTCCACTTCTTCAGGACTAAGATTACCCAGTGATGCACCGGCGCCAGGCATCTGTGCTTGCATCTCAGCAAACTCCTCCTCCGTCATCTCCACCCCCTCTTCTCCCATGCGGAGCGCAGCGATGTCTTCAGGAGATAGGTCGATCGTACCCACCTGGTTTGCAGGGGGAGCGCTAGGTAACTCACCAAATCCGGAGAATGCGAATACCATACTGAAAATGATGATGATGGCAAAGAATCCCCAAATGTACTTGATGACGTTGCGTGTCTTTTTGTCGAATAGAAACATGATATGTAGCGTAAATACCTCGGATAAGGGTAGAATGATAGTATCATACACAACCGTTGGTGCAATATGCTCGAATTCTACGAAAAAAGACGGCTCAAGCGATGGCTTCGTTCAAAGCCGTTCTTGTTGTTCATGTTGTTGCCCATAGGGTTCATGGCATATGCCGCGCACAATGCCTACGAGGTGGAGCGCTCGGCGCACGAGCGTCGTATAGCACTCACAGCGGACCTCAGTAGACTGGAGGTCCGCACAGCAACACTGGAACGTGACATCGCCCGTCTCGAGGATCCTCGCGACATAGAGGCCGCTTTGCGTCAACGATACCAAGTGGGGCGGGAGGGGGAAGAGGTCATCATTCTCGTTGAGGAGGAGCCACTGGTCGTGGAGCCGTTGTTCGACGTTGAAGAAGAGCGGGCCATGGGAATATGGGAGTGGATACAAAGTGCACTTGGTCTGTGACGGCCGACCTCCCGCACGTCGTCACTCGGCAGAAGAATACCCCTTTCAGGGGCCTTCTTCTCCACTCGTTCCTAGTGCGGGTAAGAAGCAAGCTTTCCCGCACGTCGTCACTCGGTACAAGAACACCCCTTTCAGGGGCCTTCTTCTCCACTCGTTCCTAGTGCGGGTAGGGAGAATCGAACTCCCGTCTCAACCTTGGGAAGGTCGCGTCCTACCACTAAACGATACCCGCATCGGTGCACCATTCAGGTCACCATGGTATACTGCCACAATATACGAGCTAATAGCAAGTGCATATGACTGACGAAACAAAGAAAGTGGTTATCTACAGCACCCCGACCTGTCACTTCTGCCACATGGCAAAGGAGTACTTCACAGAAAAGGGTGTTGCGTTCGAGGACTACAACGTGGCGGAGGATATCGAGAAGCGTCAGGAAATGATGGAGCGCAGCCAGCAGATGGGTGTCCCCGTCATTTTCATCGGTGATGACATGATCATCGGCTTCGACAAACCAAAGATAGCGGGACTCTTGGGTCTAAACGACTAGAGCACCGCGGTGTGTTCCGGAAAGGGCGTCCATGCGCCCTTTCTTGCGTAGAGGCCGGCATCCTTGTGATGTGTTACGATAGCATGGTACAGTGTGCCCGTACCGCCCCCGTAGCTCAATGGATAGAGCTATCCCGTCCTAAGGGAGAGATGTGGGTTCGATTCCTGCCGGGGGCACACGACGAACGAAGTGAGAACGTGTGACATCGGCAAGCACCGTGCCTGCGCATGGTGCGTGGATGAGAACCGGTCGGAGCGATGTCGCGCGAGCGCAGTGAGCTGCACTTACAGTACACAGCATCACCTTTTCTCGGCGAACGCGGTCACGTATACTGTATCGTATGGCATACGATGAACGGTCCGTCGAGGACTTGCTAAAGGAAAATATACGCCTGACAAGGGAGAATAATCGGCTCGTACGTAAGCTGTGGCGGGCCCACCTCATTGGATTCTGGTGGAAGGTGTTGCTGATCGCGATGCTAATCATTGGTCCTATTCTCCTGTACCGTTTCTGGTTCGCAGACTACATCTTTGAAATACAAAGTTCGTACCAGGGTATGCTGGAGCGCGTGAAAGGCGTGGGCGATTTTGTCAACCAGATTTCCGAAACAGAATCATCACAACAAGAAGGTGGTTCTAGTGACGGGAGTCGGGAGGTGGACGAGTAGAGTCGATCTCAATGCGTGCACGAGTTGTATAAACCTCCCATTTTGGTACAATGCGGAGCATCGCTGGGGTAGCTCAGTTGGTAGAGCATTCGCCTGAAGAGCGAAGGGTCGCCGGTTCAAGCCCGGCCCCCAGCACCACAAACAAACAACCTCTCATATCGAGAGGTTGTTTGTTTGTGTCTATGTTGTCTTTACTTTGAGTTTCGTCTGCTTTTCTTTGTCTATTTTTGGCAGTCGGATGGTCAAGAGGCCATGTTTCTCAGCAGCTTGAGCTTCTTCCACTTCCACCTCAGCAGGGAGGAGGACGGTGCGTGAGAACGAACCCCAGTACAACTCCTTATGGAAATAACTGTCGTCTGAGACCTCTTTATGCTCCTCTCGTGTACCTCGTATGGTCACCATGTCACGTGAGATGGAAACGTCAAGGTCATCAGGACGGACACCGGCAACAATGCTTCGAATCACTATCTCGTCCGGAGTCTGATACACGTCCACGGTGAGCTGACCCTCTACGCCATCATCTTCCATCCACTCTTCCATGGATGATTCTTCCTGACGTGGATCGGCTTCCCGAGAGCGGGGGCCGGGACCCTGACGTTCCACTACTTCATCCTCGTATACATCATCGTATCCGTCGTCGACGTCGACTGCGCCGGTCAGGCGTTGGAAGAAAGACTGTTTAGGTTTTGGCATATCTTACTGTTGTGAATGAGGATGAGTAATTCTCTTGGCTCGCTCAAAGAGAAGGAGCAGAACGATCACGCCGAGCCATACTGAAAAGAATACCACGGCTGTTCGCTCTCCACTACTCGCAATTATATGGTGGTTGAACAATGCATGCAACACAGTGGCGAGGATGAGACCTGTGCATAAAGCAAAGAACTGAACGATGTAGGATCTGTAGAAGGTGATAGCAATAGCAAAACCAACTACCGCACTTGCAAGTGTATGGAGTAGCGCAGCACCCATGAAGCGTAAATTGCCGGTCAGGATGCCGCCGGTGATATCCCCGCGGCCCAACGGGTCCATGAGGAACAGTCCCGTCTCTAGCGCCGCAAATCCAAGCGCGACCGTGATGAGGTATATCATCGCGTCGATGGGCTCGTCGACCGCTTTACGCCAAAGGATGATAGTAACGGCAACGAAGTATTTGAGAAGCTCCTCGATGGCCGCCCACAGGAATATCGGGTCAGGGCCAGGCAGTGCCATGCAGAACTGCAGTGTCTCAGGGAGTGACGTAAGTAGCCCGTGCATCGGCCAGGTTCCCGCCGCCACACACTTTCCGAGCATTGAGGCAGGTAGCGCGAGCACCACCGCAAGCATGCCGGAGAGAAATGCAGCAAGAATCAGCCATCGTGGCTCCGGACGCGCGCTGTCTTCTTTCAGAAAGAACCACAGCCACAATAAGGCAGGGATGATGCCACCAAGAAGGGCGTAGAAGATGGTCAACTCAACAAGCATGGCAATGCTACCAGTGTACCAGGCCTATCGGCGTTGTGAGTGCGTGCTGTACACAGGTATCACTTGGCGGGCCACGGTGCGACCAAGAGGAGGTCGCTGTCCTTCTCGGGAAGGGAAGACCATATCTCCTCGGTCACAAACGGCATGAACGGGTGCAAGAGCTTCAACTGTATGACCAACATGTCGTAGAGTGCTCGCGCCCGACCTTGCTTCCGCTCGATGTCATCTCCCTGCAGAATGGGCTTACTCTCCTCGAGTATCTCATCGGCGAATCGATGCCACACGTAGTGGTAGAGCTTCTCACCGGCGAGGTAGAGGCGGAAGTGCTCGATATCATCGGTAACATCGCGCGTGAGGTCACTGAGCTCTTTTAACAATGCCGCGTCATCGGCATGTGTCGCCGCTCCTTTTGTTGCGAGAATGGCGTCCTCGTGTTGAAGGATGAAGCGTGCGATATTCCACACCTTGTTCGTGAAGTTCTTATAGCCTTTGACCCGTTGCTCGGACAGTTTGATATCGTTTCCTGCAGCAGCACCGATAATGACTGATAGCCGTGTGGCGTCCGCTCCGTACTTTTCAACAAGGGTCAGGGGGTCAATAGCATTACCAAGTGACTTGCTCATTTTCTTGCCTTTCTCATCTCGGACCAGTCCGTGGATATAGACATCTCTGAACGGCACGTCACCCAAGAGTGCTCCGCTCATCAGTATCATACGCGCCACCCAGAAGAAGAGGATGTCGTACGCGGTCTCCAATACTGATGTCGGGTGATACAGGGCGAGATCTTTGGTGTCCTCGGGCCACCCTAAAGTGGAGAAGGTCCACAACCCGCTCGAGAACCACGTGTCGAGCGTATCCGGGTCCTGTTCCCAACCTTTCCCTTTAGGCGCATCGACGCCAACGTGCATCTCTTCCTTGCCATCCGCGCCCTTGCGGTACCATACCGGGATACGATGCCCATACCATATCTGTCGACTAATGCACCAGTCATGCAGGTTGTCTATCCAGTGGAAGTACGCCTTTTCAAAGCGGTCCGGGGTTATCTTGATCGCCCCCGCATTGACCGCAGTACGCATGATGTCTTTGAGTGTCGTTGTGGAACCACTTGGTATGCCGGGGAGTTTTGATTCCTTGAGGACGAAGGGTTTTTCAACCGCAACGAACCATTGTAGTTTCGGAAGCGGTTCAATGATGGCCCCGGTCCTCTCGGCGGTTGATACATTCTGCTGCACCTGTTCCTCCTTCTCGAGCAAGCCCTCCTCACGTAGCCATGCGACGACCGTGTCCCGAGCCGCGTTCACTTTCATGTCGTTAAGCCTGCCATCGACGGTCATTCTGGCGTACTCATTGATCACCTGCACCATAGGAAGGTCGTGCTTCTTCGCTATCTCCGCGTCAATGGAACTATGTGCCGGAGTGACTCCAAGCGCCCCTGTGCCAAACGCGGGGTCCACCGATTCATCGGCGACCACTCGAAGCGTGAGAGGAACATCACAGAACGTCACGCTATACTCTTTGCCGATGTAGGAGCGATAGCGTTCATCGTCTGGGTGCACCGCCACCGCCGTGTCTCCCACCTTCGTCTCAGGTCGGGTCGTAGAGATGGCGAAGGGTAGTGATGCGTCGTATTTAAAGGTGTATAGCGTCGCTGTACGTTCCTCGTACACTATTTCATCGTCGGATATCACGGTCTGACCTTTGGGGTCCCAGTTCACCACCCGATGACCGCGAACGATGAGGCCCATGTCGTACAGCCTCTGGAATGCCTCATACACGGCACGCTGTCGCGTCTCGTCCAAAGTGAATGCCTCACGGTCCCAATCCAGTGACGATCCCATCTTACGTACTTGATGTACGATGGTGTCGTGTGATTCGCGTGCATAGGCATGAACGCGCTCAAGGAATGCCTCGCGACCAAGGTCATGACGACTTTTCTTTTCGCTCTTTTGGAGTTCTTTCTCAACCTTTGACTGTGTCGCAATCGCTGCGTGGTCGGTGCCCGGTATCCATAGCGTTCGGTACCCCTGCATTCTGTGGTATCGAACAAGAATATCCTCGACTGCAAGCATGGCCGCATGACCTATGTGGAGTACCCCGGTCACGTTTGGAGGAGGGAGGACGATAGAGTAGGGTTCCGCGTCTTCCCGAGTCACGCCCGCTGCCACACACGCCTCAGGTGAGAAAAGACCGGAAGCGAGCCAGCGTTCATAGATGGCGTCTTCTGTCGCCGTGGGGTCGTAAGGTGATAGAAATTTCTTGTCCATACGCAACACTGAATGGTAGTGAATATACGGTCGATACTAGCACAGGTAGCGCCGGGTATCTATACGGCACATTAGTGTGACTCTCGATAAGCAACGGCACTCCGGAACCGGAGGGAAGGGGTAAGTGTCGTGCGTTGCAAGGCGCTCGCGCCATCATGCGACACAGTTTCCGCAGACCAAGCCCCTCCATCAAAAAGCCAACAAAAGGACCATGCGTGACCTAGAATATTCGGGGCTTTGTAGAGCCACATCCTCTGGGACAACGGACAAAGGTTGACCTCAAGGACCAGTCCTTATTTTTAGTATATATACACAGTGCGAGGTGGCGGTCTCGGTGGTACCACTATATACAGAGCAAACGGATTCGGGCAAGGTATTCGTTTGCTTAAAGCGTGACTGGATCAGGGGGCTGATACTCAGCTACGCGGGGTCCGACCCAAAACTCTTTTTGGATATTGTCGGACCTCGACCGTTGAGTAGCAGTATGACACGGAAGCGAGAGACCCCTACGCCTCCAAAACGGTGGCCCAGGGACACACACAAAAAAACAACTATGTCGACACATCACTTTAGGAGCGATATCTATAGATACGTGTATGCCGCGTTTACCGTGCTTTTCATAGTGGCGCTTGCGGTGCTTGCCGGCATGCGGGGATACCTACCCTATGGAGTCAGTTTTGTCTCCGGTGGAGAGTCCTTGTTCACATCGTTTCTGGTAGTGCGTCCTGTGTCGATGGAACCGACCCTCGGTGCGGTGGTGGGTAGACACGGCGAGGTGGGATATGCGGTACAACCATACATTCTCATGGAGACTCGACGGTCAAACGGTGCTCTGCAGTACGTGGTGCAGCCTATAGGTAGCGAGTCACATACCACCGCCACACTCATGGCACGTGAATTCGGGAGTCAGGTAGTACTATCGATACCCATGCTTGGTGCGGTCGTGCGAGCGCTTGCTCACCCGATAGGGCTCATGGGCCTCTTCGGTGTTCCGCTGGTCATGTTCTTCCTCCACTTCCTACTCATGGTACGCACCTCCCCTGTCCTCAAGAGGATCCGTCTTCTCTCCGTAAGGGCGCATGCTCGCAGGGAAGCTGTTGCGACAGTACGAGATGAGGAAGTAGCGCAGGTTGGAGATGCAGCCGACCGGCGTTATGGATATCGGGGTGTACTATCGTTCTTGACGCGCAAGAGTAACGACACCAAAGAAGTGCAAGAAACCGAGCATACACCCGTCATCAATAGCGGTATGACGGTCGAGCTGAAGAAGTGGGGCAATAGGGGGGTTGCCGACATCATTTCCACCACTTCAAGAAGTCATCAATATAGCGTATAGATCCATTACTATGAACACATCACGAAGCAAAACACAAATAGCATGCGACGGGGTACGCACCGTGTGGATAGCCGAGCAGGCGGCACGACCTGTTCCAGGCCTGGTGCGACCGGAAGTACTCTCCATTGACGGAGTGGTCGTCCGCAGCACCGTGCAAGATGTGGCTGCCCATGTACACCAGCGCGACATCATGCGGGTGTTCGAGCGTCCCAATTTTGCGGAAGAGGCGAAGTCCATCGTACGCTTCATCGGCGTCTCTATGGACGGGATACGGCGCCCACTGAAACCCGCGCCGGCGCACTAACAAAGGTGGTTATCGGTGCCACGAAAAGTAAAAAAGCGCGTCATCGCGCTTTTTACGGTTGTGCCTCATCTGTTTCCCGTGGCGTGTGCATGCTGAGTGTTCCGTCCGCACGAAGTGGCTCGTGCGCACTCAGTGTGTTTGCGCCGCGCAGATGCATGAAGTATCCCGCCATGCCTATCATCACCGCATTGTCGGTTGAAAGCCCGATCGCCGGCAGCCGCAAGGATGTGTCGAGTGCGTGATGCGCAAAGAATCCGGAGATGCGTGCTCGAAGGTAGCTGTTTGCAGACACACCACCCCCAATGACGAAGGTTGCGGCGGGGTACGTCTCAAGAGCACGCTTCGTCTTTGCGAGCACCACGTCGGTGACCGCTTCTTCAAATTCCTCAGCTATCTTGCCTTTGTCCTCATCACTGAGTTCGCCCAATTCTCTAACGTGGTATAGCACAGCGGTCTTCAGTCCCGAGAATGAGAAGTCGAGGTCGGGTGAGTGTTCCATGGGGCGGGGGAGAAACCTCGGGCGTTTTGCAAGTGGGGCACTGACCTTTGCCTTGCGTGCCGTGCGATACGTGTGTGCGAGCGCTGAGATACCGGGGCCACCGGGATAGGGTATCCCCAGGAGCCGAGCGACCTTATCGAATGCCTCACCGATGGAGTCATCGCGTGTCGTGCCCACTACGCTGTAGTCACCCCATGAGGGTGCGTAAATGAACTCGGTGTGTCCGCCTGAGAGCACGAGACCAAGAAGCGGGAATTGCATCTGATCTACCGTAAAGCGTGAGGGTTGGTCGGCATGCGACGCGACCGCGCTCGCGATGATGTGTCCTTCGAGATGGTTCACCGGAATGATAGGCAGGTCCCAAACGTTTGCAAGCGCTCGTGCAAAATTCACTCCAACCCATAGCGCTGGTTCAAGTCCCGGGCCCTGTGTGACCGCAATAGCATCAACGCTCGGTTTGCCATGGTTGCGGAGGTACGGAATCAGTGCGTTTACGAGCGCCTCTTCGCGTACCAACAATTCCCGCAGATGCTGCTGTTTGTCGGAAGATAGGTTCGTCGGTTCATCCACACGTAGTCTCGATTCGGTGAGAGCGGCATGCAGGAGTGGAACAAGGTTGGCGGCATGCTCGCGTTTTGCCAAGTCCGGGTATACACCACCGAATGCAGCATGCTTGCCGGCCTGCGAGTACAAGGCATTTCCGCGCACCTTGAATGACGCGGTGTCCGGTGTTCCCTCGGCCTCGAGTACTGCCACAGCGGTCTCATCGCACGATGTTTCTATAGCAAGTATCCTCATGCCCCATATCCTACCATTTCTTGCCTGAAGCAACCAAACAATGTAGTATTCCGTGTACGGGCGATTAGCTCAGTTGGCTAGAGCGTTCCCTTGACGTGGGAAAGGCCAGGGGTTCGAATCCCTTATC
>SKIN01000005.1 GCA_007116405.1 Candidatus Kaiserbacteria bacterium | reverse complement strand
CCGAAGCGTCTCAAGAGCGCCTCTGTCTGAGGACCGATACCCCACACGTCGCCTACAGGCACGTCGCGGAGGAAGGTGTGCAGGTCTCTCCCGGGTACGGCCACCAAGCCGGCCGGTTTCCGCTTTTTGGACGCCACCTTTGCCACCACTTTGGTGGGGGCAAGGCCGACGGAGAAGGTGATGCCAAGGTCGTGGGCGAGTTCCTGCTGTATCGTGCTCGCCATTTCCTCGTATGACATGTGCAAGGGGCGGCGCAGCCCCGTGAGCTCGGCAAAGCACTCGTCGATAGAATACTCCTCGACAGCGCTGGTGTACCTTCGCACCACGTCGAACATGCGTTTTGAGAAGAGACTGTAGGTCTCGTAGTCTGAGGGTACGTAGATGATGTTGGGACAAAGCTTTCGTATCTCATAGATGCTCATCCCGCGCTTCACACCGAGCTTCTTTGCTTCAATACTCACCGCGGAGGCGATGCCCCGTTCCTTCCCGGTGATGAGGGGCTTGCCTTTGAGCGCGGGGTTCAGCGCCTGTTCGCACGACGCAAAGAAAGAATCCGCGTCGATATGGAGTATCGCGCGCTGGTAGGTGTGAAGTGAGAGTGCGCGTTCCATAGACTCCTCAGTATTTACGCACCACCGCTTTCACGACTGCGGCTATCTTGAGGTCCTCCTTTGGGATGATGGGCGCGTACTTCGGGTTGGCAGGCTCGAGGTAGAAACGGGAGGCCTTCTTGCGCAGATACTTCATCGTCCACGCACCGTCCACCTCCGCTATCACTATCTGCCCGACTTTGGGCTGCGTGGTGCGTTCGACCACCACCATGTCACCTTCACATATGCCGGCGTCTTTCATTGAGTCACCCTTTACTTTGAGGATGTATGTCGCTTCCCTGTTTTCGATAAGGTACTCATCAAAGCTCATGGTGTCACAGAGTTCCTCCTCGGCCGGCGAGGGAAAGCCCGCCTCCACGAGACCAAACAAGGGTACTTCGCCGTGAAGTTTGCGGGGAATGAGTCGGCCGCGAGCGTCTTTACTCACCACACCCTGCTCCACCAAGCGGGTCACGAAGTAGTGCACCGCGCTTTTGGTACGGTACCCGGTAAACGCCATGATCTCCGCGTACGAGGGCATCCGCTTGTGCGTGCGGTAGAATGCAAGGAGTTTGTCGTAGTGCTCGCGATACATGCCACCAGTATAATAGAACGAACGTTCTAATACAAGGTACCCGATCCACTTCACTCTCTCAACCCGATCTGCAGATCATAGAGGTGCTTGTACTCCCCGTCTTGCGTAATGAGTTCCGTATGGGTTCCCTGTTGCACCACGGTCCCACCCTTGAGGACGATTATCATGTCGGCGTCGCGAACGGTCGAGAATCGATGCGCGATAATGAACGTTGTCTTGCCTTTCATGATCTGTTCGAGCGATTGTTGAAGTACATGTTCTGTGCGTGCGTCGAGTGCTGATGTCGGCTCATCGAGGATGAGTATCTTTGGGTCTTTGAGAATGGCACGGGCGATGGCGATGCGTTGCCGCTGCCCTCCCGAGAGTTTGATACCCCGTTCTCCCACGACCTGTTCCCAGCCGTCTCCGAACGCTTCGATGAATTCGCGCGCAGACGCCTGTTCCGCTGCCCGCTCTATCGCCTCTTGAGTGACATTGCCAAGCCCGAATGCGATGTTCTTCGAGACGGTGTCATTGAAGAGGACGATGTCCTGGGTCACTACCGCTACGTGCTTTCGGAGGAGGTGGAGGTCGATGCGGTCTGTCGGTACGCCGTCGATGTACACGTTGCCCTCTGTCGGCATCAGGAACCCGAGAATGAGGTCAACGAGCGTCGTCTTTCCAACACCGCTCTCGCCGACGATGGCGATGGTCTGCCCCGCCTTTGAATCAAATGATATGTCTTTAAGTATGATGCGCTTGTCGTTGTACCCGAAGCTTACGTGCTCGAACGATACATCGCCCCGTATCTCTGTGAGGGGTACGACGTCCTTGGGCACGCATACCTCTTGCGGGTGGGAGAGTATCTTCTCTGTTTCGTTGATATTCACAATACCGTTTTGCAGATTCTTCCACATGCGCGTAATGATACCGAATGGCCCAAAGACCAGGGCGGCATAGCCGTTCACTGCGAGCAGTTGACCTATGGTCATGGTCTCCGCGAAGATGAAGTACACACTCATGAAGAAAATAATGAGCTGGGCAGTGTACATCGTGAGTTCCTGCAGGAGCGACAGGTTCTCTGAGCGGGCATGCATACGCTCCCAGAGGCGACACGCCTTGACGCGGAATTTTTGGTGCAGATCGCTACGGACCAGTTCCTCACCGGAGACCTCTTTGACCTGGCGCACATTGTGTAGGTAGTCACCGGCGTCACCCCATGCGTTGTTATCTACTTCAAATGCTTTGGTCTGTAATACACTGAGGAGCGTAACACCGCGCCAGAAGAATAGACCGTAGAATGCGACAGCACCTAGAAGGACGAACCCTATACCCGGATGCACCACAAAGGTCATGACAAGTGCCGCGATAACAGTGAGTACTTGTGGCCCAAGCTCCAAGAACACGTTCCCGACGAGAGTGCTGACTTGATTAGCTGTGGTATTTACTTTAGAAATGACCTCACCTATTTTGTGTGTCTTGTGGAACGAGAGCGGAAGCCGGGCAAGCACACCAAAGCTATTCACGAGATACTCCGCGTATATCCATGCTGAATGGTTGCTGCTGTTCCGCCAAATGTGATCCTGGAGGAGTATCACCGTAAGGCGAACCACGGCCCAAAGGAGGAGTACTGCAAGCCACATGGGGAGAACTGAGCCAAAGACATACGTCACACGTTCCGGAGAAACGAGTGCGTCTACAAAAAGACCCACGATGTATGGTAAGAGCGCGGTCGCGATAGATATCAAGATGCCGAAAACAGTAAAAATGACCATATTGCGTTTATATGGTCGTAATAGCCGCGCAATGACCCGTAACCCAGCGGCAATGTCTTTGGGTGTCAGTTTGTTCTGCTGTGTCTCGTCCTCCCGGGTACTCATGCGTCAAGTATAGCGCACCCAAGGTGCCGGCGAGTAGATACGGCGTGTACAGGTGCGGAGCGAATGCTGTCGCTTCTGCTCATTCTATGCTTTCAGAAGCGCTTCCTTGTTGGTTTGTGCAAATTCCCATATTTCGCGTAGGAATGATTCGAACGGTGCACCGGACCGTAGGTGCTTGCGATACATACGAGCGAGGTGGGTGGTCGGTTGCTTGCCATCGACGCGTATCTTCTGAAAGTGCTTGTAGGTTTCCTGTTTCCGTGTGAGAAGCTTGCTGAACTCTGGATGCTCGTTGAGTATCACCGGAGCAACAAGCTCGCTGAGCATCCACACCAGATGCGGTCTGTTTAGTTCCTTGTATGTTGTTTCGGGAAATACCTCCAGCCACTTTTTAAAATACAAAAAGTGCTGTATCTCATGGCACGCTATCTCGCGTATCCTGTCCGGCTGAAAATAGCTTACGTTGAATGACCACTGCGAAAGCCACCGTGGGTACATGGGCACCATGCTCACGTATGCACGCATGACTCGCCTGTGAGACGGATAGTCGATCTCGAAGTGCTCACGTAGGGTCTTGAGGTACTCCTCCTCGATAGGATGCCACAGCGCCTCGTTGTCGCGCAGTGCTTTCCTGAACTCCTGTGCGTGATCATGCCGGAACCTTCTTGCGTGTACGTAGCAGACCTTGTATATCTCATCGACGTCAGTAACACCACGTAGTGCCACCGTAAGTTCAGGATGCCGTTCATAGATATGCTTCTTCCATGCTTCGGGCCCTGATCGCAGAAACATTACGAGCACCTTCGCTTCCCTGTCTATGGTAGGCAACTCGAATCTGACTTTTGGGATATGAGCTTTTTGCATTGCGTACATGTAACAATTACTACTCTGGCTTTCAACATCAGTCTAAGGATGTGGTTGTTCGTCTGGAATGAATTCCAACGATATGGAATTCACGCAATGGCGTGTGTTCTTCTCCGTCAGATGTTCGCCGATAAATACGTGCCCGAGGTGACCGCCACACTGCACACATGTTATTTCAGTACGCATGCCATCAGCGTCTGGCGTCCTTTGTACGGCACCCTCCAGTTCATCATCAAAACTCGGCCAGCCACAACCCGAATCGAATTTGTCCTCTGAACTATAGAGCGGAGCACCACACTGGCGGCACGTGTACACACCCTTCCCGGTCGCATGTACATATTCTCCTGAAAAGGGCGGCTCCGTCCCTTTGTCAATGATCACTCTCTTCTCTTCTGCAGATAGATGTTTCATGTTTGTATGCGCAGATCCAATAACACCTCACCTCTTTCAGACACTGGTTCCAGGCATTCAGCTTTTATGCTTGTGTGCTCTTGGTTTATCTGTACCTCAGGGTCCCCCTTTCTGTGTTCACCTGTCACCTCGTTCATACCGATCACATAATCAACCCCATCATGCCCCTTGAATAGCACAAAGACTTCCCGTGAGATATTCTCATACTCAAACGTTGCCAGCGCTTCATCTCTGCGCTCGCCACCCAATACCTGAAACCACTGTCTCAGTTTTTCCAGCTTTCCTTTTTTGACTTTACATATTCTTGAGAAGTGCATGATACGTCATTGTACCTCATACGTTCTTGTACTGCTTGCCAGATGATGCTCGAACCTGATACATAGTAACTGTAGATCACACGATCCTGCCTTTTTCGTGGAATGAGGTCAGGACTTCAGTAGCGAGTTTCTGATTCCGTGAAGATGTTCAATATATTCATCTTCTGCCATTGCTGGGCGAGCATCGTATTTCTCCCTGTCGTTCAAGGTGGTGAACGGGTTCAGGTGCTCATCCGTACTGCGTCCATAAAAGTGAAAATGTACGTGTGGGACATGTTGCCCTGCCGAAACACCGTCGTTCACAAACATGTTGTATCCCGTCGTTGCGTACAGACGTGTGAATGCTTCGTGCAGGTTCTTTGCGGCACGGAATACATCACACACTTCTTCCTCGGTGAGGTCGTGGACGTGTTCGACACAGCGTACTGGGGTAATAAGTACGCTTGCTGGAATAATAGGTCTACGCGGGTATATCACCCTGACAGTACCTATCACACTGATCTCCTGTTTCCCAATTGTCTTAGCATCACAGAATGCGCACTTTATTGCTGAAGCCATGGTCGGATAGTTTTGAACAGTTATGACTTGAACAAATTCTTCCCGGTCATTCCTTCCGGCTGCGCGATGCCCATGAGGTGCAACATGGTCGGAGCAACATCCGCCAAGGTGCCGTTCTGCAATACCCCACCGGGAACGGTCACGATGATCGGAACCAAGTTAGTCGTGTGAGCCGTATGCTTCTCACCGGTCGTGCGGTCCACATTCTCCTCAGCATTGCCGTGATCAGCCGTTATCAGCACTACCCCACCGTGTTCTACCACAACTTCTGTTACTCGTCGTAACTCCCGGTCAACCGTTTCGACCGCGACCTTGATGGCCTCCATATTGCCTGTATGACCCACCATGTCTGCATTGGCAAAGTTGATAAAGAGAAAATCAGTACCTTTTTGGAGTTGCTCAAGCGCCTTGTCGGCTATCTCACGCGCACGCATCTCCGGTGCAAGATCGTGTGTGAGCACCTTCCGACTCTCTACCAGAATGTGTTCTTCTCCGGGATACGTTCCCTCATGCAGGCAGTTGAGGAAGTAGGTCGCATGCGCGTATTTCTCTGTTTCAGCAATATGTGCTTGCGTCAGGCCGGCGTTCGAGATCTCGTTCGCCAGCGTCGTGTCGATGTCGATAGGTGGAAACGCAACCTGCGCCGGAAGACCCTTGTCGTATTGGGTAAGCGTTACAAAACAAAGGTTCTCATTTTGTGCTCGCTCACCTACTCTACTCGCCAGCATGCGGGCGCGGTCTGACCTGAAGTTAAAGAAGAAGACCCCGTCATTTGGCTGAACGGAATAGTGAGTGCCGTCATGATCGAAGAACACCACCGGTTCGAGCTGCTCGTCGATGACACCCTCCTCATAAAGATCCGCCATTATGGTCGATGGCTTGCGTGTATGATAGTTTCGCCCACCGGCGCCTTCAAAGATTGCTTTCTCCACTTTCTCCAAACGATCCCAGTTGTTGTCTCGGTCCATGGCATACAGACGGCCGGAAGCTGTCGCGATAAACCCGATGCCCAGATCATCGATCACGTCCTCAAGCTCTCGCAAGTATGCTGACGCGCTTCGAGGGCCGGTGTCTCGACCATCGGTGAACGCGTGAATGGCTATCTTAGTGAGGCCGGCTTCCTTAGCCGCTTTCAAGAACGCAA
The DNA here is from genome assembly GCA_007116405.1 of Candidatus Kaiserbacteria bacterium. GTDB lineage: Bacteria > Patescibacteriota > Minisyncoccia > Phycocordibacterales > UBA12088 > UBA12088. The sequence continues at coordinate 4,987 of SKIN01000005.1, read as the reverse complement.
ACAAATGACTGCTGTGGCTATGGATACCTCCCGCCGACACCAGACCTTTCACGTGCAAGACTGAATCATAGTGCTTCACGTGGTTGAAGAGCTGTACAAATGCGGGATTGGTGGCAAACTCGCTCGCCATTGCAGCTTTTGTGATGCGCACCAAGTCGGTTTCAATGACCTTTCCGGCGCCAATGGTCATGTGTCCCACCTCGCTATTGCCCATTTGTCCCTCGGGTAGCCCAACACTCCCCGCGCTCGCATCAAGAAGAGCGTGCGGGTATGTCGCAAGCAGGTGGTCGAAGAACGGTGTGTCTGCTTGGGCTATCGCGTTATCCTCGACTTCTTCTCGATGACCCCAGCCGTCCAGGACAATGAGTACGCATGGTGTATATGTCTTGTTCATTCTTAGTGTTTGATGACGATTCAACCAAAGTGTACGAGCAATTGCGTGGAATGACAATGTCCGCAGGTAATGTGCAAGCAAACCTGACGCATTGACAATCAAGGCTAACTGATGTACAATAATTACAGGCACACAGTCTCATACAGGAGATCAATATGATGGAATTAGTAGCATCCTTCTTTTCAGGAGTAGTTACACTCATTGCGATAATCTTCGGCACAGTAGTCACCTTGATCGTTGTAACTCTGGTTGTGTACGCCTTAGTGCTTAGGGATTCTTTTGAGCAGGGTGAAAAAGCAAAATTGGAAAAAGAGATGGAAAAAGAGAGACTTCGTAAGGAAGATATGAGCGATACTCGTCCAATCTACTGCAGATACTGTGGAGCACGACCCGGCGTGCCAAGCAAATGTCACGGTAGTCAGGGACATAAATGGGTGAGGGGTACGTAGAAGTCTATACTGAAGCCGGGCAGACCTACTGCTGCCCGGCTTTTTTAATGTAAACATAGTGGCTGTTGGAATCGCACCAGAACGAGGAAGACTGTGCGGATCTACCCAGTAATAAGATAAGATCCGCCACCGCGCGGGGAAAACTCTGATGATGGAAGTTGTTGATGTGGTACTTTTAAGTCATTACTCATACTTTTATCGCAGACACCCTTGGTGTCGCGGTGAGCACATAGCTCACAATTACTATGAAATACCTACTCCCCATTACTATCCTTGGTGTCCTTATGATCACCTCAGTGTTATTTCTAATGCACTGGTCCGCAGACCGGCCCACGCAGTCACAAACTGAAGCGCAACATGTTGTCGAAGACCCCCCATCGGCTCCTGTACTATCAACGCCGGCGTCTGAACCTGGTGTGAGCGATGTTCAAAGAGAACCAGCAGAGCCCTCCGGCACACTTAGAACAGAGTCAGACCTGTGTCTTCTTGAGCCCTATGAAGAGTGGAAAGATATACCTCCTTGTGACGCATTCAGTACGGGATACTATTATGATGGAGCTGCATGTAGGGCAATGACTCTGGGTTGTTTTGGGGTGTTCCCTTTCGAGACATTAGAGGAGTGCAGATTAGAGTGTGAATAATCTCAGCTGTTTGTGGAGCGGCTCACATGGCTGTTGACGTCTTTATTGTCTGTGATATGGTCCAAGTTAGGCACTGTTGCTTGAAACGACCTGACGGAGGTCATCATGAAGCACATTTCCATTTCTCTGATGGTAGCAGTCATCGGTTCGTTCCTGCTTGTCACCTCGGGGTGTGGCTCAGATAGTTACACGCTCGCGCGCTCTATCCTTGGTGATGATCTGATCACCCCTGAAGAGATCATGCGCTCTCGTGATGGTGTTTCTTACACGAGGCAGCAACGCTCACAGTTTAGGGAAACCATTCCCCCGAAAGAAGTGCTTGAGTGGGGTCGTGACAATGGCTACATGCTCGTCGCTGGACCTGGTCGCCCGATGTCTCTTCTCGAGATCCGGGAGCTCAACCGGGATTACTTTTACGCGCAGGGACGTGCGTGGTACGAAGAGTTCGCGTTCTCTCAGGAAAAAAAGGTCGGACCCGAGTGGATAATGCTTCGCAAGGAACCTGCCCCACGGACGTTTTCGAAGCACTGGAACGACCAGTTGGGCACCCTTACTCAGAATGAAGCGCCCGCCACCGCAGTGGAAGTGGTTTGGGGTCTGACCACATATAAGGCTGTCCGCGATGTCTACCTGCTCTCATCCCGTATCTTCACACGCACGGACGACATGGTGCTTAGCCGTCGCGTCAATCTGGGTCACTTCGATGAAGATGGTCTTCGTCTCAACAACGACCGTGATGGTACTAGAGACGGCCTTTTCGGTCTATCACCTGTCAGAAAGCTGTAGACAGTGACTGTGGTCATTTGTTCTACAAAGCTATTGAGCCTCCTTGTGCATACTCTTTTCCGGAGCTATGTGCAAGGAGGCTTCTTTTGCTACATGATAACGTCATTGCGCCGACCGCAAGTAAGCACTCAAACGCACTGTGAATGTGTGCATGCTGGCGTCTGGTGTCGGGTCTACTCAGTAGGTGGTCCGAATAGTGATGTTTGAGGATATTCAGCGCTCCCTATACATGTAGACGTCAATATCGTTTAGGTCTCTGTCGAGTAATCCTGTAACTCTCGCTTCACCGCTGAGGACACGTACTTTTACATACACGTCTCTTCCGAGTCTTTCGATAGGTATTCCGGCGCCCTCGGGTACAAAGTACTGTTCGAGGTGAGGGAATCTGACTCCTCTATTATCCACCTGGCCACGGAGCCACAACCCTCTTGAGAGGTCTGGTCTCACTTTTTGCACCTCAGCTACCGTAGCGATGTTTCGTGCGTCTACAGACAACCTCACGTAAAGAGTACTGCCGTTCACAAGACTTGCGTCACGCTCGATCGCACTCCGAACCAATGGATGAGTCTCTATCTCATAGCGCAGGATGACATATTCGCCGCGAAATAGGTCTCTTGGGTCTACGGGCACCGTAGCGAGGATCACCTCAGTGCCAGTAGATATGATGCGTTCCTGAATGAACGCATAGCCGACCAGTACCAGCACTAGAAACCCCATAGCTCCAAAGAATGGCAAGTGTTTATTCATGGTCTTTTAGATTTGTGTTTTCCAACTGGGGCTCCCCGGGTGTGCTTGTGACCGGGCGTTCATCGGCTTTGACGAGCATCAGCAGGTGGTGCTTATTCTTTTCTAGAAGCCACGCTCCTGCTATGAACAATATGCCGCCCAAGATGAATAGTATGCCGGTATCCAGCATGGTAGAGAAGAGTGTAAAGTATTTTACAAGCAGGTATATGAACATCATTCTCACCACGCTGTATACAAGTCTTTCCTCCTGGTGTTTGACCGCTTGTATCAACACGAAGACGAGAAAGCTGATAAAGAGCACGTTTAGGATGATAGATAACGGAATCCATCCTGCATCTCGATATCCTGAGTCAGTAACTACGCGCGCATAAAACTCAAACGTTGTGATAAAGAGGGTCACGGTACCAACAGAAGCGCTCAAGAGCCTGAGTACTCTTGCTCCACTACCCCACACTGCAGAGTTTCGAAGAGATACGCCTATTACATACAATGCCAGACAGTAGACCAACAGAACCACAGTGAGTGTTATTGTTAAGGATTGCGCGTCTGACCACCAGCTGCCAAAAAACTTTAGGATCCAGGTAAAGATCGCCAATCCAGCCAAAATAGCAGAGACCCCGAAATTTTCTGGTCGCTTGTATACAAACACAAAAGGAAGGCTCAGTACGAACCATAACAGCATGAGGGTTTGATACCCTGATTCCAAATTGTATATCTGTCCAATGAGTGATAGTGCGCCTCCGATCAAGCCGATACCGAATATGTTCGCTACGCGAGATAGTATCGAGGTGCTCTGTCTGACCTCGGCAATATAGTACGCAATACTAAGTGGCACTACCGGCAATAGAACAGCTAACAAGAGTTGTACGGGCTTTCCAAGAAAGGACCAATTCGAGGCGATGACCAGGAGGACGCCGGCGGTGAGTACTGCAGCACCAACAAGCGAGAGTATCGTAACAAGCTTTTTCCCCGACTGTTCAGACGTCGTCGTTTTTAGATCATGCAGCATGAGATGCGCTTGCTCTGCATTGATCACTCCACCTTCTGTCCACTTTTCGATCATTCTTTCGACGTCAGCTTGTTTCATGATAGATAATGATACCACAACTTACTTATATAACATCCAGCGGCATGACATAGAATACCGGCGGCGTAATAAAGGCGTGCATAAGTGCCATTGTGATCCAGAGTATCACCACGCTGGTCAAAAGGACCCCATGCAACAATAGTTCTTTTTTAATGATCATCCATCCGGTTATTTCGGGTGTATGTGACATTTTAGCACCTTGGTCGGTGAGCAAGTCGTGACGACGCTTCTTTCTTGCAAGGATCACTGCCCTTATTGGGAATGCCAGGGATAGATACAATAGCACCCCAGGCATTAGTGTAGCGACCAGATCTATGGGAAGTCGCATCGACGCTGTGATGTACAGTAAGAGGGCGATCCATGGGAAAACCAGAAAAAATAGCGAAAATCCGACCAATACTTTCCCATACAATGACCGGAAACCATCAACCCGCACCCGTAGCGCAAGGTCCACCTCTTGCTTCTTGTAACGGAGCCATGAATGTCGCCCGAGTGTCCAGAACAAGAACAAGAGTGATAGTACACAAACCAAGGGAACCACGATCAAGATAGCACCGATCATTACGTCTTCGTTCCACATATTGAAGAGTATATCACCGCTTATAGCAAAAAGAGGTCGATGTAGTGCATAGTATCAGCATCTATTTCTAGTGAAGGCAATAAGGGTCGGTAGTACGCGCACATCATACCACAATGCTTTTGGTGCCGTACACCAAAATAACGTTGCAAAACAACGTTATTTTGAGGGCCCCTCTTGTAAATGTATTCAGAACCGTAGACTGGCAACAAGTGCGGTGTAAGCTTTGGTAATGGGGTCAGCCACCATTTGGTGTAATCGATCTCGCCCATACGCAAAACTAGCCACCCTTTCGAGTGGCTAGTT
>SKIN01000002.1 GCA_007116405.1 Candidatus Kaiserbacteria bacterium | reverse complement strand
GGTTCGGTAGTGCACCGTGCCACACTTCATAATGAAGACCAGATACGGCGCCTCGACGTGCGCGTAGGGGACACCGTCATCTTACAAAAGGCGGGTGACGTGATACCCGAGATAGTCGCTGTGCTTCCCGAACTGCGCACCGGCAAAGAGAAACGCTTCACCTTCCCAAAGAAAGTGCCCGTATGTGGCGGGGACGGGAGTATCGAGCGTGTACCGGGGGAGGCGGCATGGCGATGTGTCTCCAAAGACTCGTTCGCTCAGACCCTTCGTCGCTTTGAGCATTTTGTATCAAAGAAAGCGATGAATATCGACGGTCTTGGTCCGCGAGTGGTCGAAATGCTACTCGACCGCGAACTTATCTCCACCTACGCCGACCTCTACGAGCTTGAAGTCGGTGATCTCGAAGGACTTCCCGGTTTCAAAGACAAAGCGATACGCAACCTGCTTTCAGCTATTGATGCATCACGCACGGTGACCCTTGCTCGGCTCCTATTCGGCCTCTCTATCGACCAAGTGGGTGAGGAGACCGCACGCGACCTTGCAGAGCACTTCGGTACACTCGATGCTGTACGCACCGCCTCACTCGAGGAGCTTGAAGCGGTCGAAGGGGTGGGCGGCGTGGTCGCCCGTTCGCTGTACGCTTGGTTTCGAGACATGGTGCACAGCACAGAACTCGACGCACTATTGCCTCACCTCACAGTCACCGAGACCGCGCCACGTGCAGCGGGACCGTTGTCCGGCAAGACGGTCGTCATCACTGGCACACTCCCCACACTTTCACGTGACGAAGCGGAGGAATTGGTGCGTAAAGCGGGAGGAAAAGCGACCGGCAGTGTGTCGAAGAAGACCGGTTTCGTGGTCGTTGGCGCGGACGCGGGGACCAAAGCCGACAAAGCCCGCACTCTTGGGGTTGAAACCATCGATGAAGCTGAGTTCCTCTCCCGCGTAGGCGCACCCACACGCGATTGAGATTCAATCTAACTCACGAGATAGTCACCGAACACTCCTTGTGCGGAGGTGTAGAGTCCCGCACCATCGTATGCTATAGTCTTGCCTATGATATCCAAAGATGACGTCAAAAAGCTGGCGGAACTCTCGCTCCTTGCAGTCGAAGAGCGCGAGCTCGACACGCTCGCAGGCGAAATAGACTCGATACTCGGCTACGTTTCGGAGGTCACCAAGCTCGCCGATGAGGAAATGGAGCGCGAGACACCGGCACTGCGCAACGTCATGCGGCTGGATGTGATCACTAACAAGCCGGGAGAATACACCGAGGCTATTGTGGCGCAGTTTCCTGACTCAGACGACACCTCACTGCGCGTAAAGAAGATACTGTAACACCATGTCGACCACTCTCCCCACATCGATACGCGAAGCCCGAGCACTGCTTGAGAGCAAGAAAATGACCGCAGTTGAGCTCGCGAAAGGGTACATGGAGCGCATTCAGGCCTCCGACAAAGACCTGCACGCGTATCTGGAAGTGTATGACGACGTGCTCGAGCAAGCGAAACAAGCAGACGCACGTATTGCAAAAGGCGAAACAGGTCCGATGCTCGGCGTCCCTATTGCCGTGAAAGACAACATTCTGGTAAAGGGAAAGACGGCGAGCGCGTCATCAAAGATGCTCGAGTCGTACGTCGCGACGTATGACGCCACCGTCATCACAAAACTCCGCGAGGCAGGTGCGGTCTTCCTGGGACGCACGAACATGGATGAATTCGCGATGGGTTCAAGTACGGAATCGAGCGCCTTCGGTCTCACCCGCAACCCACGCGACCCGAGTAGGGTGCCAGGCGGCTCTTCGGGCGGTTCTGCCGCTGCGGTCGCCGGGGATATCGCGATAGCCGCACTTGGCTCCGACACTGGTGGCTCCATTCGTCAGCCAGCCGCTTTCTGTGGTGTCGTCGGCCTCAAGCCCACCTATGGCAGTGTGTCCCGCCATGGTCTGATGGCGATGGGAAGCTCGCTCGACGTCATCGGTCCGCTCACTCACAGCGTGGAGGACGCAGAGACCCTCTTCTCGGTCATACGGGGCAGGGACGCCATGGACTCGACCACTATTCCCGACGACCGTCCTTTCATCGAACAAAAGAAGGTGTACACCATCGGTGTACCCCGTAGCTTTCTCACCAAAGGTGTTGACCCTGATGTGCTCGCGGCGTTTGAGACTGGCCTCAAAACACTGGAGAAAGCCGGTCACAACGTGGTCGACATTACGCTGCCCACCATTGAATACTCACTCGCCACCTACTACATCATCATGCCCGCCGAAGTGTCGGCAAACCTCGCCCGTTTCGACGGTGTCCGGTATGGTCTTCATAAGGACGGCAAAGACCGCACGGATGACTATCGGCAGAGCAGGGGTGCCGGCTTTGGCAAGGAGGTGAGGCGCCGCATCTTGCTTGGTACCTACGTACTTTCTTCCGGCTACTATGACGCGTACTACGGCAAAGCAATGCAAGCACGCGACCGTATTCGACGTGACGCCCGCGAAGTATTCAAGAAGGTCGACGTCATCGCGACCCCCACCGCCCCGACGCCGGCGTTCAAAATAGGTTCGAAGACGAGTGACCCGCTCGCCATGTACCTTGAGGATGTCTTTACTGTTTCCGCAAACATCATCGGCATTCCTGCACTCTCCGTGCCCCACGGTACTGCAATGCGTGATGGGGTCGAGCTACCGGTCGGTTTTCAGCTCATGGCACCTGAACTAGGCGAGTCGACACTCTTTAGCCTCGGCAAAGTACTCACAGGCGAACAAGCATAACTGCAGTATTTTCACCCACAAGGGTGTACAATAGCGACATGGCTACCGAAAGTAGCGCGAAACGTACGACGTTCGAGGACATGATGCTGACCTTGTTCGGTCTGTTGTTGTTGGGGCAGATATTTCAAAACATCCCAATGTTGCTTGAAGAGCATCTTGGTATCACTATTGGAAGCGGTGCCAGAGACGGTGTTCTTATTGCCGGAGCTGAGGTCAACGCAAGTACGCCGATCGGATCCCGCGTGAGTACGCCGAACGGTTCCCCTTTTTACACAGTTGCCTTTAACGAGGATACACAGGCGGGCACCTTCCCACCGGGAGCTTCGCTCGTGCTCACCGACGGTCCCGTCGAAGACCCTGATGGAAATCGCTGGTGGTATGCGATGGATTCCGCCTCCGGAGACGCTGGGTGGGTGCCGGAATCTGCATTGGTGCGAGAGGGAGTGGGTGGCATCAACGCTCAGACACAGCTTGGCACAAGGGCTCGGGCGCTTGTGGACGCAAACATGTGGCGGTCACCCGAGGCCATGATGCTCGCTGGCGCCATGCGAATGGGTGAATGGGGTGTCTTGCGTGATGGTCCCCGATTACGCAACGGCGTACGGTGGTGGTTCTTTGATCGAGGAAAGGGCGATGAAGACGGTTGGGTACCTGAGAGTGCCCTCACCCTTTTCAGCGAACGTGGGTGGCGCACCGGGAGTCCCGTCGTGGCAACAAGGAGCATGGACATGTATGAGCGCGCTGGAGGAGGGCAGATAGTCGGCTTCATATACGAAAAGGATACGGCGCGCATCGTTGGCGGTCCGGTGATGATAGGTAACGACTTCTGGTGGCTCGTCGAGACCGAAGATGGCACACAGGGCTGGGTGCCGGAATCTGGACTCAAAGATGGTGGGATCAAGGGTTGGCTCAGAAGTTTGGTGACCATATTGCTCATCATTGGTGTCATCATTACCGTGGGGTTGGTAACAGCTATCGTGTACGTCACCGTACGCACCAACCAGATACGTGCACGAGAAGCACAGCGTATCAAAGCGGCGATACCCAAAGCGATGCAGCCAAAGCGCAACGAGCGCTGGGATAAGGTGCTCGACCATGTCTCAAGTGACAATCCGAATGACTGGCGACTTGCCATTATCGAGGCAGACATCATGCTCGACGAAGTAGTGACTCGTATGGGATACCAAGGCGCCACGCTCGGTGACCGCTTGAAGCAGGTGACCCGTGGCGATCTGCGCACGCTCGATGCTGCATGGGAGGCACACCGCGTGCGTAACCAGATAGCACACGAAGGGAGTGATTACATCCTCACACAGCGGGAAGCGCGCCGGGTCGTGGAGCTGTACGGCTCGGTGTTTGAGGAGCTCCGGTATATCTAGGCAGGGACCGAACGTAGCAGGGGTACTGGCACTGTGATAACGAAAGAACGGCCATATGGCCGTTCTCTACTCTCGTGTTGCGGGGGCCGGAATTGCACCGGCGTCTGGAGGTTATGAGCCTCCCGAGGTACTACTCCTCTACCCCGCAGTATTTGGGTACGTATCACCCTACCATACGGCCATAGTATTGTGCAACCCACGGAAAGAGACGGTGCCGTGGTTCGTCTGCTACAATGAGAGTATGCGGTACATGTATGTAATGCGTTCTATGCTTGTCGTCTCTTGTATGGCAGGGGTGGCGTTGCCAGCACCCGTTGCGTTTGGTGCTATTTTGTACGGCTCGGAGCATCGTGAGCGTATGGAGCGTGCACGGACCGACGAGGCGAACAAACCATGGCTTTTGTCCTATTACGTGGGCTACCACCACGACCTCCTCAAACCACGCGACATTGACTACTCACTCATGACTCATATTGCGGTCGGTGGGGTGGGGGTCAATGCCGACGGTACCTTGCGCGAGCACTGGCATATGCCCCAAGGCGGAGGACGCGTCATGGCGCTTGAAGTGGGACGTCGTGCGGAGCGCGCGGGCGTCAAGCGTCTCATCTGGCTCGGCGGACCAAATGAGGAGGACCGATTTCTCTCGGCATCCTCGGACCAACACCGCGCACAGTTCGTCCGCAATATCGTGCGCCTGGTCCGTGAACTCGGGTATGACGGCGTCGATGTGAACTGGGAGCCGATACGACCGAAGGACGAAGCGGGCATCTACGCGCTTGTGCGCGACCTGCGACTTGCCGCACCGGATATGCTCATTAGCGTGCCGGTCAATTGGGTCCCGACCACCATTCTCACCAGAAAGGACCTCTCACTCTATCCACGGCTGGCGCGATACGCAGACCGCCTGTTCATCATGAGCTACTCGATGGCCGGTCCGTGGCCCGGGTGGCAAAGCTGGCACGGGAGCGCGCTCTCGGGTGACACATTCACCACACCGGGCTCGGTGCGCACGTCGATGCGCGCCTACGAGCGCGCCGGTGTACCTACGGAGAAGCTCGGCATTGGCATCGGTACGTACGCTACGTGCTGGCAGTATCCGGTCGTGCGACCGCGTCAGGCACTGCCCCCCGGCTATGCACCCTCACAGGTACGGGTCATGAACATGCGTACCCTGATGAGTGAATACTACGACCGTCGCCATGAGCACTGGGATCATATCGCACAAGCGCCGTACCTTTCGTTCCAGGCTCCGCAGGGGAGTCAAGGGTGCGGCTTCATTTCCTTTGAGAATGAGCGGTCTGTGCAGGCAAAAATGCAGCTCGTGCGGGACCGAGGTCTTGGCGGGGCGCTCGTATGGAACATCGGTACAGGGTATTTTCCGAACGGAACACGGGGAAGGGAGCATGCACTCCTCCATGCAGCGCGTGGCGTATTCTAGTTGCCTACAACAGTTGCCGTGCGTTGAATGGCGGTGTCATGTGTGCTACCCTAGCGTGTATCGGAAAATGCCGGGGTAGCTCAGATGGTTAGAGCGTAGCACTCATAACGCTAAGGTCGAGAGTTCAATCCTCTCCCCCGGCACAGCGTATCGTGGCGACACTGGCGACATCTGCAGTAGGTGGTATACTGGAATCGTATGGCACGGAGGAGGTTCGAAGAACGAAATACGCGTTCTCTCTTCACCCTCGCCGGCGGAAAAAGTTTCGCACTCACGTTGCCCATCGAAGTCGTCCGTAAGTGGGGTTGGGATAACAAGCAAGAGCTTATACTTACGGTTGACGAGAAGAAGCAACGAGTGATCATCGAAAGCAGCAAGGCGAAAGAGGTGAAGAAGTAACGCGCGCGATAACGGAGTTTCGGTCTAACGTCGCTTCTTTTTTGGTTCCCACATGGCACGTGTACGTGCCTTTTTTATACTCGGCACATAGCGAACCACAGGAGACGCTTGCCATTTGGCGCTTGATGTATAATAATGCGTCAACGTGTGAGGAAGTGCGAAAGCACTGATGCGCATGAGAAGCGTATGTTGCGGTCGTAGCTCAACTGGTTAGAGCACCCGCCTGTCACGCGGGAGGTTGAGGGTTCAAGTCCCTTCGACCGCGCAAATACAGGGAGCCCTTCGGGGCTTTTTGTGTTTATGCAGTCGAGCGAACAAGCCGCTTTATTCGCGTAATGACCCTGTCGCATGACGACAGTTCCTCAGGAAGACAAGAGAAATCACCGTCTTCCTGCCATCGACTATACACACGCACTTCCTGGTCGTGCGTGCTCATGCTCTATATACTGCCAATATATGAATACTACTGACGAACTGACGCGCCTACGTACTTACATCGCGTCAAAAAAAGCCGAGGGTGTGCCAGAGGATGATGTGCGGGCGGAGCTGTTACGGTTGGGAGTATGGCCGGAGGAGATGATCAGCGAAGCTTTTGCCGGTGCACCCGGTGAGGGTGCTGAGGACACCTCACTCGAGGATACCTATACCTCGACCCCCTATACGAATGAGGGTGGTGTTGCAGAGGGTGGTGATGTGCAATCGTTCGAAGGTATTACTGGGACGGGAGTCGCCCCAGAACACCAGGGCGTAATGGCCGGCATGGCAGATGGTGGCGCAGACGTATCGCAGAAGCCTGTCCGTGCGCATAAGTATGTGCTCATGACGATCGGCGTCTTTGCGTTGCTCGTCGTGTCCGGGGCTTTCGCCCTTTCATACTCCATGCTCAAGCCAACGGTACTCTCGGGTGGCTTGTATACCGAAGAGGACTTTCTCAAAGGCATGGCTATCGGATTTAGCAAGATCAAGACCGCATCGTATGGCTTCTCCGGTTCCCTAGCCATGGAACCAAGGGATTCGGACGCACGACCCTTTAGCGTAAGGGAGACCGAGGAGTATCGCACATACCGAGAAAAGTACGCGCGAGATCATGAGCGCATCAACGCTCTCCGTGAGATAAGCTACGAGCTACAAAGGGACCGAGATCTTTGGCTAAGGGTGATGTCGTCGGAATCGGAACCCCTTTCACCGGAGACGCTTCCGTCGCTCGGTGCAAGGGACCCGCTCTCAGGTCAGCCATACTTTGTAGAGTCTCGGGATGATGGCACCGGCTTCCTGCTCACGATCACGTTTGAGACGTCGGATGCACAGGAGGCTGTGAGTCGATCAAGCTTTGTCCCTCCGAGTCAAGATACCGTCACCGATGGTTTCCCCGTATCGTTCACGGCTGACAATATCTTTTCCTACTACTATCTTCGCTCTGAGCCACCGCAACCATTCTTAGTCCAACTGAGTGAATCAGCGCGCTTTCTTCCACCTGACCTGGATGTTTCTGTTGCTCTCAAAGTGACCTCAGAAGAGACACGAAACGGTACGAACGTGGATATGGCCCTTGATCTGGAAGCAGACTTTGGAGACATGATGTACAAGATTGCTGTTGATTTCCGACAAGTGGACAATGATTACTATGTCCGTGTCAGGAACATGCCCGGCTTTTTCCTCCCCATGCTTGGTCTGCAACGAGGTGTTTGGGTCCACATATCAGAGGCGGCACTGGCAGAGATCGCCGACGAATATGGCACAGTGCCGGTTTCAATGCTCGGCGTGCAAGAGATAGAGGAGGCACAGGAAGAGTTTGTGCGTGAAGCAATCGAGATAATACAGGCACTCATACGTATTGCGGACGAGGAAAGGGTCATCGCGTTTCGAAGGCCGCCGTCACTTGAAACGGTGGACGGACGCGACGTGTACAAATATGACCTGACCATCCGCAAGGAGTCCATTCTTCCGTTCATGAGGCGACTGTCGAGTGTCGCCGAGGAGCAAGAGACGCTGGGACAACTCTTCTCCGAGAAGGACACGTTATTGCAGTATCTAGAGAGTGAATCGTTTTCAGAGGTGTTCGAATACCTTAACGACAACATCTCATTGCTTGCGTACACCACCAAACGCGGTGAGCCCGCACGCATTGAACTGAGTATGCGCCTTGTGCCGCCTGACACCGCAAGACAGCTTGCTGGACGTCAAGGAAGGATACGACTCACGTTCGATATCACCGACATCAACACAACAAAGAGGATACAAGTCCCTGCGGAATCCATGCCCATCCAGCAGCTGATGGAGGATGCGCAAAAAAACCTTGAGTATGGCAAAAACACACCGGTCCTTGGTGAAGCGATAGACATGACGGCAAATGCCCTCAGTGCGTGGATGAGCGCAGCGGGAGAACGATAGGGTGTGTTGGCACTCCTTGTTCGTGCGAGAGCATCGAAGATGTGTTGCGTACCTGTGGGAACAGGAGTAGGCTTGCGTAAGCACTTATTCCAAAGAACGGAGGTACCTTGTAATGAAGCGACCGTACATCGGAGTGACGGGGGTTTCAAGCCCCGAAGAGGTGACTGCCGCCCGCCTATGCATACCGGAAGACAGCAACCATGCGCTCATGGTGGGGTGTTTGGTGAGCGAGAAGTCATGGAACGGGATACCCGTGAAGTGGCACCACAGGCACCCGGACCCGTCGCGACTCAGTCTGCTGTTCCAGTATGATCCAAAGGTCATTAACCTGGTCCACTACCACGCCAAGGACAGCGAAGGTCTCGCAGAACGTCTCGATGAGATAGCTATGAAGTCGGGTCCCTACTTGCACGGCTTCCAACTCAACATGATGTGGCCTGACCGTGCTGAGATGGCACATTACCTGGACCTGTACCCGCACCACTTCTTCGTCATGCAATTCGGGGTTGGTATGCAAAAAGCGGCGGACTTTGACCCAAAGACCATCGTCGCGGTCGTCAAGTCATACGCGGACCTTGTCTCATATGTCCTCCTCGACCCAAGTGGAGGCAGGGGAGAGGAAATGGATACTACATTCATGAGGCGTGTACTTACGTTGTTAGTGGACGAATGTCCGCAGGTGATGCCGGGTATTGCAGGCGGTCTTGGTCCCAGTACATTGCATAGGATCACAGACTTGATACGAGATTACCCCCAGCTCTCTATCGACGCTGAAGGCCGTCTGCGGGACCGTGACGACCATCTTGATACCACTCTCATGATGGAGTACCTTGATGGCGCATTCGAACTCTTCAGTGAATGATGGCACTACCACGAGAGGTCTTTTGACCTCTCGTTTTTTATTACCAACAACCCCGCGATGCGCGGGGTTGTGTGGGTCACTTTCTTTGAGATATTTAGCCAAGAACGCGGTCGAGGAACTTCGCTGCCCGGTCCTTGCCACCAAGACCAAACGCAAGGGCAAGTGCCAGCACCACACCACCAAAGAGTATGTTGAGGATGCTGACCGCAACACCGAGTTGGGTCAATGCCGCAACCGTAGCTGTAGCGACTACAGCCCACTTAGCGATGCTCCCAAGGGTCTCGGGTGATTTTACGGGCACATGAGCGAGTTTCAGTTTCGCGGTCACAAGTGTCTCGACAAACGATGCGACGATAAGACCTATTGCAAGGATGATGACTGCAATGAGCACGTTCGGGAGGTACACCAACACCTCATTAAGGAACATGTTGATCTGCGTCCATCCCAGCACCTCAACAGCTGCGTTGAGGAATACGATGATGAAGAACCATTTGACGATCTTTCCCATCACATCGGCAAAGGTCAGTGAAATATCAACCTTTTCGAGTGTCTCATGCACCTTCATGCGTTCCGCAAGAGTGTCCACCTTGAGGAATTGCACCAACTTACGGACAAGGCGCTCAGCAAGCGACGCAATAATGAGACCGACAACAAAGACGGCGATCGCCGCAACAAAGGTGGGGATCGCTTCTACGAGCCCCGTCCACATGTCTATGAATGACTGCTCAATGGCTTCAAGAGTTCTTTCCATATTTTGTAAAAAATTAAGTGATAAAGTATGAAGGGTACACACCCTTTACGCATGTTTCCAGTATACCCCACAATTCCGCAGATAACCATGGACAATATGATAATTTGTGTTCACTTATACGATACTACTGGTCGCGATTCGCTTACTGGTATACTGGTGGCATGAAGCACAGTCGTTCACTGTACGTATTTCGGCGTGACCTGCGCCTTGAAGATAACACCGCCCTCATTGCTGCACTCAGGGATAGCCGGGAGGTCATACCCGCGTTCATTTTCGACCCTCGGCAGTATGATTCCCGCAAGAACACATACTTCAGCTCTCCCGCGTTTGCATTCCTGCTCCAAGCGCTCACCGATATCGACAAGCAGCTTCGGAAGAAGGGTTCACAGCTCCATGTCTATGAGGGCACGCCGGATACGGTGCTACGACAGCTTATCCGCGACGATGGAGTGGAGGCCGTGTACTTGAATAGGGACCACACGCCGTTTGCACGTTCGCGCGACGAGAAGATACGAAAGACTTGCGTTGCACACAACATTCCTTATGAGGTCCATGACGACGTCACCCTCTCCCCGGTAGCGGAGATCGCCACACAAGCGGGCGCACCGTACACGGTCTTTACTCCATTTATGCGAAAGGCGCGCTCATATCCTGTGCTGCCAACAGCCCCCAACACCAAAAAGAACTACATCCACACTACCACCATGCTACACGCACCGACGGTTCCACTCGACCGATTCCGCACCAAGGATGATACGAACGCACTGCTTCCAGGTGGTCGGTCCGCCGGTCTCCGTACACTGCAGGACCTTTCGTTTCTCAACACGTACGGCACAGACCGTAACCTTCCGGCAATTGTGGGGACCTCGCACCTCTCACCTCACCACAAGTTCGGCACCGTCTCTATCCGAGAGACCTATCATGCTGTTGTGAGTACACGGCATAAAGACAGAGAAACGTTCATCAACGAGCTCTATTGGCGTGATTTTTACTACCATATCGCACATCACTTCCCGCACGTCTTTGGCGCACCGTTGCAGGCATGGGGTGACGCACTTGTGTGGCGCAACGACGCTCGTGAGATAGAGGCATGGAAGCAGGGAAAGACAGGTGTTCCCATTGTTGACGCGGGAATGCGTGAGCTTAATGAGACCGGCTGGATGCATAATCGTGTACGCATGATCGTCGCATCATTCCTCACAAAGAACCTTCTTGTTGATTGGCGCATTGGGGAGCGATACTTTGCTCGCCACCTAGTCGATTATGACCCATCAGTCAACAATGGTTCGTGGCAGTGGTGTGCGCAGGTCGGTACAGACCCTCGACCGCTCCGCATCTTTAATCCGTACACGCAAGCGAAGAAGTATGACCCTTACGCAACATACATCAAGCGACACGTCCCTGAACTAAGGGATGTCGACCCGGTACTATTGTCTGATGGCAAAGAACGACCCTTTGACACTGTTGCGCCGGGCTACCCCTCTCCTATCGTGGACGTACGCATGAGCTACCATCGAGCACGTGAGGCATACGCGCAGGCAAGGCGCAATGGCTCTCCTCTTGCATGACGCGGTATGCTATCATAGACACATCTCGCTCTTATGCACTGAGCATCGGATCGAGCAATAATCATGTCTAAGAAAACAAAAAGGATCGTTGTTGGTGTAACGTTGTTGGCGTTTGTGGTGCTCATCTTTGGATATGCTCTCACCAGTACTCGGGCAAACAGTACACCCGAGCAGGTCACGCAACGCTTTTACGAAGC
>SKIN01000024.1 GCA_007116405.1 Candidatus Kaiserbacteria bacterium | reverse complement strand
ACGACCGATGCGAGGATACCGATGATGGCAATAACAACGAGGAGCTCGATAAGGGTGAAACCTCGCCTAGAACTTGTATTCATATCTTTAATTATTAACTTATACTAACTAGAGGGCTGATAATACTCTACTTTCGAAAGTAGGCAAGCGCAGTGCGCTTGCTATACCTGTAAGTATACCGTGAAGTCAGCCTATTTGATGCACGCACCAAACACAATATGTGGAAAACTCACAGCAACGCTGGAAACAAGAAATGACCACTGTGGTGGTCATTTATATGTACACGCCGTGGGGCAACCGCCAACGCACGGGCGCGCCTACGAAATGCTCATCGTGATGCTGTAGATAGGTATGAGTACCGATGCCACAAGTGTGCCGACACCACCGGCAAGCATAATGATCATGAGCGGCTCAATAAGACCCACAAGGGTATCAACAGCGTTCTCCACCTCCCTGCTGTAGAAGCGTGCAAGGGTCTGAAGGATGTTCCCAAGCTCGCCTGTTTCTTCACCGACACGCATCATCTGTACCATGATAGTGGGTATCTCTTCGTATTTTCCGAACGCCTCTGAGATGGAGGCACCATTTTTGATGTCATCCCTCGCACGGTTGAGCGCCTGCTCGTAGTGCACATTTTCAACCACCGCACCGGTTATCTCTATCGCTTGCACCATCGCAATGCCGCTTCCAAGCATGGTGCTGAGGTTGTCTGCCATACGGGCGAGGTAGAGTTTGCGGTAGAGGTTGCCCACGGCGGGAATATCGAGCTTGAGTTTGTCGAAGTACGCTTTGCCTGCATTGGTCTTAGCATAGCGCCACCCAAGCGCCATAAGGATGGCGAGTGCGGTAAAGAGAAAGATGCCGTACTGGGTAAACGCGTCACTGATCCACATAACTATCTGTGTGTAGATAGGTATCGGCACGCCGGAGTCGGCTATCATTTGCGTGAGGTTCGGGATGACCATGGTAAGCATGAGCACCATGACCACGATGAATGTAGCAATGATGAATGCGGGGTAGACGAGCGCATGTCGGGCCTTACTGGTGATGGCGTAGCTGCGGTCGAGGTAGTCGGCAAGGTGGTTGAAGGTATACTCCAGACGGCCTGATTCCTCACCCGCAAGCACCATGTTGCAGTAGAACGAGCTGAATACCTGCGGATGCTTAGAAAGGGCTTTGCTGATGGAAAGACCGCCTTGGATGTCGTCTGCCACCTTGTTGAGCACGCGCTTGACAACGGGGTTCTCCGCTTCTGCGCCAAGGAGACGGAATACGCGCAGTGCACTTACCTGAGACTCGAAGAGTGTAGCTATCTGGCGAGAAAGAATGACGATCTCCTTGTTCGATACATGCTCAAGGAAGCTTATGTTCATTGAAAGCAGCGAGCCTTTGTCGGCAGGGGCGATGCTCGTGATAACAAGGCCGTTGCGCTGCAGGGCGGCTATTGCAGTATCCTCATTGACGGTATCAATGGTACCCGCCTGTTCCGTGCCCGACTGGTCAATGGCTTTGTATTTGAAGAGCATAGGTGGTTAGAGCAACCGCTCAAGCCCTTTGGGGTCGAGGGACACAGACATTGCGGATTCGACCGCGATCTCCCCCATGCGAATGAGCTTCACGAGTGAGGCATTCATGCTTATCATCCCTTCATTGGTGCCCGTCTCTATCATAGTGTCTATCTCGTGTGTACGTCGCTCACGGATCATGTTGGCGACTGCGCGGGTGTTGATGAGGAGCTCGTAGGTGGGCACCTGACCGCCGGCGATGCGCGGTACGAGGCGCTGCGAGAATATGCCACTAAGGCTGGAGGCAAGCTGTACACGTATCTGGTCTTGTTGGTGACTGGGGAACGAGTCGACGATACGGTCGATGGTCTGTGCGGCGTTGTTGGTGTGCAAGGTCGAGAACACAAGGTGACCTGTCTCTGCTGCGGACACCGCCGCGCCAATAGCTTCATGTCCGCGCATCTCACCGACGAGGATAACGTCCATGTCCTGACGGAATGCGCTATAGAGACCGGTCTCGAAGCTTTCGGTGTCGAGACGTACCTCACGTTGGTCGATGAGACACTGTTTAGGTGTGTAGATGTACTCGATAGGGTCCTCAATGGTGACGATGTGGGCAGGACGGGTCTGGTTCACATGTTCGATCATGGACGCAAGTGTCGTTGATTTACCCTGCCCCACAGGCCCCACCACAAGGAAGAATCCTTGGCGACGCTCAGTGAACTGGTACAGCTCTTTAGGAATATTTAACTCTTCAAGGGTCTTTATCTTGGACGGAATGACACGAAGTGCTATGGAAATGGCACCGCGCTGGATGCACGCGTTACCACGGAACCGCATCTTGTTCTGTTCGTTGTAGTAGGAGAAGTCTATTTCCCATGTGCTGTCGAACTGCTCACGTTGCTGTTTGGTGAGCATCAAGGCGAGGTATTCTGCTGTGTCTTGGTGCGTGAGCTCGGGAACGGTTGTAAGAGGGAGGAGCGAGCCTGATACGCGTATCATCGGGCGGTAGAATGCGTTGAGGTGGAGGTCTGAAGCACCCTCTTCGAGTACAGTGCGAGACAATTCGTCAAGCATTGTCTTGTGATGTTGTATGTCGCTCTTGTTCACCATGGTACGTAGTGCTTAGCTTGCCGCCTCGGACTTTTTGTTGATAAGGTTGTGCACGTAGTCGAGCACCTCAGAAGGAAGTGTGTTCGCCTTGATAAGATAGCCGTCGATACCAAAAGACTCGGCGCGTTCAATGTCCTTATCCTGACCTTGATTTGATAATATGACGACCACGGTCTTTTCGTCGCAGAGATTCTCTTCACGAATGGCACGGAGTACATCAAAACCATCAACCTTAGGCATGATGAGGTCAAGGAGAATGGCAGAAAATCCTTGATTTTGCCGCAAGTGAGCAACGGCTTCCTCACTGTCGGTAAAGCAGCACATTTCGTAGCCCGCCTGCTGGAATTTCAGGTTATACATGTCGAGCAGAAAGGGGTCATCATCAACGATGCAGATCTTGGGTTTTGCAGGTGCTTGTGTCATATGCCTTGGTTATAGTGCTTCTATTATACAAGGTCGGGACCTTTTGTGACAGCATCGTCTGTTGACGTATCCGTGTCTGCCGTTTCGGATTCTTCTTCTTTATCGGACCCTTTTTCTTCATCATCCAGGTCAAGGGCACCGCCTATCTGAGCAATTTCCTCAAACGGAATGTACTTCTCCATTGCCTTCTTGATGGCGTCCTCTTTGAGGGTCAACATGCCCTTACGACGAGCTATCTCGTACACGACAGATTCTTCACCGCTACGGAGCACCGCCTGGCGTATCTCCTCATCAACCTCTATCATTTCATAGACACCGACACGTCCTCGGGTGCCGGTCGGGCAACTCGTTGTGGCCTGGAGCGCGAGGAATTCGCTTGCTTGTGGCAGTTTCTCACGATATTTCTTGGGTAGGTCTGCAAATTGTTCCTCAAGCATAGCTTTGACGGGTCCCTCGATAGGTATTGGCTTCCCTGTATCAGGACATATACGACGAGCAAGACGTTGCGCCACCAAAAGTACAAGCGTGGGCGCAAGGAGGTACGGGTCAACACCCATGTCCACCAAGCGGGGTACGGCACCAGCTGCATTGTTGGTGTGCAAAGTGGAGAGTACCAAGTGGCCCGTCAGGGCAGCCTGTACCGCGAGCTGCGCGGTTTCTTTGTCGCGGATCTCACCAACCATGATGATATCCGGGTCTTGACGGAGTACGCTTCTGATACCTGAGGCAAATGTGTATCCTATTTCGGGACGCACCTGTGACTGACTCACGCCTTCGATGTTGTATTCGACCGGGTCTTCAAGGGAGAGCACATTATGTTTTTCGCGGTCGACTTCGTTGAGCATTGCGTAAAGGCTGGTGGACTTACCGGACCCGGTGGGTCCTGTGATAAGTATCATTCCGTACGGTGCTTGCACCGCTCGGCGCACCGTCTCAAGGTGCTCTTTCTCCATACCCAGGTCTTCAAGCGTTATTTTGGCACGCTCGCTGTCAAGGATACGAAGCACCGCCTTTTCTCCATAGTACGTAGGCATGGTCGAGACACGAAAATCGACACGACGTCCGCTGATGGTTGCTGAGAAACGACCGTCCTGAGGCTTACGTTTTTCATCCAGCTTGATACCGGCAAGTATCTTTACACGGGCGACGACCGCTTGTTGTACCTTCGCTGGCAACACCAGTGATTGCTGTAGCACGCCGTCGACACGATACCGCACCCGCACACGTTCGTATTGTGGCTCAATATGGATGTCAGAAGCCCGCTCGCCGATAGCGCTACGCAGTATCGTTGCGACTATCTTGGTAACGGGAGCTTCTTCGCGGATGTCGACCGCTTGCCCTTTCTTGCCGGCACTTTGGACTCTTTCCTCAAGGTCGTCGAGGTTTGCAGGCTCCTTGTCGGCCATGATGCCCCTGCCCGCGAGCGTAGCGTCTTCTTCCGACTCTTCCGTCTTTAGTTCGTTCAATGCCTTACCAACCTCACTTGTCACACCGGAATACATTTGCAGGACCTTGCGGTAATCAGAATCTGATATCAGGAACACTTTAAAGGGTACCCCCTGCCGAGTAGATATGAAGTTCAGGGCATCAAGCGCGTCGATATTATCTGGGTCCACGATACCCACCTCAAGTACATTGTCCACGATACCAAGGGGGACGACCTGGTAGTGCTTCGCAGATTCCTCCGGTATGAATTGGAGTGTTTGATATGAAATATTGTACTGATCAATGCTCCTTGCGGGGATATTGTAATGCTCGCCTTTCGCCGAGAGCATTGCATCCATGGTGATACCTCTCTCAAGAAGCACTTCTTCTTCAGTCTTGCCGGATGTACCCACAACAGCACCTATCTCCGACACATCTGTGTCGTCTATGACCCCTTTGTTGCGTAATAATTGTGTCAACTTCATACAGCTTTGTGTAACGCACCAGCCCCAACTACCCCCGCCTATTGAACGTCCACCTACAAGGAGGCAAATGGGTCGGTGCGAGAGACATTCACCGCGTCTATAGGTTGGCGAATGTCTTGCAAGGAGGTGTAGATGTCCCCATCAAATAATTCCCTGGTGAAGGTTACTCCCTGTAACTGCTGGATATTGACGAGCACTTCGCGTTCTATACGCGCACTGGTCACCTCGATGTCCTCTATCGTTCGCAGTGTCGTTGTGAATGTATCAGTGTAGTTCATCAGGTAATAGATACCACCAACCAAGCCACTTACCACCAGTATCATTGCAATGTGCTTTATCATTGAGGTCATGGTGCTGTTGCGTTTATTTGAGCGAGTAGATGTGCATAACGACCTTGTAGCGCTGTCCCCTGTCAACGGTCGCACCTGTATCTATCTTCTCTATTTCAAGTTGAGTGACATCAAATATGGTCATGCTCCGCTCCAGTGTTGACAAAAAGTTTTTGAAACCAACATATCCGCCTTCAACTGTTGTAGACATCACCCATGTCATGAGTTGATTCTTTACCTCCTCAGTACCTCGCCCAGACTGTGTTGCCTGTAGACGAGGGAGCTCGAACGAGCTGACTTCAAGACCTATCCCCTCTGACCTTGCCAGCCTGTCTATGTCGATGACAATACGCACCGGATCTATCTCGTCGGGTAGGATACGGTGCAAGTTTTCTCTTTCTGCGAGTGGGATGCTGTCATAGTCTGCGTTCAGCGAAGCACGACGCTCAAATAGTTCTTCATACTTTTCGACCGCCGCAACAAGTCTGTCCCGCAGGTCGGTCGCCTGACGCAAGGTATCGAGTGACGGTCCTATGTATGAAAAATAGAGGCCGATCGACGCTATGAGAAAAAGTATCGGTGCTATTATCTGTGACATGATGCGATGCTAATCCTGTATACCCCCTATTACGCTGTCCTGGGCTTGAGGCAAGGTTATATCCGCCTGCACCCGCTCTATGTCCTCCTCCTCCTCTGGCTCTTGCGGAGGTTCAGGTGCGACCGGTGCAGGAGTCACTGCGGGAGCTGGCGGTGTAGGATCGGTCCTTAGTACCCGTGCGTAAGAAACCAGGTCGGCACTTGCACGCACAAAACCGGTGAAGCGTGTCAATTGCTCTCCAAGCTCTACAGAGGTGACTGTCGGCGAATTGAAGTATTGACTATCCCGAAATTGGTCCATCTGCAATGCTATTGGTTCGAACCGACCGCGTGTGATACCCGTGAAGCTCACTTCGCTGTTGCCTGCTTGATCCACGACGCGATAATGAAGCGTTTCATAGGCAACATTCTGCAGTGTGATGGCTTCAATGACGCGGAACATGTTCGAGGTGGCTATATGACCCTCAAGTAGAGCCCTTGCATGACGCATGCGAGCGTCTCTGCGGATAAAGGTCTCGATGAGATTTGCATCGAATTCGGAGTTCAGTGTTGTCAGCCTGTCATTGTTGAACGTTATGTCGTTCACAACAATGCGCGTATAAAAGAAGAGACCGCCTGCAATGAGACAAGTCACAATGAAAATAAAAAGCGTCAAGAAATAGCCGGGGCCCATGACGCTGCGGCGTCTCACGTAACTCTTTTGACCGCCGGTGATGTCGGTCTGCAAGGATTGTTTTGGAATGAACGATGTATCAAACTTTTGTTCCATAGAGATAGAGTGCCTTGTCGAGCGCCACGGACGACACCTGTATTATACATGGGCACGCCGGGCGATACGTAATGAGTTATCCACGCATGAAGCGCATGTAACGCTTAGGAACTGTGCTCGTTCAGCTGACGCACTGCTAGCCCGACGGCGGTAGAGAATTCCGGGCCTACCTGTCGAAGGGTCTCTTCCATGAAAGCCGGGGCTTGCAAGAGGGCGAACGGGTTCGCCATTTCTATCTCAAGCTCAAGTTGTTGGCGCGCAAATTCTGGCACGCCTTTCAATGTCGCTCCTCCCCCGGTGAGAATGACCTTCGTAATGACCTTATTGTACTTCTTCTGAAAACCAAGTAATGCTCGCCTTGATTCGGCAAATATCTTTTCCATTGTGAGCGTTGCCGCGTGCGAGACCCGCGCTGCGTCATCATTCTTTACACCGGAAAGTATTCCCGCCTGCCGCTTGAGCTCCTCGGCCTTCGCCAGACTAACATGCGAAGATGCGGCGAGAGATTTGGTGATGTCTTGTGAACCTGTAGGCACAACGTGTGACGCTAAAATGATACCCAACTCGACGAGATACAGTTTGCTCGTTGCCGCACCAAGGTCAATGATGGCTACCGGCGCCAAGCTTCGAGAGACCGTGGAGCGTATGTTGGAAAATGCCTCTATCTCAAAGAATCCCGGATTCAATCCGGCAAGCTCAAAGGCACGGGCATGTTTTCGTAACGTCTCGGCATGCATTGCCACCACGAGCGCCATTCGTTTTGTCAACTGCGTCGCCTCGGCTTCTTCAGCACTATTCGCTCCCATGAAGAGTTTTTGTTCCGTCTCAGGGATAATGAAATAGTCCAACTGTACCTCATTGATGGGTACCGGTATGTATTTACGGGCTTCTATAGGCACAACCGTCCTCAACTTGTCATCCGGAAGTGCCGGAACCTCGATCAGTTTCACTAGACTCGATGCAAACGGCACAGAAACTCCGCACAGTTTACTGGTCACGCTTGCTTCAGTGATAAGTACCTTCAATGCTTCTGCAAGCTTTTCGGGAGGGAGATTGGTGGCCTGTCCTACTTCGGTCCCTCCGTACGTACCAAGTGCTATCTCACCATATGTGTCCAAAGTAGGTACACCCTTGTTGTTACGCGTCTGAACAACCTTGATGGAGGACGAGCCAATGTCCACGCCAAGCACACTGGTCTCCTGCGACGTTGCTATGGTCTTGTTGAAATATTGCTTGGCCTGGTCAAGGAACGGGATGTCCATACTGTCTACGTAAGTGAATGCTTGTACACGTCCCATTATAGCCCATGGTGGCCCATGTCATATAGACTCTCGATATGCATGGCCTGTATACAACCTGGGAATGGTTGCTTGAAGTGTTCTTCCCCCGCCCGGTGCGGGTGGCACAGTTTGATACGCTTGCTCCTGAGGTGCTTATGCGACACACGAGAGGTACGCAGTGGTACGTGCCGCTCAAGTACCCCTGCATTGCCCCGCTTGCGTATAAGGCCACTATTGTGCGTGATGCTGTCCACGCGGCCAAGTACCACAGCCACGCTCGAGCGTCGGAGCTACTCGCACAAGCAATAGCATCATCGGTGGCGGAGGATGTCGCCGATAGACAGGCGTTTGGCACGTATACTGCGCCATACATCACTGCCGTCCCGCTGCATCCTGAGCGTGAAAAGGAGCGAGGGTTTAACCAGTCCGAGCGCATCGCACGAGCACTTGCCGAAGCCATGGGTATGCACGACGCCTATCGCGAGACACTGGTGCGGAGTCGAAATACCGAACACCAGGCGCGCAGCCAGAGTAAAGCCGCGCGTATCCGCAACATGCAAGGTGCATTTTGTATCGCAGAGAACGCTGTGGTTCGGGGCAAGGATATACTGCTCGTTGATGACGTAGTGACCACAGGAGCCACTATGGGCGCAGCACGTTCGGTACTCATTAAGGCAGGGGCACGTAATGTGTTATGTATCGCCGTTGCCCACTGAATGTGATAGGATAATGCCTGTTAGAAATAGTGAGTTGGAGAGTTGGCTGAGTGGTCGAAAGCGCGTCCCTGCTAAGGACGTAGGGGGGAAACCCCCTCGAGGGTTCGAATCCCTCACTCTCCGCCCGTAGAAAATACCACCGATAGGTGGTTATTTTCTTGGGCGTAGGGGAGCAAGCAAACTGCTTTGCTTGCGTGAGGGATTCGAAGCTCCGCAGATTATTTCATGAGCCGATGAGGCGAATGAAATTCGAGGAGCCGTCCAAGAACACGAGTCTGTTTGTGAGTCGCAGACGAAACAAACAGCCGTGATTCTGGGACGAAGCCCTTGCGATAGACTCGATACTGCCCCGACTAAGACGCAGGAAAAGACCTAGTGACTCGTGACCGAACCCCAATAGAGCTTACCAAGCCTACATCATCTCATCCAAGCAACGCTATAATTGCCCGCTTTGGGCATATTCCACCCCAGCAGCACGTGATATACTTTGATATATCTAATAGTCATCTTATGAAGCACAGAACTAAACGTACGCCGCTCATCGTTGTTGTCCTCCTTGTCCTAGGTAGTTCAGCCTATTGGTTCTTCACGAGACCCGAGCCGGAACCGGAGATACCTCTCAATCTTCCCACGGCAGAGGAGCTCGAGCGCATACGTGCAATAGAGCAATCGGCAAGCCAAGTGGCTCCAGGTGTACCTGGTATCGGTGTCCTACCTCCAGGGAGCAGCCAGCTCACCTCAGAGGATACGGAAGGCGAGGAAGCTGGGGACGAAGACGCGGAAGACACTCCTCGTTCGTCCGACACTGACTGATCAGCGGTACATCGACCGCACGAATGAGCGCATATTGCGCGTGTCTTGTGTTGCGTCCTTTGCCTGAAGTGCGACAAACAACAAACGGCGTTCAGAATCAGAGAATGTGGTCGTGAATACGGAGAGTAGCTCATCGCTCCCCCCGATAGTGTTGCCACTTGGAGTGGCGAAGGCAAGTGCCACCGCAGCTGGATCACGACCTTCCACTCCCGATACTCGCGCAAGAGGCATTGAACCGCCGATGAATAATGATTCCGATGCAAAGGGGTGCAATGCCCCACCGGTACCAAACGTCGGCATGCCATAAATAGCTGTATTCGGTGTACGTGTGCTCATAGCGAGAATGAAGCTCCTGTTCGAAAGGAGGTACTTTGCGAACAGGAACATGTCGGATGCGGTGGTGGTCATGCGCCACGCCTCCCCGGCACGGCGGGCCTCAAGAGAGGTGTGTTCCATACCGAGGGCCTTGAGTTTTGTGTTGAATAGTGTGACCGTGCGTCTGTCGCCGAGGTGGTATTCAAACATCTGCATCGCCCCCACATCTCCCGTCTGCAAAAGGAGATGCAGTAGGTCGTACACCCTATAAGAATTCCCCGACTCTATGGGACTCCCCTCAACACCTGCGAGTACAGCGGCGGTAGCCGTGATATTTCGCTCCATGTTGATGTGTTCACTCGCAACGACAGCCATGAGAAGCGGGGCCAGCAGTGTGGTCGTGACCTGCGTGTTCGGTTCCCCCGCGAGCAGCAGGAAATTGGTGTCCAGATCAGCAACGAGGTAGCTCCGCGCAGAGATGTCCGGTGCGTTCAGTGCGTAGGTGAAAGAATTCCGGGCCGTTTCGTCTGCCTCGAACACCAGTATCGGCATCCCCTTCTCCACCAGGTCGTACACCTGCTTCGCGTATACATCCTCGAGGCGTATACAACCCCCGGAGTATCCCTCCGCGACCGGTGTCCCGTCCGCGTAGTACGGCCACCCATGAATGAAGAAGTTGCCCTGGAACGGGATGCTGTACGGCATATACACTTGCCCGAACGAGCTGAAGTGGGTGCCGAGCTTCGCCTGTGCACTGTAAAGGCCGGAGGGTGTTTCCCACCAAGACCCTTTTCGGCCCTTGCTCTTTATTGGAACTTCAAGCGCCACTGTTCCGTTATGGTACACGCGCAGACGCATTTCGGTCAGGTTTGCTTCAACGAAGCTCGCCCGCTCTTCAACGAAGCGATTCCGCACCTCGTTGAAGTAATCCGCCCTCGCCAGCTCCGGCCAAATACCATACTGGAGCTCGGTTTTTGTTCCGTCAGGTCTCGGCAACTCGAATGTGTAGCGATACTCGTTTGAAATGACGGCATTCGGATACAGGAGCGGGCGGAGGAACACACCCGCCACAAAACCAAAGAATAGCAGCATGAGCAGGAGCCAAAGCGAGACGTAGATGCTGTGCGAGGTCTGCATATGTCGCGGTACTAACGATAGCTGGGGGCCTCTTCGCTCACTTCGTGCAGGTGGTTTTCA
Organism: Candidatus Kaiserbacteria bacterium; assembly: GCA_007116405.1. Taxonomy (GTDB): domain Bacteria; phylum Patescibacteriota; class Minisyncoccia; order Phycocordibacterales; family UBA12088; genus UBA12088. Next base: position 880 of record SKIN01000024.1, on the reverse strand, counting down.
TACCGTGCCAACGCAAAGAACAGTGAGGAGAGTCTGTTGAGGTATGCGAGCGTGTGAGTACCCACCCGGCGCATACCCTCTTCGTGCACGGCAATGACCCTACGCTCGGCTCGCCGCACCAACGTGCGCGCAACGTCAAACAAGGCGGAAGTGGGCGTACCTCCTGAAAGAGAGAACGCATGGAGTGGCGGGATGGTCTGCTCGACACTGTCGACGACTCGCTCGATGGCGGTTATCTTTGCCTTCCCCACTTTCTTGTCGGCGCCCGCAAGTTCGGCCTGAATGATGAAAAGTGTCTCTTGCACGTCATGCAGCACGGCCTCAAGAGGCTTCTTGCCTTTGCCGGAGGGTACCGCACGCGGCACATCGCGCGTGTTCGCCCGACAAAGCCCGACAAAACTGTTGAGTTCATCGAGTACTCCAAGAGCCTCGGGCAACGGGGAGGCCTTTGACATGCGCTCATCGCAACCATAGACCGTGGTGGTGCCCGTATCACCTTTTCGTGTGTATAACATATGAGTAAGTATATCGCGTTCAGTTGGTGGAGAGCAAAAAAGCCGGCACAGAGTATCTGTACCGGCAAGGCCATCAGGGGGGCTGACGGCAGGGGATGTCTATTCTGCAGCCAGCGCAACGTGGCCGTGGCGCTGGATACGTGTCCGATTACGTGCGTTTTCCTTCTCTTCCTGGCAGGAAACACACAGCGTGGTGGGTCTCCCGATCAGCAAGCGATCGAGAATAGGCATGCCACACTCCTCACACTCGTGCCAGCGAGAGTCACGTTCGATACGGTTGATGACCACCCTGATCATCTTTATCCTCGCTGTGTTGCCCTCCATGCGAGTCGTGAGACTCTCAAGTGTCTCGTAATACGCACTTT
>SKIN01000016.1 GCA_007116405.1 Candidatus Kaiserbacteria bacterium | reverse complement strand
TTGCGACAGAACATCATCGACGTCGCACTCGACTACCTTGCCATCGGACTTGACCCGAAGGAGGTGGTGCTTTTCAAGCAGTCAGATCTTCCGGAACACACCGAGCTCTGTTGGATATTCAACACCCTCACAACGATGCCGTACCTTCAGCGTGCGCACGCGTACAAAGATGCACTTGCAAAGAATGCCGAGATAAACGTCGGCACCTTTGACTACCCGATACTCATGGCTGCGGACATACTGCTTTACGACCCGGACATTGTTCCGGTCGGCGCAGACCAGAAGCAGCACGTGGAATACGCCCGCGACACCGCAGAGAAGTTCAACAGGACCTATGGCGACACCTTCACGTTGCCGGAGGCCTACATCCCAAAGGAGGTTGCTGTGATACCCGGCATTGATGGTCAGAAGATGAGCAAGAGTTACAACAACACTATTCCCTTGTTTGCGACCGACGAAGAGGTGCGTAAGCTGGTGATGAGTATCGTGACCGACAGCAAGGGCACTAATGAACCAAAAGATCCTGATGCCTGCAATGTGTTCGCCCTTCACAAGCTGGTGACCAAGGACCTGTCCGACGTCGACCTGCGGTACCGTGAAGGTTCAATAGGGTACAAGGAAAGTAAAGAGCTCCTTGCGGAAAGTATCATTGAGCTCATTGCTCCGCTTAGGGAGAAGCGGGATGAGCTTGCTAAGGACATCTCCCTCGTGAAGAAGATTCTCACGGACGGGGCGGAGAAGGCACGAACCGTAGCATCACAAAAAATGGCTGAAGTGCGCCAAAAAGTGGGTGTAAGTTTGTAGCAGTGCATTATCGGGATAGTAGTAACCAATCATATGAAAGGACGGACATTGATAGCTGAACTCCATGAGAGTATCGACAAGGAAGTGACTGTTGGTGCAGTGGTTGACGTGCGTCGGGACCATGGCAAGCTCGTGTTCCTCGACCTCAGAGACCGTACCGGTGTCGTGCAGGCGGTTGCGTTGCCGAACCACGCAGAGGCACTCGCAGTAGCGCAAGAATTGCGTCCCGAATATGTTGTACGCGTAGAGGCAAAGGTGAACAAGCGTCCGGAACGCATGGTGAAAGCAGATCAGCCTAACGGCGACATTGAGTTGGAGATACTGAGTGTCACGATACTGGCCCGGGCAAGTGAACTACCTTTTGACAAGGACACCGCGCTCAATATCGACACCAACTTTGACTACCGTCCACTCACGCTTCGCCGGGACAGGGAACGGGCGATATTCGCGGTTCAGGCGGAAATCGTGCATGCCTACCGAGAGTACCTTCGCGGTGAGGGATTCAGCGAATTCCAGGCACCCAAGATAGTTGGTGACGACGCTGAGGGTGGCGCCGAAGTGTTTCGCTTCGAGTACTTCAACGATCGCATGGCGTCACTTGCCACAAGCCCTCAGCTCTACAAACAGATACTGGTGGGGGTATATGAGCGTGTCTTCTCTACCGGCACCATGTTCCGCGCCGAGCGACATTCGACGTCGCGCCACCTCAACGAGCTCACGATGCTCGACCTTGAGATGGGGTTCATCGATGACCATCGCGATGTCATGGCCGCGATGGAAGGCCTCATGCGGTATTTGAACACTCACCTGCAGAAGACCTCCGCGCGCGAGTTTGCTCTCATGGAAGCAACGCTGCCACTTGTCCCCGAGGGACAGTTTCCTACGATGACACTCAAAGAAGCACAAGAACTCATCAAGAAAGAAACCGGTGCCGATAAAGTGGGAGCCCCCGACTTGGACCCGGAAGATGAACGCTGGCTATGCAGCTACGCCAACGAGCACCTACAATCTGATTACGTCTTCGTCACCCACTACCCGACATCCAAGCGTCCGTTCTACACCATGGATGATCCGGAGGTGCCGGGTATGACCAAGAGCTTTGACCTTCTGTTCCGTGGCGTCGAGATAGTCTCCGGAAGTCAACGTATTCATGACCATGATGCGCTGGTGCAAAAGATGGAGAGCAAAGGTCTTGATCCCGCGAAGTTCTCGTTCTACCTGCAAGCCTTCAAATACGGTATCCCACCGCATGGCGGCACCGGCCTTGGCTTGGAGCGCCTGACTCAAAAGATGCTCGGACTGGAGAATGTGAAAGAGGCGTCACTGTTCCCACGCGACATGAACCGCATTGACCTCCTGCTCGCTAAGGATACGGCCCACACATCCGACCTGTAGGAGAATATACCCACAGTATCGTCGGTACGGGGCCCGAAGGGTCATGCTATACTGTACCGTGTGGAACCGTATCACATACGTACGGAGGCGTTCCAAGGCCCCCTCGATCTGTTGCTTTCGCTCATTGAGAAGCGAAAGCTCTTGATCAACGACATCTCACTTTCAGAGGTGAGTAGTGATTATTTGACGTATCTTGAGCAACACCCGGAATTTCCAATTGCTGAGGCGGCACAGTTCGTACTAGTCGGCTCTACGTTGCTGTTGATCAAGTCTCGCTCTCTCTTACCCGTACTATCACTGACGACGGAAGAACAAGACGCCATAGCTGACCTTGAGCAGCGCCTTAGGGCACTCGACCTGTTCAAGACACTCGGAAAGGGCCTCAGCGAACAGTTTGGTTCAGTGCCCCTGTATGCACGTAAGCGTGTTCGCAAGCAACAAATATCTTTCTCACCTCTCCCGGAGGCAACAGCTGGAGGAATGAGTGAAGCTATTGGTAGGGTTCTTAATAGCCTCCCCGTGGCCAAACAAGGCCTTACCGAAACGACAGTGAAGCGGGTTGTTTCCCTCGAAGAGATGATGAACCGCCTCACAAAACGCATCAATGAAAGCATGAATATCACCTTTAGGGAATTTGCAGGTACCGCTCCTGAAGGAAAGCTCAACCTCATCGTCTCCTTCTTGGCCATGTTGGAGTTGGTTCGCCAGGGCATCGTACGAGTTGAACAGGAGGGTATGCATGGCGACATACGAATGCATAATGACGCCGTCGGGGTGCCAAGGTACGGTTGAGTACCGTGTGATTTGGTGCCATACTGGCGTCTCTGTTACAATACGAACTCATGAACCGCATAGAACAACAACTTGAAGCCGCTTTGTTTTACAAAGGAGAACCGGAGAGTAGATCGCGGCTTGCGAGCTTGCTTGACGTCTCTTCCGAGGAGCTCGAAAGTGCCATTCGACATCTCACTGCTTCGCTCACAAATAGAGGAATACGGCTCCTTACCGTGGGGGAGGAGATCGAGCTAGTTACCGCACCGGAGGCAAGCGCGGTGATAGCTCGTATGCGTAAAGAGGAGTTGGTGCGCGAACTCGGCAAGGCGGGTTCTGAAACGCTTTCAATAATCCTATACCGAGGTCCTGCAACACGCGCTGAGATCGACCATATACGGGGGGTAAATAGTACTTTTATTCTTCGCAATCTCATGGTCAGGGGTCTTATTCAAAAGATTAAGACGCAACGGACAGCTCGTACGTTTATGTATGAGCCTACAACGGATCTGCTCAAACATCTTGGCGTCACGTCGGTCACTGAACTACCAGGATATGAAGAGGCGAAAAAGAAACTCACGTCTTTTGAGAAAGGTGATCTGGCGGATTCGCAGTCGTCAGCCACAGAGCATTCACCTGTCACACAAGATAAGCAATGACGCCATGACCGATCAGACACCTGACAACAATGAGAACATACTATTGCCCGAGGATGGGCTTGAGCGCCACACGCTCGTTGTGCCATCTCGGGACTCCGTACCCAAGGTCTCTCAGCAGAGTCATCGCAAGGATAGTGTTGTTGCTGCCGTCATCGCCGTGTTGGTGACTGGTGCGGTTGTCACCGGGTCAGTAGTGACATGGCAGACTCCTCCGAGCATCGAAGCGATGGTCGTGGCACCATATGTTGTGGTTGAGGCACCTACACCCCCGCAAGTTGCACATCCGTACGACTCTGTCACGCTTCGCGCCCATTCAGCCGTTGTGTATGACCTGGCAACAGGTGCTGTGTTATATGCACAGCGTGAGGACATAGTACGACCCTTGGCATCATTGACTAAGGTGATGACGGGACTAGTGGCGCACGAAGAGGCGAATCCTGATACTCAGGTCGTGATCACGCCGTACGCCATAGAGACTGAGGGTGACTCGGGGCTATTGGTATATGAACGATGGAGTCTCCGTGACCTCATCTCGTTCCTTATGATGACAAGTAGTAATGACGGCGCGGAAGCAGTTGCTGCATCAGTGGGCCGCTTGATATCCAGCACACCAAGTGTTAAGACAGAATATGAACTCGTTGATACATTCGTAGACCGAATGAATACGCGTGCAAGAGACATTGGGCTCACCCAGACCCGATTTCGAAACCCCACCGGTCTGGATGAGCCTGGAAGTCGCTACGGTGGCGAAGGTACCGCGAAGGACATGGCACTTCTGCTTGCGTATGTCTGGGAGAACGCACCTTCTACAATGAATGACACAGTGTTGAACGAACGTGTCTTCACCTCTTCAGACGGATTCATACATGTAGCAAACAACACAAACATCTACGCGGGGACAAAGACAGGTCTTCTTGCAAGTAAAACAGGATTTACTGACTCTGCGGGCGGTAATCTTGGTGTTGTCTATGACGCAGGCATGGGCCATCCTATTGTCATCGTAGTATTGGGGTCGACGCCGACAGAACGGTTTGCAGATGTTGCCCATCTCATTGACGCAACGAATGCATACATCTCCACTGGATGGTACGAATATGAGTATACAATAGCGGGAAGTACCCCAGGCGTTCGGTGATCGCATTCTCGTATTCTTCTACACACAAGCCGCTCTGTGAGCGGCTTGTGTGTGTGGCATTATGGCGATAAGAAAGCACGAATAGTATTGTGGACCCGAGAGGAATCGAACCCCCGACCTCCTCAGTGCAAATGAGGCGCTCTACCAACTGAGCTACGGGCCCGTCGCTGTCATGTTGCGCGGAACACAGCATACTATACCAGACGCGTAGCTGTTTACAAATAGCAGGTATACATGACGCCTCGATGGTATACTGCGATTACCGTACCTTACTTATGGTGTATACCTTGCTATCAGTTGGAGTTGTGATATTAGGGGGTGCTCTCTATCTCACGTATGCCTACTACATGCAACAGCTCACGGGCATTGGCGCTGACCCTGCGGTGGCACCGGATATTGCATACCAACTCTTAAACCAACTCACAGTCGTGGCGATAGTCGCCGCGGTGCTGTTCGTCCTTCTTGTGTTTTCTATCATATCGACGCGCACTTTTGCCCGCCGCATGGCGTATCGCATCTCAAAGGATCTTTCCTTCACCCGCGACCAATTTCGACGATTCTATGAACTCTCACCGGTACCGTATCTTCTCATACGGCCTAATGGCGACATTATTCGTCCAAATAAGGCATCCGTTCGAATGTTTAGTTTAACCGATGAGGAACTCTTGCAAACGAATATCTTTGATCTCATTAGTGTGCCGGACAACAATGAAAAAAAAGCTTTTTACAAAGAAAGTGTGGCACGTGGTGTTCCGATAGAACAGAAAGAAGTACAGGTCAAAGACAAGAAGGGTGCGTTGCGTTGGGCACTGCTTTCTATAGAGAACTTAGAGCAGCACGACAAGAACCGCCAGGGACTCGTTACACTGGTAGATATCCATGAACAGAAGGAGCTTGAACGTATCAAGACCGAATTCCTTTCACTCGCGTCACACCAGCTTCGAGCACCACTCGCAAACCTAAAGTGGTATATCGACTTCCTACTTACTCGACGTGCGCCACAGCTTTCAGAAGAGATACAAGGTTACTTACTCAAGATGTTCCATCGAAATGAGGATATGATAGACCTCGTGAACACACTCCTAAACTTGTCACGTATCGAGATGGGTCGTGTTCAGGTGGAGCGCTCGGACACAGACGTTACCCAACTTGTGCGAGGTATTATTGAGGAACTTGAGCCTGCTGCGCGTGACAAGGCGATCACGCTTCATACCGAGCTTATCGAAGGTCTTGTCTTCAACACTGACGGCAAACTGGTTCGTATCATCCTCCAGAACTTGCTAACCAACGCGTTGCGTTATACACCCGAAGGTGGGAGCGTCTTTGTTCGGGTCCAGAACACGTCGCACGGTGTGGTTGTTGAGGTACAGGATACGGGTGTTGGTATTCCGCCGGAGGAGCAACCGCGCATCTTCCAGAAACTGTATCGTGCGAGCAACGCAAAGCAGATAGAAGTGAACGGTAATGGAATCGGTCTCTACATGTGTAAAGCGCTTGCAGAGGCACTAGGAGGTGGTATTGTCTTTGAAAGCAAGCTTGGCAAGGGCACGACGTTCACAGTAGACCTTCCAGCGTAGAGTGGGCATGATGATGTGTTGGTGACACCCCTTATTCGTTATTAAGAAACTCATGAAGAAAATATTGCTTATTGACGACGACTTGGCATTCTCTGAGATGCTTTCTGAGATACTCAAGGATGAGGGATTTGACGTGTTGGTTGAGCACGACGGTCTTCGAGGTTTCGAGCGCGCTACTGCTGAACATCCTGACCTGGTAATGTGTGATGTCATGATGCCTGGAATGAGTGGTCTGGAACTACTTAAACAATTGCGCGATGATCAATGGGGCAGTACAGTACCGATCATACTTCTTACAAACATGACGCAACCTGAAGCAATGGCCCAAATGGCACAGGGTTCTGCACATACAGAATGCCTGCTGAAGACCGACTGGACACTCGACAAGCTTGCTGAAAAATTGAAGGTCTTGCTTGCGGTCTAGAGTACGTGTTGCTAGTATCATTCTTCAAGGACGATTAGCTCAGTTGGTTAGAGCGCACCCTTCACACGGGTGAGGTCAGAGGTTCGAATCCTCTATCGTCCACAGTGGAACCGAAACGCTTCAAGCGTACAATTGAAGATTTTACATGTGAGCGGTGTGGTACGCATGTGTTCGGCAGCGGCTACACAAATCACTGTCCCAGCTGCCTCTGGAGCAAGCATGTGGATGTGGCTCCGGGAGACCGGCGTGCCACCTGTGGCGGACTCATGGCACCGGTGGAGGTGCGCACAGAGCACGGCGAATACGTGCTTGTACAACGGTGTGTCACATGCGGGCACGAAAGACCAAATAAGGTCGTCGAGGGTGACGATTTCGACACGCTGCTGACCATTGCTCGATCACGAGCGTAAGCGAGTGGACATAAGAACACCCGCACGATGGCGGGTGTCCGACGCTTCTGTCACAAATATAAAAGCGCTCTATATCTTGCGTGCCTGGTAGTCTTCCGGCGCCTTCGCAAGGTACTCCTGTATCTGCTCTACGGTAAGGAGTCCTTCCTGCGCTCCTATGTACTGCACTACAGACATTGAGTTGATGGGACCCCACCGAAGAGCCGTCGGGACGTCGTGTCCCAATGCAAGCGCCGCAGTAAAGGTGCTGCTGAACGCATCTCCGGCGCCGGTACGGTCAACCGGGGGAGCAGGGTCAGGATACATCGGCATGTGCCACACACCATCTTCGGCGAGGGCGTAGGCTCCGTTTGGACCGTCAGTGATGACGGGTATCTTCGGACCCAGTTCCTGCATTGCGTGGAGAAGCTCTGATATCTCTTGTGAATCACTGTTCAGTATCTGCTGTGCCTCCTCTTTGTTGCAGAAGAACAGCTCCGACAGTTCATAGATGTCCTTCAGTGTTTCGTGACCAAGTGCTATCTGGAACGATCCGGGCTGGAAGGCCAGCTTTACACCCTCATGAGATCGTACATAATCTGCTACGTCATGATGATATTGCAAACCATGTTCACCTACCGAGCTGAAGTAGACCCATTTTGGATTGCCCATGTTGGGTACAACGTAATCGTACGTTTCGTGCTTGATGAGAATGGTACGCTCCGGTCCGTAGCGAAGGACGTAATGATGGTTGGTCTCTTTCCCGGGGTGGATATCCACAAAGGTCGTATCAATTCCTTCCTTCTCCAGCCAATCCATGATCTCCTTCCCCCCCTCATCGTCACCAATGTCGGTTACCAGCCCTGTCTTTAGGCCCAAGCGCTTAGCTGATACTGCAGCATTTGGACTGTTACCGACCGCCGGAACGTTCACGTAGCCATTGAATTCAAGCTTGTCACCAAAATACATCGATAATATATTCCTGCCGGTGAGGGTCTTGTTGACTACCGCCCGGTCCTCGCGGAGCTCGATGAATTCGTCGGTCACGATGTCACCGATAGCCACAAAGTCATATTCTTGCATAATTGATTGGTTCGTTATTAGCTTGCAAAGTACTTGTCATTGTAACAAGTATTGCGTATAAACAAAAATCGGGTATACTCGCAAGCACTATGGAAATGAAACTACAAGCAGCACCGCGCGACAAGACGGGCTCAAAGGCAGCGAAAGCCCTCCGTGAATCCGGGTCTATCCCCGCGGTCATCTGCGGTGAGGTCAAAGAGACCATGCATGTCACCCTTCCTACCAAAGAGTTCGAGAAGGTCTGGCGCGAAGCGGGAGAGTCCACACTTATCGACTTAAGTGGTGTTGGTGATACTCTTTCAGTGTTGATACAGGATGTCGAGGTTGATCCAATATACGGCGAACCGATACACGCCGATCTGTATGCTGTGAATGCAAACGAGGCAATTGAGGTTGTTGTACCACTTATCTTCACCGGAGTCGCTCCGGCGGAAAAAGAGTTAGGCGGTACCCTCATCAAAGTCCTTTACGAGATAGAAGTTGAGGCGCTACCGAAAGACCTCCCTCATGAAATGAGCGTCGATATCAGCATACTAAAGACCTTTGATGACCAGGTTCGAGTGTCTGACATAGTGCCCCCACAGGGAGTCAAAGTCCTCACTGGCGCAGAAGAAGTGGTGGCTTTGGTTCAGGAGGCAAAGGAAGAAGAGATACCCACCGAAGCGCCCGACATTACTGCTGTAGAGGTTGAAAAGAAGGGTAAAGAAGAGACTGAGGAGAACGCATAAAGCTGACGCATACGCATACAAGACACCGCATACGCTCACTGCGGTGTTTTTTGTATATGGGCTACCATGGGAACATCAGGGTGTGATATACTATCTCCGATAGCACGAGCAGGTCGTTGTATGTATCACAAGCACAGCAGTGTTGGTTTTATATTGACAGCAGCCCTTATCATACTGGGGTTGGTTGCATCGCTCGTCTCGTACTCTCTCCCCGCCCAGAGTGCGACTCCGACAACTACCGAGCTTGCAATAGCTGAGCGCCGGGCACAACTTGAGCGTGAGCTGGCAAACCTCGAAGACCTCATTAGGCAACAACAGGTATTACTCGACAGTAAGCGCGGTGAGCGCGTGTCGCTTGAACGGGACCTTGCGATATTGGACGCGGAGATAAAGAAGGCCCGTGCGGCTATCCGTGCACAAGAGCTCGCCATCTCAGACCTTGAAAATGAAATATGGCTTAAAAACGCCACTATTCGTGAACTTGATGAAAAGATAGAGCGCAAACGTGAGTCTCTTGCCGGCCTCATCAGGCGTACTGCTCAGCTCGATGATCTCTCGCTTGTCGAGATACTTCTCTCAGAAAAGACACTCTCACAGTTTTTTGCGGAGTACGATGATTTTCACACACTCAAACTCGCTCTGAACGCAAGTTTTCGCGATCTCGAGCGTTTGCGTAAGGATAACGAGACTGCGCGCTCCCAGCTTGAGAATCAACGCGCAACTGAAGAGGAGCTCAAGATGCTTCACGAACTCCAGCAACAACGTCTGCGTGACCAAGAGCGTGAACAAGCCCGCATCCTCCAGGTAACACAAGGACAGGAGCGCGAGTACCAGCAGCTCATCGCCGCCAATGAACGGTCAGCGGCACAGATCCGCTCGGAACTCTTCGAGCTCCGGGGTTCAGCTGCTATCAATCTCGGTGACGCCATCGAGCTTGCAAGCTTCGTTGGTGCCAGAACAGGTGTCCGTCCCGCACTTATCCTTGGAGTACTCAAGCAGGAGACGCGCCTTGGTGAATTCCTTGGTAATGGCTCGTGGCGCTCCGACATGCACCCAACACGTGACCGCCCACTCTTTCAAGTGATCACGGCAACGCTTGGTGTGAATCCTGACACGATGCCGGTATCAGCCAAGCCGGGATACGGATGGGGCGGGGCAATGGGTCCTGCGCAGTTCATCCCTTCAACGTGGGCGTGCTACGGAGGGTACATCAACACCAGGACCAATGACTGCAACAACTCTGCGCGTTCCTTTGATTGGGAGACCTTCTGGGCAGGTCCATGGGTCTACCGCGCTGATAAGGACCGTCTCCGCGTCGTCCGCGGCAAACAGAGTCCCAGCAACCCATGGGACAACCAAGACGCGTTCCTAGCCGCCGGCATCCTCCTTAAAGACAACGGTGCTGACGCAGGAACACTGTACGCGGAGCGGCTCGCTGCAATGCGCTACTTTGCGGGTTGGGCGAATGCCAATAATCCGGCGTACTCCTTCTACGGTGACGGGGTGATGGGACACGCCGCCTACTACCAGCGTCAGATCGACACGCTCAAAGAGCTGTCACGCTAGAGACCTTGCGTGTTCCCGAATGCTCTGGTATTCTCTCACAACATATGAAATCAAAGATCCACCCGAAAAACTACAGAAAGGTAATTTTTGAAGACGCCTCAAGCGGCGAGCGCTTTTTGATAGGTTCCACCATCAAGACTGAAGAAAAGGCCGCTTGGACCGACAACAAGGAATACCCAATGGTCAAGGTTGAAATATCAAGCGCATCGCACCCATTCTACACCGGCAAAGAGACCGTGGTGGACACAGCAGGACGCGTCGAGAAGTTCAAGCGTCGAGCTGCCGCAGCAAAGAAGTAACGCCTCTATCGCAAAGCACGACCGTCAGCAGTGACGGTCGTGCTTGGTATGACCCATATGTCACATACTCCGGATATCGAATCATATAAAGATAATCAGAAGACCGCTTTTTATGCGGCGGAGTATGAGCGTCTTGCTCGTGAAGTGACCGAGCTGCAAACACTCATGCAGGAAGACCCGTCAATGCGGGAGTTAGGTGAAGCGGATATCACCGCCCTTGAAGCACAACGGGCGGATCTCCTCAGCCAGATGGAGTCGATAGTAAAAGCAGAAGCGGAAGAAGAACGTTTTCCAAACGAAGTGATACTAGAGGTGCGCGCCGGAGCCGGTGGCGATGAAGCTGCTCTTTTTGCAGCTGACCTTGCGGGAATGTATAGGGCGTACGCCGAGCAAAAGGGGTGGAGCATGCGTATCCTTTCTGACTCAGTGAACTCAGTGGGAGGCTACAAAGAAGCGACATTTGAGATACGCGGCCAAGATGTATACCGTCTTTTGCGGTACGAAACGGGCGTCCATAGAGTGCAGCGCATACCACAGACGGAAAAGCAGGGCAGGATACATACATCCACCGCCTCCGTTGCTATTCTCCCAATACGAAAAAAGGTTCAGATAGAGATAGACCCGTCAGAGATAGAGATGGAATTCTCCCGTTCCGGTGGGGCAGGAGGACAGAACGTGAACAAGGTAGAAACCGCCGTGCGACTCATTCACAAACCGACCGGCATTGACGTTCGCTGCACGTCAGAGCGCCGTCAAGAGAGCAACAGGGAAAAGGCGATGCAGATGCTCAAAGCGAAGCTCTACGAGCTCAGAGAGGAGGAAGAGCGCAAGAAATACGCCACGGAGCGCAGGGATCAGATAGGCACCGGAGACCGGAGTGAGAAGATCCGGACCTATAACGTCCCACAAGATAGGGTGACCGATCACCGGATCAAAGAAAGTTGGCACAATATCGAGGGCATCCTCGCCGGTGACCTTGAAGATATCATCGACGCCTTACAAGCCGCTGTTCAACAGTGAACCCAGTAGGACCTTTTGACATATCAGACATATCTGGTAGACTCATTTCACTATACACAGTATGAATACAGAAACCACCGAGCAGACCAATGTCGACCGCATGCTAGATGCGGGTGCTCACTATGGGCTC
>SKIN01000041.1 GCA_007116405.1 Candidatus Kaiserbacteria bacterium | reverse complement strand
TTGCTGTCGCAACGTACCTAAGGCTCTTGCAAGACATAGGCCCAGATATCGGAAAGTACGATATGGGCGTGATGCTTACAGCGGACGAGGAACTGGGTATGGAGAGCGGTGTCACCTACTTACTTGAGGAACAAGGCTTCACGGGTGACGTTGTCTTCTTGCCTGATGGCACGGGCACATGGCAATTCGAAGAAGCGGTTAAAGGGATGTGGCAGGTCGAGCTCACTGCAAAGGGTGTGCCGAGTCACGGCTCTCGTCCATGGCTGGGACGGAGTGCAATACATGATCTTGCCGAGTATGTCCTTGCGGTGCGTGATGCGTTTGAGAGATTCAAGACCGATGATCCCGAACACTGGTACACCACGGTACATTGCGGGTTATTTAGAGGAGGGGAGGCGTACAACAGGGTAGCTGCGCATGCCACGGCCCGACTCGATATTCGCTACGTCTCAAAGGAGGACCGTCGGGCGATACAAGGTATCTTCAAGGAGCTCAAAGTTAGGTATCCTCACGTAACGACGCGGACCTTGCATCACAGCCCCACATACGGGATAGCGCGAGCAAACGGATACGCGCGTACGTTTGCGAAGATAGCCGAGGAACTGTACGGTATTGAATGTGGATGGGCACGAGCCCACGGGCGCTCGGACGCGCTGTGGTTCAACAGAGCCGGTATGCCGACCATACTCATAGGGCCCAAGGGCGGAGGTAGTCACGGCGACCGTGAATGGGTGGACATTCGAGACCTTGAGCGGTACTATGCGATACTCCGTGCATATGTGGAGGAAGTGGCACGTAAAAAGTAGATACTATGGGAAACGACGCAACAAGCTATATATACGGCAAACACCCGGTGCGCGAAGCGCTCGCGAGGGCACCTGAGGCTGTGCGCCATGTGTACTTCGTTTCCGGACATGATGAAAGCGAATTGCGTGACCTTGCGGTGAAAGCGTCCATACCCTTTGACAGGTGTGACGAGGATCATCTCCCGCGCGGAGTTGATCGTGACGTAGTGCATCAAGGGGTGATTGCATCGATACGACCGTCGAAGGTGTTGAGCGACTATAAAGATTTCATACAAGACCTGACCATCACGAGCGAGACAGGATTACTGCTCCTTGATGAACTTACCGACCCGCAGAACGTTGGCGCGGTGATACGGAGTGCTGCCGCGTTCGGCATCTCCGGCGTGCTCATACCGGAACACCGTCAGGTGCAGGTGACAGGAACGGTGGTCAAAGTATCCGCAGGTATGGTCTTTGCGGTTCCCGTGATACAGATAGGGAATGTAAATACGGTGCTTCGCGACCTCAAGGAACGGGGGTTCTGGGTGTATGGTCTCACTGGCGAAGGAGACACGAGCTTGTATGATGAGCGATTCACAAAACCGAGTGTCTTTGTACTTGGCAATGAGGGTAGGGGTATACGAGAGAAGACCGAAGAGCTTTGTGACTTCCGTTTGCGTATCCCCATAGAGAAGAACTGTGAATCACTGAACGCAGCCGCGAGTGCAGCGGTCGTTATGTACGCGTGGCATTCTCAACGCTAGTGCCTGCATCTTCACCGAGGGTGATGTCGGCATAGAGCCGCACATCCGGCAGTTCACGCAGTATGCGTGCTGGTGTCTCAGCAAGTGAGCCGTGTGCGTCAAACACGCGGTCGAGTGCTTCACGTTTACTCTCTCCCGTTGCGTATACCACGGCGTGGTGGACGTGACGCTGTATGTAGCTGAGCGTGGTCGTCATGCGCTCCGGATGTGGGCTGCTGCCGTTTGGGATCCGGTACCCACATACGCACATGTGCGGGTCGAGGAACAGCTTTGCAAATGTCTCAGGGTTTTCCGGCCGCGGCAGTACTCCGGAGGTATGCCCATCAGGACCGATACCCATGGTCGCAATGACGATGCCGTCATGGTGTAAGATGTGCCAGTGCTTCAGGGCTATGTCAAAGCGTTTTGCCGCACGCGCAAGCGATTCGTCTCCCTCAGGTCGCGGATCTATCACCGCCACGTGTTGTTTGCGCGCGCGTTCAAAGAACGGGTCTGCGACAAGTGCCGCCATGTTGCTTGCAGTCGGGTCAGCAGTGTAGCGTTCGTCGAGAACGGTCACAGTACAACGCTCACCGAGCGCAGAGGTGTCGACGTAGGGCAAGAGCGACAGAGCGCTTCCGCCCGAGAAGAGGAGGAGTATATCCTCGTTCCTGTGCTCATCGAGGTGTGAGTTCAATGCGTGCGCGGCGTCCTTCTCCGGAGTCGTACTTGTGTGGAGGGGTATCATAGCGGCCGGTTACGCATCTTTCTGCGCGGCATGTCCGCCGAACTGGTTGCGCATCACACTGATGAGTTGCCCCTGGTAGCTTGGAGTCTTCTGACTTTTCTCTCGTGCTTTGAGTGAGTCTTCTATCACATTCACCACTATACCCATCTCTCGGGCTGTTTCGACCGTCCAAAGACCTTCACCGCTTGCGCTAGCACTGCCGGTGATAGCGTCAAGGTCTTGGCCGTACTGCACAAAACCGGAGTGGAGCCATCCCACGAGCTTACTCTCTATAACGCTGCCGTGGTTATAGAGACGTGCCACGTCGACAAGGTTGAGGTCGAAGTCACTCTGCCGCATGATGTCGAACCCTTCTGCGAGCGCTTGCATCATGCCATACTCGATGCCGTTGTGGACCATCTTTACGAAATGGCCGGCACCACTCTTGCCCATGTATGCGTATCCGCCTTCGACTGAGAGTTCTTTGAACAATTGCTTGTATTCATCAAATACCGTTTTGTCTCCACCGACCATGATGCATGCGCCGTCTTTTGCTCCACCGGGTCCTCCCGAGACACCCGCGTCAAGAAAACGGATGCCGGAATCGTTATGCGCTTGTGCGCGTCGAACGGTCTCTTTAAATGGGGAATTACCTCCTTCGATAATGGTGTCGCCCTCTGTGAGATGTGGTGCGAGGTCGGCAAGGACATTGTCGACCACTTGGTGCGGAACCATGAGCCACACGGTCCTTGGAGACGGTGACTCACTCATGAGTGCTGCAAGGGAGGCAACGGTCTTCGCGCCGAGCGCTGATGCCTCCGCACGTGCATCCTCACTCGGGTCATACGCGGTGACTGCATGCCCTTTACTCAGTAAACGTTCTACCATGTTCCGGCCCATCTTTCCGAGGCCGATGTATGCTATGTGCATAGGTGTAGTGATTATGATGATAATGTCATTTGTTCGTGCGCTTCACGGATGAGGTCCGAATCGGGCCCCTCGCTGTTCTTGTCGTACACCACGGGTGCCTGGTCGTGCCATACCCCAAGTACCGCGGTCACGTACTCCCACGCGGCACTTTGCTCGGCGCTGCTCACAAAGAGTGTCTGGTCTCCGCAGAGTGCGTCAAACAAGACCTCCTCGTATGCATCGGTCACCACCGCGCCTCCACGCATGCTCAGTGCCTTGTGTCTGTCGAACACGAGATCTTCGGGTAAGAGCTCGTACTTGGCACCCGGCTTCCGCACCCAAAAGCGCAGTGTGATCTTCTGCTCGGGAGAGAGGGAGAACCGCACGAAGTTTGGATGTTCGTGCGCCTCTGTCTCACCGCACACGCAGTGGGTCGCCGAACGAAACCGCACGGTGATATCGCCGAGATTCTCCCGCATCGCTTTTCCATGTTCGAGGTAGAAGGGCACACCTTCCCAACGAGGATCATCAAGGTATGTCTTCAGTGCGAAGTAGGTCTCGGTCTTTGAGTCTGTCGCGACGTCTTTCGTGTCGAGGTACCCACGGTACTGTCCCTTGATGATGGTGGTACCAACATCTTCCTTCTTGGGTATCCGTAGTGTGTGCAGCACCTCGGCGCGGCGGCTGCGGAGTGCATCGGCATTGAGCGCGTCGGGGCGTTCCATCGCGATGAGTGCGAGCATTTGGAGCATGTGGTTTTGGCCCACGTCGCGCAGGGCGCCAACGCCATCGAAGAATGCTCCCCGGGTGCCCACATCAAATTGTTCGAACAAGCGGATATACACTGCTTCTACGAAGTCTTTGTTCCACTGATCCTCGAAAAGCACGTTCGAGAAGCGAAAAGCTAGAATGTTTTGGAGCGCGTCTTTGGCAAGGTAATGGTCGATGCGATAGATCTGCTCTTCTTTAAAGAGCACGCTGAGTTTGTCTTCAAGCGTGCGTGCATGGTCGAGGTCGCTTCCAAATGGTTTCTCCACGAGGATGCGAACCCATCCCTCACCCATGGTGCACGGGAGGTCGAGTCTCGTGTGGGCTATCTGCTCAAAGATGGTGTCGTAGAACGAGGGTGGCACCGCAAGGTAAAAGAGCTTGCTGGCGCAAATGCCGATGCGTGTGTCCTGCGTCTCAAGTGCTTCTTTGATGCGGCCGAACGCAGCTCTGTCGTCAAATGAACCCTGTACGTACGTGAAGCATGTCGCAAAGTCGTCGAGGTGCGTGTGATCTTTCGTTCGTGCGCGTTCGGTGGCGTGGGTGCGTACAAATGTCCGGTACTCATTTTCGGAAAGTGCGTCCCTTGAAAAGGCGACCACATGAAAACGTTCAGGCAGTGCTCGTGCGACATACAAGTCGTAGAGCGCCGGGAGAAGTTTCTTGCGCGCAAGGTCCCCGGTAGCGCCGAGGAGGACGAGGGAAGTGGGTGTGGGTAGTGATTCACAGCGTCCCATAGGACCCATAGTGTAGCACGTTTTTCGTCATACGGAGGACATGCACGCTATACACATGGCCCCTCCCTTGTCATGTGGGGTATACTGGTACGACCTATGAAGGACAACATCGTACCACTCGCAGGCATTGTCATGGTGCTCATTGCCGGAGCCTTCATGCTCGGGCTTGGAATCGGGCAGAACAAACTACCCGAGGTCGGTCAGTTGGTTGGCATGGTCACTAAGTCCGGCAGCAGCGACGTGGTGGTGACGCCGGGTGGTGAGCGGGTCGACATGACCGTCTTTTGGAGTGTGTGGGACATACTCGAGGAGAAGTTCATACCATTTGGAACGTCTACCGAGGCCGTGTCCACAGTGAGTGCGGAGGAGCGTCTGTTCGGTTCCATCGAAGGTCTTGTGTCGAGTTACAACGACCCGTATACCGTGTTCATGCGTCCGGAGCAGGCTGCGGATTTCAAGATAGTTACACAGGGGTCGCTTGAGGGTATTGGCGCGGTCGTGGGTGAAAGGGACGGCGCTATCATCGTGGTGCTCCCGTTGCCTGACTCACCCGCGGACAAGGCGGGACTCATCGCCGGTGACCATATCGTCGCGGTCGATGGCATCCCCACGAGCGGCTTGTCGGTAGATAAGGCCGTCGAGCGCATACGGGGGCCTCGCGGTACGCGCGTCGTACTCACCATATCCCGTGACGGGGGAGAGCCAAGGGATGTGCCGGTCATACGAGGGCGCATTGAGATACCCTCAACCTCGCATGCCATCGTGACGCGCGAGATACCTGAAGTGGCGGCACCTGGTTCCGTGGCAGCGACACAGCCGCCGGCAGCCCGAGATTTCTACCATTTGCGGTTATTCAACTTCTCACAGACCTCTATCAATGCATTCGAACGTGAGCTGCGAGAATTTCGTGACAGTGGCGCGGAGTATTTGATACTCGACCTGCGCGGTAATCCTGGCGGGTACCTTGAAGCGGCGGTGCGCATGGCGGGGAAATTCCTCCCCGAGGGAACTGTGGTGGTCCGTGAATTTCGAGGTCCCAATCGTGAAGAAATGGTACATGCGACTCGTGGGGCAAGTTGGTTTGTCGACGGGCTCCCTTCGATGGTGGTGCTGGTTGACCAAGGGAGCGCAAGCGCCTCAGAGATCCTTGCGGGCGCGCTCCAGGAACAGGGTATTGCCACGGTCGTGGGTACCTCTACGTTCGGGAAGGGGAGCGTGCAAGAATTGGTGAATATCACCGACACGCTCTCGCTCAAGGTGACGGTGTCCCGATGGTACACGGCCGGCGGTGTCTCCATATCGGATGGAGGATTGACTCCCGATGTTCCGGTGGACCCGGACGCGGCGGCAGAAGGCGATCCCTGGATAGAGGCAGCGGTACAGGTCTTGACGCAATAGGGGTGTCGACAATCTAGACACAAAGAGTACGATACTAGTATGTCAGAGTACTACAATGGACGCAGGACACGAGGGCTCTACGAACCCGGCAGTGCAACCCCGTTCAAATTGTCACGAAGCAAACTCGAATTGTCGCTCGAATGCCCTCGGTGCTTTTACCTCGACCGGCGGCTTGGAGTGGGAAGGCCGCCAGGGTTCCCCTTTAACCTCAACAGTGCGGTGGATACCTTGCTAAAGAAGGAGTTTGACACGCACCGTGCCGCGGGGTCCGCGCATCCGCTCCAACAGCACTACGGCATCGATTGTGTACCCGTAGCGCACGACGACCTCGACGAGTGGCGCCACAATTTCACGGGCGTGCAGTATCATCATGAGCCAACCGGTTTTCTTGTGTTTGGAGCTATTGATGACTTGTGGGTCAACGGCGAAGGTGAATACGTGGTCGTCGATTACAAATCAACAGCAAAAGCCGGTCGTATCGAGGCGTTGGACAAAGAGTGGCATGGCGGATACAAGCGGCAAATGGAGATATACCAATGGCTGTTGCGCCGGAGAGGCTACGCCGTTTCAAATACAGGGTATTTTGTGTACTGCAATGGCATTACGGACAAAGAGGCATTCGACGCGAAGCTGGAATTCGATGTTACACTGATAGCGTACGAGGGTGACGATGCGTGGGTCGACGACGCGCTCGTGCGTGCGCGCGATATGCTCGTGAGCGATACGATACCCGACGCATCATCGCAGTGTGACTACTGTACGTACCACGAGGCGCGCTGTGCGGTAGAGCAATGAACAGTGACATTTCAAATGATATGAAAAAAATTGGCATCATAGGGGCTGGTGACGTGGGACGTTCACTTGCCACAGGATTCATGATAGACAACTACGACGTCATGGTGGGAAGCCGTGACGGCACACATGCCGCAGAGCTCGATGTCGTCATGGGTAAGGATGTTGCCGCAGGCACCTTTCGTGAGGTTGCAGCATGGGGAGAATTGATCATCATCGCGGTGAAGGGAAGTGCGGCCGAGGGTGTCGCAGGTGACCTTGCCGAGGAACTCGCGGGAAAGACCGTTATTGATGTCACGAACCCGATATCCGACGCAGACCCGGAGGATGGTGTGCTCCGTTACTTTACGACACTTAATGAGTCACTGGGAGAACGTATCCAAGCTGCGGCACCGGAGGCGCACGTCGTCAAAGCGTGGAATACGGTCAGTCATCGTCACATGATATCACCTGATTTTGCCAGCATTCCCACAATGCCGATATGCGGAAATGACGAGGGCGCACGCAGGGAAGTGGCAGAGACACTCACGTCATTCGGCTGGCACGTAGAGGACATGGGGAGCATGAAAGCGGCTCGTGCCATCGAGCCGTTGACCATGTTGTTGTGCATCCCCGGCTTTCTCCGCAGTGAGTGGGGCGTTGCATTCAAACTACTGAAACAAGACTAGCTCCGCGCAGCCGCTTACGCAGGTGTATCACGTTCGTCTGCGGCATGATCGAGCACCAGCTCAAAGCCCTCGGGCAGGAGAAATTCGTTGTGGTGTTCGTTTTCATGATGATGAGCGTGAGGCACTGCCACTGAGATAAGCGCCATGAGACTCGCGCCAACAAAGAAGAGGAGTGTGTCGCGCACGGCCTGATGCTCCTCGCGAGCATGACGAATGATGCTAGGCAGAAGGTCTCTGAGGACTATGTAGAGAAAACCACCGGCAGAGAAGGCGATGAGTGGGTACACGAGCGACTCAATGGTGACCAGCACCACCGCGAGCGCGACGCCAATGAGAATAGTAGTTGACACCAGGAAGTTGAGGAGAAGCGCCTTGCGCACAGAATACCCGGCTTCCCTCAGAACAAAGAACTCTGACACCTCCTGCACCAATTCGTGCAGCAGTATACCGATGGCGGTGCCGAATCCTACGACGGGGGATACCATGAATGCCGGCACAAGGATGATGCCGTCGTGCACATTGTGCACTCCGTCTCCGATGAGCATGCGGCGCGCGTCGAGACCGGAATGCTTGTGATGGTGTGGGCCGTGGTGGTGGTGCGTTCCTTTGGGGAGGAGGCGAGTGATGACCTCGAGGACGATGCCGCCGAGCAGGAATGCCGCTATTACGCTATATGAGAGGCCCTCGTGCGCCACTACTTCTGTCATGAGATCAAACACGACGACCGTAAAGACACCTGCCGCGAGTGCAATAAGGTAGCGGAGTCGGGAGGATAGCCATTCACCGAGCACTCTCCAAGCGAACACGGCTCCCGCGAGGGAGGCGAGCATGATAACGAACGCTGCGGCAAGGATATACGGGATCATATGATAGATAGAATAAATGCAAATTGTTTGCAATAAGAGCAATAGTACGATGTATGCATCGTGGATGCAAGTCCGTAGCAACGGCATGTTTGTATTCTTGATGCCACGTTTGGTACACTGACATCTATGACATATGACACAATGAAATTCTGCGGGATGATCTTGTTTGCACTCACTCTCGTGCCTTCCGCAACCGCACTCGCACAGCCAATACATGATGACGTGTCTTCGGTAGTGCGTGCAAAGGTGGTGAGCGTATCCGACGCGGAGGTACGGCTCATCCCTGGCACCAACACGGAACACACGTATCAGACCGTGCAGGCGGAGATCCTCGAGGGCCCCAAGAAGGGCACCGTCGTCACGGTCGAGAATGACTTCCTCGAATTGAGGCCGGGTCAACGTTTCTTTCTCATCGAGTACACGTACCTTGATGGACACGAGATGTATTCGGTGCAGGATGTCGATAGGCGCACTAGACTCGCCGTTCTCTTTTTCATATTTGTGCTCGCGGTCGTATCATTTGGAGGGTGGTACGGTCTTCGGGCGTTATTCTCTCTTGGTGCTTCACTGTTCGTGCTGTTCTACCTCCTGGTTCCGGGACTCTTGGGTGGATGGAACCCATTGCTCGCGAGCTTCCTTGTTTCGGGGGCCATACTTGCGGGGGTAATATTCATTACACACGGACCGAACAGGGAATCACTCATCGCGTTTGGCGGCACCATGATAGCGATAGCGGTGACGCTTCTCGTGGCCACGTGGTCAGTGTCGTGGGCGAGTCTATCGGGCTTCACCAGTGGCGAGAGTGTTACCTTGAATTTCAACACGGGGGGCACGCTCGACCTCATCGCTCTGCTCATCGGTGGCATCATCATTGGAGCCATAGGCGTACTCGATGACATCGCAATAACACAGATGGCGGTGGTCAGGGAGCTGTTGCAAAATAATCCGTCCGAATCAAGGCGCAAGATATTCCTGCGCGGTATGAGGGTCGGGCGTGAACATGTCGGCGCGGTCGTGAACACACTCGCACTTGCCTACGTGGGCGTGTCACTTCCACTTGTGCTCGTGATGTACCTGATGCTTGAACATACGGGGGCGAGTGGCTCGATGATACTTAACATGGAGAGTTTTGCGACGGAGATGGTCCGAACGATCGTCGGTTCTATCGGAATCGTGCTTGCGGTGCCCATCGTGACCTACCTTGCGGCACGGTTCTTGCCACGAGGCACTGCGGACGCAAAGAGTGGCGAAAAAGGTGACTCAGGCGTAGTATCAGGGTGCGGACATATTCACTAACACATACACACATGAAAGGATTACTCGAGGAGTTCAGGACCTTCGCGATGCGGGGCAACGTCATAGACCTCGCGGTCGCGGTCGTCATTGGAGCGGCGTTTGGGAAGATAGTCTCATCCCTCGTAGACCACATTATCATGCCCATCGTTGGGGTGTTGACCGGAGGTGTTGACTTCAGCGACCTTGCTATCACGCTACGAGAAGCGACTGACGCGAGTCCCGCTGTCACGCTCGGATACGGCATGTTCATCAACTCCATCATCACCTTCACCATCGTGGCGTTCGCAATCTTCATGGTCATCAAGGCTATGAATACGCTGCAACGCAAGAAAGAGGAGGAGCCAAAGAAACCACCCAAACCGTCCAAGGAAGAGGAGTTGCTTACTGAGATACGCGATCTCCTGAAGAAAAAGTAAATACCAGTTCGAAAGAATATCGGGGTTTCTAGCGTACTAATACCTACCGGATGAGCGTGCTTGAATACCAAGAAATGTCAGATGAAGCGTTGCTTGAACGCTCCGGTGAGGAGCGTGAGGTCTTTGGGTACCTCATCGAACGATACGAATCACGACTTAGGCGGTATCTCAAGCGACTGATGCCCGGCTTGGGAAGTGACGCGGATGATGTCCTCCAAGAGATATTCATCAAGGCCTATGTAAACATGAGAAGCTTCGACACCTCAATGTCTTTTTCTTCGTGGATATACCGTATCGCACACAACGAAGCCGTATCATGGTTGCGTAAAAAGAAGGCACGGCCCGAGACCATTGACCTTGGCGAGGATGACCTGCGCACCTTCGCGTCGAGTATGCAGGACTCCTTGCTCTCTACCCAACAACACTATTCCAAGGATGCCGTGCACCGAGCGCTCGCAGTAATGCCAGAGAAGTATCGTTCGGTACTCGTGTTGCGCTTTTTGGAAGGTCGTTCGTATGAAGAGATGGGTGACATCCTCGCGGTACCCGGAGGCACAGTGGCAACACTTGTCCACAGAGCAAAGAAGATGTTTAGTGATACATATACTCACCATGAACAACACTCCTGAAGAACATTCCCTGCGCGATAGCGTGTTAGAGCGCATAGAGCGAGACGCGCTCAAGCCCCGCCCCGTGTGGCACTTTCTCTTACATGAGTGGGCTATCCGCATCTCAGCCTTGCTCGCATTGGCATTGGGGAGCTTGGCTACGGCACTGACCATATACCTCATAGATGTACATCGTTTTGCCGAACAGCACACCACGCCCTCGCTGTGGTCGGCGGTGTTTGAGGCACTTCCATGGGTCTGGTTGGCTATACTCGGTGTGGCACTCTTCTATTCGGTCCATGCGTTTCGGGAGACAAGACGCGGGTATCGCTACAACTCTAAATGGCTTGTTCTCGGGGCTGTAGCGATGAGTGTGCTTTTTGGCTCTGTGCTCTATGGCATGGGATTCGGGGCAAAGGTTGACAGCTACTTACTTGCAGAAGCGCCGTTCTATCAACCACTCACCGGGTTTCACCACAGTCGATGGATGGATCTGGACTCAGGTGTATTAGCGGGAACGGTACTTGAGACGGAGGAGGACACCTTTACGCTACAAGCTGTCTCAGGTGATGTGATCGTGGTTCGCATATTGAACACAACCGTTGCACGCCCATTCGGTATCCTTGTTCGTGGCGCAGAAGTGCGTGTGGTTGGTGCCGTTGCTACAGATGTGGCGAACGACATGGAGCACATCGTGTTTGATGCGCTTGAGATACGTCCATTTTCCGGTCGGGGAGGGAGAATGCAAGAACGTACACCGGTGCAGGGCAGGAGAATGATGCAACAGATGAAAGAATATGAGGTGGAAATGCGTACTAATGAGTAGACCGGTCGTACAGTACACATTAGCAAGTAACAACGATCAAAACATGAATACAGCAGCATATAGTACAAAGACCATCGGTATCGTAGCAACAGCAACGATACTCGGCGCGGGACTCCTTTTCGCGACCATCGCTTCCGCAGATAATGGCACCGGGTACCGTGGTGGCATGGGGGAGAGGCCGACAGAGTGCACTGGAGAGCAAGTTAAATTGCAAGCAAAGGTACAGGCGCAAGATGGCACTGGATACCGTGGTGGCAATGGCGTAGGCAAGGGTGAGCGACGTGGTGGTGGCATGGGTGAGCGACGCGGTGCCCTTGATGGCGCACATCGAGGCGCTTGGGCACAATAATTGAAAGCACCATACTCATACAAAAAACCGCTTTACTGAGCGGTTTTTTGTATGGTATACTATTCCCATGAACAAAGATTTGTACGAGACAGCAACATTCGCGGCGGGGTGTTTTTGGGGAGTTGAGGAAGCGTTCCGCAAGGTGCCCGGCGTCA
>SKIN01000001.1 GCA_007116405.1 Candidatus Kaiserbacteria bacterium | reverse complement strand
TTGAAAGCAACGACATTATGTGCACGGGCGATTGGCTCGGGTATGAGCGACAACACCTCGTACGGTATCTTTTCCTTACTTAGATTGATGAATGGCACGCCAAGCACATACGCGTGCATACGACGTAGATCGTCCTCCGATACGCGCCCTTGTGATACCAATAGGTCCTCAGCAGAGACGTTCTTCTCCTCAGCCTCCTTTTCCGCGGCCTCGTAGACACTCTTGGAGACAAGGCCCGAGTCAAGGATAAAGTTCTTCAGCTGTGAACTTGATGTTTTCACAAGGTACTAGCGTGAGGCGATGGGAGCCCCAATGTCACTATTGTACCAAAGAACTTCATCTTCTCACCGTGTGTTGTCAACACATGTACCTTTGTTAGTATGTTTGACACGCGAGGTATGCGTGGTACACTATACTGCATCTGATACCGTCCCCGCAGGGGGCGATTTTAGTACCGGTACCACGTATTGTACGCGCTCATATCCGCTCACGCGTGGCCGATGTCATCGTTTTTAGCAGTGAACGAACGAACTTATGATAGATCTTAAAGTAGTGAACGCCGCATTAAGCGAGTTCGAAGAGCGGGGCATTTCCCGCGAGAGTGTCGTTGAGGCCATTGGTACGGCGCTCGCGACCGCATACAAAAAAGAGTACGGAAAGCGCGGCCAGGTGGTGCGCGCAAAGTTTGACCTGAGCACTGGGACCACGGAATTCTTCCAGATAAAATTCGTTGTTGACGAGAGCCGGGTCTGGTTCCCGGAAGAGCCCGAGCTGGATGAGGAGGGTAGACCTATCATTACCGAAGACCACGAAGAAAAGGGCGCGCCGACCGATGAGGATGACGAGCGTGTTCGCTTTGACCCGGAGAAGCACATTCTCGTCGAAGATGCCCGGCGCATCAAGAAGGATGTTACGGTTGATGATGAACTCATCTTTCCGCTCGAGGCGCAGGAAGATTTTGGGAGGATCGCCGCGCAGACCGCAAAGCAAGTCATCATACAGAAGATCCGCGAGGCAGAAAAGGTCAGTATTCTTGGCGAATTCGAAGGTCGGGAAGGGGAGATCGTGTCAGGGACCGTTCAGCGCGTTGAGCGCGGTAATATCTTTCTTGACCTTGGCAGGACGCAGGCCATCATGCCCTATGACGAGCAAATACCCGGAGAGCGTTTTCGCCAAGGAGAACGTGTCAGGGCCTACTTGTATTCGGTCGAAGAAGGCCCTCGTGGGGTAATGATACGTGTCTCACGCAGTCACCCTCGCTTTCTTGTCAAACTCTTTGAGCAGGAGGCACCGGAGCTTGCAAGTGGTGTGATCGAGATACGTGCTGTCGCACGAGAACCGGGAAGCCGCTCAAAGGTCGCCGTGTTTGCGCTCGACGAGCATACCGACCCGGTCGGTGCACTCGTGGGTCAGCGCGGTGTTCGTGTCTCTACGGTCATGAGTGAGTTGGGTGGCGAGAAGATAGACATCATTGAGTGGTCCGAGGAGCCCGCGCACTTCATCGAGGACGCGCTCAGTCCCGCCAAGGTGCTCGACGTGGTCCTGGATGAAGATGATCATAAAGCTGTTGTGGAAGTCTCCGAGGATCAGCAATCACTCGCTATAGGCCGAGGAGGGCAGAATGTACGTCTCGCGGCGAAGCTTACTGGTTGGCGCATCGACATTCATTCGGTGGCCGGCGAGAGTGTTGCGGAAACGGACACCGAAGGCGAGGTCACATTGCCTGATGAAGCGGAAGCAGAGAATAACGATGTTGCAGAGCCGTCATCTGAGGGTGACGTGGTGGGAGAAGCGCAGGTGGAGGAGCCTGCACCCGTCAAAGAAGAAAAGGCCTAGCGACGGTGGGGCTTTGCGCCCCGCGCAGGTTCGCTGTATCGTGTGAGCTACGACTCATTACTAATGATAACCAACAATTGACCATGAATCTATGGCATGAAGTTTCGGTCGGCGAGGAGGCACCCGACATCATCAATGCGATCATCGAGATACCTAAGGGTTCGTACAATAAGTACGAGATACATAAGGATACCGGCCTCATAGCGCTTGATAGGGCGAATTACAGCGCGGCACCGTATCCGTTTGATTACGGTTTTGCGCCACAAACCTATTGGGAGGACAATGACCCGCTCGACGTGGTGGTGCTCACCACGTTCCCACTGAACCCGGGTATACTGGTGCCTGTGCGTCCGGTCGCGGTCCTCGACATGATAGATGACGGTGAAAGTGACATGAAGATCATCGCGGTCCCGGCGAGTGACAAGCGGTGGGATGACGTACAAGACTTGCCCGACCTCAACAAACACAACCTCAAAGAGTACGAACACTTCTTCAAGACATACAAAGAGTTGAAAGGAGGTGTCGCTCCAGTTGAGACCCGTGGGTACCAGGGTAAGAAGGAGGCGACAGAGATAATAAAAAAAGCTATTGCCCTGTACGACGAGAAGTATAGAAAGTAAGCCGACATTGTCGGTTTTCAACAGAAACACACCCTTTATTGGGTGTGTTTTGTTATACTGTATCTATCCTAAAAGGGATGTTTTTAATAGCTGACCAACAAAGTCCTTACCAGAAATAACCCACATAAATAAACATGAACCCAGTCCACAGATCAGCATACTTGCCATTCTCGTTCTCGGTCGTGACCATACTTGCGCTCGCGGGCCTCATGGCGGTTGGTGCCGGAGCACAAGAAGCGGAGGAAGCGACAGAGGAAGCACGCACATCGGACGTTCGTACTATGATGGTACGAGAGCAGGCTGAGAATGCTCTGCAAGAGCGTCGCGAATTGTTCGAGATGCAACGCGAAGAGCGCGATGCATTTCAAGAGCAAGCACGTGAGCGGCTTGAGGAATTGAGTGGCGAAGATGCCGCGGAAGAAGCACGTACCCTCGCTGAAGAGCGACGGGAGATGCTTCGTACTCAACAAGAGGCGCGACTTCAGCACATAGAGCAGCAACAGCAGGTCATACAGGAGCGCAGAGCGGAAATGGTCCAAGAGATAGAGCAGCGAAAGGCGGAGATACAAGAGCGCATGCAAGAGCGCCAGGCACGTCTTACTGCGGAAGCTCAAGCACGCCTCATTGCGCGGGTCGGCACAATTGAGTCTCGACTACTGGCAGCGATAACACGTCTCGATACCATTGCGCACAAGGTGGCCACTCGTGCTGATAAAGCGGCAGAAATGGGTGCGGACGTGGATGCAATTAAAGATGCATTGATAGATATAGACGCAATGATAGCCGATGCTCGGGGAAGTGTGACCGACCTGTTGGATGCACAGCTAGAGCTGTCTTCTGACGAACCGCGCGCTGGTGCACAGATGCTGCGTGATGTTGCTATGCTGGCTCGAGATACAGTGCGCACTATCCATGAGGCATTGGTAAGCGTGGTCCGAGAGCTCGGTGCTGCAATGGAGGCGTTATCTGAGACCGATGACACGGACGCAACTGTCGAGACCGATGACACCACTGAAGAAACGGAAGAAGAAGAGGAGGAGGAAGAAGATGACGATGCCTAGTGTACGTATCGAGATGATCAAATAACCACCTAGAATCATGCAAAACGAACCGCAAAACGATCAAGCCCAGCAACAGCCGGAAATGCCAACAGGTCGTCCGCCCGAGGAACCTACCCCCGGCGGTGAGCGTCCGGAATCCCGTGAACACATGGATAAAGAGGCGTCGAAGAACATGCTGATAGCAGGCATACTCGCCGTCATTGTTGTTGTACTTGCCCTCATGTTCATTTGGGGCAGCAGTAAGCATGCACCTGTGCCGGCACCGGAACCGGTTGCACCGGAACCGGTGACCGAAGTGCCCGTGAGCCCGAGCGATGAGATAAGTGCTATAGAGGCTGATCTTGACCTGGGTATACCTGAGATAGATGATATTGATGCTGAACTCGCCGAGATCGAACTCATGATCGACATGGAGGTCGAAGACCTATAATATTCGACTCGACCTTGGTGTAAACAAACAGCCCTCCTGATAGGGCTGTTTGCGTTTCATTGCGTATCACGTTAGACTCCTCCCATATGAACGACACACCCAAGGACGCCATACAGCACTACGAGAATGTGGCCATAAATCAAAAAGAGCACTCCGAAGTGGAGATAACCGGGGAAATACCGACCGAACGGGTTGATTTCTTTCGGGCAAAGGCTATCCGTGCAATACGCCGTGACCTTGAGATGCCGGGATTCCGCAAAGGACACGTTCCGGAAGATATGGTGGTACAGCACGTTAGCGAAGTAAAGATACTACAAGAGGCCGCTGAAATAGGTCTCGCGGACATATACCCGCGCATTATCGAAGAGCACGATCTCGATGTGGTGGGCCGCCCAAAGGTCTCGATCACCAAGCTCGCGCCGGGTAATCCGATAGGGTTCACCATCACCAGCGGTGTTTACCCGACCGTGACACTTCCCGAGTACATGGATATAGCAAAGAAAGAACTGAAGGAGCACACCGACCCGGCAGATGAGGTCGTGAAGGATGATGAGGTGGATGCCGAACTCACGCGCCTCCGTTCCATGTTTGCCACCCCCGCCCCCAAGGACGAGAAAGGGGAGGAATCCGGAGAGCCCGTACTTCCCGAACTTGACGATGATTTTGCAAAGAAGCTCGGCGAATTCACCGGCATAGAGGACCTCAAAGACAAGATGCGTCAGCAACTCGCGATACAGAAGAAGGAAAAGGCGCGGGAGAAGCGGCGCCTCGCCATTGCAAACGCCATCATCGCGAAGAGCAAACTTGAAGTACCCGAAGTGTTCATTGAAGGAGAATTGGACCAAATGGTGGCAAGTTTCGAGGATAGAGTGGTTCGTGCCGGTATGACATTGGAAGCGTACCTGGAGCAGTCCAAGAAGACGATCGAGGAGATACGAAAAGAGTGGCAGCCGGACGCGGAGAAACGCGCAAAACTTCAGCTTATATTCAATGAAATAGCGAAAAAGGAGGATATCCGACCCGACCCGAAGAAGCTCGACAGAGAGGTCGCGCACGTCAAAGAACACTATCCCGATGCAAATGAACGTTCCGTTCGCGTGTACGTACTCACCCAAATGGTCAATGAACTCGTATTCCGCAAGCTGGAAGGGGAGGAGTCTTCGAAAGAGGAAGAAGTCACGGAAAAGGCATGATGCATTGCGGTACGCTTGCAAGAAAGAAACGACTATAGTACAGTACTCTGCACTGCGCGATGCGCGGTTCGCATCTACATATGCCGACAATAAACCAACTCATAAAAAAGCCCCGAAAAGACAAGGTGCGAAAGTCCAAAGTGCCTGCTCTTGGTAAGGGTTTCAATACACTGAAGAACAAACCGACCTACTACCCGGCACCTTTTAAGCGCGGCGTTTGTGTCAAAGTGACCACAAAGACTCCTCGTAAGCCGAACTCAGCCATTCGTAAATACGCCCGTGTGCGCCTGACAAACGGCGAAGAAGTATCGGCATACATTCCCGGTATCGGTCACAACCTGCAGGAGCACTCAGTGGTCCTGGTCCGTGGAGGTCGCGTGAAGGACGTCAACATCCGCTACACTATCGTCCGCGGTAAGCTCGACGCCACCGGAGTAGAGAAGCGCATGAAGGGACGCTCCCTCTACGGCGCCAAGAAACCTAAAGCATAAGCATCATGCGACGACCCATCAAAAAGAAACTAAAGCTTCGTCCCGATCATCGCTATAAGAGCGAGCGCCTCGAGAAGTTCATCAACAACGTCATGTTGGACGGTAAGAAGGAGACGGCGCGTAAGGTTGTCTACGCAGCACTCGACGACATCAAGACAAAGACTGAAGGCAAGGATCCCCTTGAAATATTTGAGGAAGCACTCCGCAATGTCGGTCCGTCTGTTGAGGTTCGCTCACGTCGTGTTGGAGGCGCCAACTATCAGGTTCCCCGTGAAGTACGCCCCGAGCGCCGACAGGCACTTGCCATGCGATGGATAATCAACGCTGCTCGCGCAAAGAATGGTGGTCCCATGGCAGGCTTCCTCGCTGAGGAACTGCTACAAGCGGCTAACAATGAGGGAAGCGCTGTCAAGAAAAAAGAAGATACCCACAAGATGGCGGAAGCCAACCGAGCCTTTGCTCACTTCGCCTGGTAAGTCATCGGCCCCATAAGGGGCCTTGTTCGTACCGCAGCTTGAATATTTGGATGATGCACGGTATAGTAGCCTCATTCAGCGCTGAGCGCGTTTTTTATTCATAGTTTATCCATTCGGTATGACCAGAGATTACCCATTAGAGAAAGTAAGGAACTTCGGCATCATCGCCCACATCGATGCGGGAAAGACCACCACGTCGGAACGCATCCTTTTCTACACCGGCATGAGCCATAAGATAGGCGAAGTGCACGAGGGGGAGACAGTGACCGACTGGATGGAGCAGGAGCGAGAGCGTGGTATTACCATTACCTCCGCCGCCATCACCTGCTTCTGGACCAAGATAGGGGAAGACCCTGCTGACAAGGCAAAGAAAACGCGCTTTAACATCATCGACACACCGGGGCACATTGACTTTACCGCTGAGGTGCAGCGTTCCATGCGCGTACTCGACGGTGCGGTAACGGTGTTTGACGGCGTCGCAGGCGTCGAACCACAGAGCGAGACGAACTGGCGCTATGCTGACGATGCGAATGTCCCTCGCCTTTGCTTGATCAACAAGCTCGACAGAACCGGTGCTTCATTCGAGCGCAGCTACCAGTCCATACTGAATCGTCTTTCAAAGAAGGCGGTGCGCATGCAGATCCCTATTGGCGAAGAGGATACATTTGAGGGTCAGGTCGACCTGCTCACGCGCAAGGTATATCGATACGAGGGAGCCATGGGCGAGAATGTCCAGGTGACCGATGACATCCCCGAAAACCTCAAGGCGGATGTCGAGAAGTACCGTGCGGAATTGGTTGAACGTATCGTAGAGCACGATGAAGAGACGATGAACGCATATCTCGAAGGTACTGAGCCACCCGTAGAAAAACTCAAGGAAGTGCTCAGAAAAGCCGTCATCGCAAACGAGATCTTCCCCGTATTCTGCGCAACAGCACTCAGGAACAAGGGTGTCCAGGCAGTACTCGACGCCGTTGTGGACTATCTCCCAAGCCCTCTGGACCTTCCCCCGGTCAAAGGGATCAACCCCAAGACCGAAGAAGAGGTCGAGCGGAGCCCTTCAGATGAGGATCCTTTCTGCGCATTGGCGTTCAAGATCCAAGCGGACCCGTTCGTCGGCTCTCTCACCTTCTTCCGTGTCTACTCCGGAACACTCGAGGCGGGTTCATACGTATATAACTCCACTACAGGTCAGAGGGAACGCATTGGACGCATCGTGCGCTTGCAGGCGGACAAGCGTGAGGAGGTCGAAAAGGTGTTCGCGGGCGAAATAGCGGCTGCTGTCGGACTCAAAGACACGAAGACCAGTCACACACTCTGTGATGAGAAGAACCCGGTCGTGCTTGAGCAGATACACTTCCCTGAGCCGGTCGTCTCGGTTCGTATCGAACCGAAGACCAAGGCCGACCAAGAGAAGCTCGGTATCGCTTTGAAGAAACTCTCCGATGAGGACCCGACGTTCCGTGTGGCCAGTGACGAAGAGACCAACGAGACCATCATCAGCGGAATGGGTGAGTTGCATCTCGACATCCTTGTCGACCGCATGAAGCGGGAATTCAAGGTCGAGGCGAATATCGGTCGTCCTCAGGTCGCGTACCGTGAGACCATCCAGAAGCTCGCCGAGGCGGAGTGCAAGTACATCAAGCAGACGGGAGGTCGCGGTCAGTACGGTCACGTTAAGATCAACATCAAACCACTTGAGCCGGTCGTTGAGGGTGCTAAGGTTGCGAAGAATGTGTACCGCGAGGACCACTTTGAATTTGTGAATAACATCAAAGGTGGCGTGATTCCTCAGGAATATATTCCCGCGGTCCAGAAGGGAATACAGGAGGCGATGGACCGAGGCATCGTCGCCGGATTTAAGATGGTTGATATATCCATCGACCTCTTTGACGGAAGCTACCATGATGTAGACTCGAGCGAGATCGCCTTCAAGATAGCGGGCAGCCAGGCGTTCCAGGAAGCGGCAAAGAAGGCAAACCCGGTGCTCCTTGAGCCCGTCATGAAGGTTGAGGTTGTGGTGCCCGAGAAGTTCATGGGTGATATCAACGGCCATCTTTCTTCCAAGCGAGGACAAATAGAGGGTATGGAGCCACGCGGTGTCGATATGCAGACGGTGCACGCCATGGTGCCGCTCGCCGAGATGTTTGGCTACACGACCACACTTCGCTCCATGACCGAGGGCCGTGGCCAAATGACAATGGAATTCGATCACTACGCTGTTGTCCCGCCAAACGTGGCTGAAACGATCCGCGCCTCTCGGGGCCAGTAACACGTACGTAATAGGTATCACGGGCACAAGGCGACTTGCGCCCGTTTTCGTTTAGCTACAACAGTACGTAGTTCCGTGCGAAGAAGCTCGCTTTTGTGAGAGAGGTCATCATCAAGTATACTGTGGTGTATGTCCGACGCCGTAGCTCATGTGAACACATTGCTTGATAAGGTGCGCCCGTACGTGCAGATGCATGGAGGAGACGTGCAGCTGTTGCGTATCGAGGAGGGCACAGCATACCTGAAGGTATACGGTGCATGTGTGGACTGCGGCCTCGCGAGCGTGACCTACCACCAGACCATTGCGCCGCTGTTGATGCGTGAGGTCGACGGTGTCACCGCGGTCGAGTTTGAATGATGCTACAGGATGTTTTTATAAGTTATTAGGTAATACAAAAACCATGGCAGATCTACGAGAATACCCTCGCAACAAAGAGGGAAGCACCATTAGCAAGATAGTCGTTGACCGGGACCTTTGCATTGCAGCGGTCTCCTGTATCGCTGTAGCCGCCGAGACATGGGAGCTCGATGACGAGAACAAGGTGGTCATCAAAGATGCTGACAGTGTTGATGATGCGACACTCATTGCTTCCGCGGAAGCGTGTCCCACGAAAGCGATATACCTCTACGACACAGAGGGGAATCAAGTCTTTCCCAAATAGTGTTTGAGATACGAAACATGCACAACCTCCGCTCCGCGGGGGTTGTGTCGTTTGTGCCTGTGGATGGAGCGCATCGGTTTCGTGCACGCTATGCTGTATACTTGCCGTACGAGCACGTGACTCCATTTACTTTTTAGCACCTTACGACCATGCAGCAGTATACGTACGTGATAATCGGAGGCGGCATCGCAGGGACGACCGCGGCGGAGACCATACGCAAGAATGACCCTACGGGCTCCATTGCTATCGTATCCGAAGAACCTTACGTGTGCTACTCCCGCGTACTCCTTTCAAAACCCGCGTGGGTACTCGGAGAGCAGCCATTTGACAATGTGTGGCTCAAGAAAGACGACTGGTATACTGAGAACGACATACATCTATTCAAGGGTCTCTCAGCAGTCACTCTCGACGCCGGTAGGAAGAACGTAGCGCTCTCCGATGGTGACGAGCTGCAGTATGATAAGCTTTTGCTTGCGACAGGGGCGCATAACAGGAAATGGAATGTGCCGGGGGCAGATAAGCGGGGTATTCACTACTTACGTACGGTCGACGATGCGCGCGCAATAGGAGAGGTTGCTCAGGGTGGGCCAAAGCGCGTCGTGATGGTCGGTAGCGCGTGTGTATCGTTTGAGATCATAGAGATACTCCATTCCCGCGGTTTTACCGTCACGGAGGTGATGCGTGAGAAGTATTTCTTTGAACCCCAGTTGTCACAGGAGGGGGTCGCGCCCATAGAGCGGACCCTCGAAGAGAAAGGCATCACCATCATTCGTGAAATGGAGGTAGCGGAGGTGCTGGGAGGTGACCATGTCGTGGGAGTGCGTCTCGCTGACGGAACCGAACTGCCGTGCGATATCATCCTACCATTCATCGGTGTCGAATTGCCGGTCGATTGGCTCAAAGCCGCGGGCATAGCGACGCATAAAGGCATCTATGCGAACCAATACCTTGAGACCAACGCCCCGGACGTCTGGACCGCCGGGGATACCGCAGAGTGTTGGGACCTTGCGCTCGGCGAAGCCGTCATCATGGGTAACTGGATGAGTGCGCGCCTCCAAGGGGAAATAGCCGGAAAGAACATGGCGGGACCTGAGCGTACTCCTTTTGAACAAGTGTCATTTCACACCAGTCATGGCTTTGGCTACCTTATTGGCTGGACCGGCGACGTTCGTCCGCTTCCAGACCGCACCATTGTTCATATACCCATCGAAAATGACGAGCAGGATCACTGCAGGATACTCGTACGTCATGGGCGGATCATTGGTGGCACGACCGTGAATCGTCCGGACCTCATGAGTGCCATCACAAAGCTCATTAAAGCACGTGTTGATGTGAGCGGTGCCCTCGAGGGACTCCGTAACGGCAACATCGACATCAAAAGCCTCGTGCTGTAACGGCACCCGCCGCATTTGCGCCACTGAGCGTGGACGTGTATGCTCCACCGCAGTACGTACACTGAAGGAGGACACGCATGTTCCCTATACAGGTATTCACGATACAGCTCTTTACACGTCATGAGTATGCACTCTGCGGCAAAGGAGGTGAAGAGATATCCTTTGCGCATGCACGGGATATTGACGGTCTTGCAAAAGTTTTGGTGACTCACTTGCGGCGAATGCACCCGCGCTTAGCGGTGCAATGTATACACGACCCGGGTGTTCTGCCGTGCCTCATGGACTTTGACCATATTCCGGATCTCGAGCACATGAGTGAGACAGGCTTTCACGAAAAGCCACTTTCCGCACTTGATCGCAGAGCGTTCATTCAGGCGGTGCATTACGAGCTACACCACGGTGGCATATTGTCCTGATACACGCACACGCACAGCAAGTCTGTGCGTGTTTTTGTTTGACATGTGGAGAGAGATGGGTAGGATACGCAACAGACGTACAATACAACAGCAGGAGGGGATAGCATGAGGGCGTGGCGGATATTCATGGTGCTAAAGGCGGAAGAAGAACACTACTGCGTGATGCGTGACGGCTTCTATCCGGTCGTTCCCGAGAGGAAGACATTACATTACTGTGCAACGTGTGATGACACCGATTTTGTGTTTAGTCGTACCGTGAGAGAGTGCGCCATATACGTCGCGGGGATGATAGCGGACGAAAATGTCACACTTTCCCGCTCGGAGTTGCGCAACTGTATCAGCTTCCCGATACCAACAGTATTTCGACTCGACGATGGACAGGAGTTGGCGTGCGGACCTCTCGATGTTACAAGCGCCGGCTTATTTCTTGAGGTACTCTATTTCTATTACGGTTGGTACACTCAATACCACACCGTGTCAGAGCTTCGTACGGTTCAATGACCGCCCCCAAGGGCTCTCGTATGCGAGAGCCCTTTTATTGTTGCACCCGCACCATACGCGCATCCACCACACGAGCCCCGGACGGTGTGGCGAAGACCGGGTTGAGGTCTATCTCAGCGATGTCGGGGTAGTCCAGCGCAAGGTGTGCTATTGCAGAGACGATGTGGGCGAGAGCACGAAGGTCCATTGGCTCACTGCCTCGCGCGCCCGAGAGAAGGGGGATACCCTGTATCTCTTGTATCTGTTCAAGCGCCTCATCTTCGCTCACAGGGGCAATGCGCATTGCCGCATCCTTCAGTATTTCCACAAATATTCCTCCAAGTCCAAAGACGATAACGGGACCGAAGACCGGGTCGCGCTTCATTCCCACGATACATTCGACACCCTGGGCCATGGTCTGCACCAACATTCCCTCG
Source organism: Candidatus Kaiserbacteria bacterium (assembly GCA_007116405.1). Classification (GTDB taxonomy): domain Bacteria; phylum Patescibacteriota; class Minisyncoccia; order Phycocordibacterales; family UBA12088; genus UBA12088. The sequence goes on along the minus strand of SKIN01000001.1, from coordinate 432 downwards.
ATCACTGCGTCAGGAAGATGTCGCTTGATATCCTTGGTCATCGTATCCCATGCTGTTTCAAGAGCGGTGACATCGACAACATTCACGGTCACGGCCTTGAGGTCGGTCTTGTGTACCAGCTGAGGCCCCATCGCTTTCATGGCGTACGGTCCGTCACCCAGCTTCTTCACAGCACTCGCCAGATCTTCCTTAGTCTGAGCAAATGTCCCTTCGAGATGGACACCGTAATCATCAAGAAGGGTGCGCATTTCATCAAAAGGATATAACGTGACCGTATCGTCCGGCGTTTCGTGTTGCGGCGTTTCTACAGATGGCCGCTGGGCTCCAGCAGCAAGTATATCGAGGGCTTCCACGACATCAGACGGGGAATCAAAACTCACCATTCCCGCTTCTACGAGGGCGTGTACACCGGGGGAGACCGCGTCACCACCC
>SKIN01000040.1 GCA_007116405.1 Candidatus Kaiserbacteria bacterium | reverse complement strand
TTCCTGCACTACACCTACAGTTCCAAAGTCATTGTTGTAATAGGTTTCCTCAAAAATGCCCTGGATATCGTCAGGATGGGCGTTTGTCGTCACATCCCAATCATGGGGTTTCTTACCCAATACAAGGTCGCGGACACATCCTCCCACAAGATATGCATCAAAACCGGCGTTTCGAAGCGCCTCCGTTACACGTGTAACCTCCTTTGGGATGATGTATTCACTCGACATAGCGCAATACTATCGCATTTTATGTGTTTTTACTATACAATAGCAGCGTGCAAGCGCCCGTGGTGAAATGGATATCACAACGGTCTTCGGAACCGTTATTCTGGGTTCGAATCCTGGCGGGCGCACAAAAAAACTGCACACATTTTTTGTGTGCAGTTTTGCGTTTACCGTATGTATCGAATAGGTAGACGCTCTTCTACCACGACCGCGTGTTCACGCACTGCGCCAATGCTGTGCTGGTAACCGACCTGGAAGTGGACCACCTGAAACCAACGACTCTTGATCAAAGGTATGGTGAAGTCTTCGAGGACGGGGAAGGGGTATCCAGGAATACGCAGTTCCTGTATGAGCCGGTCGACTGTGTCTTGAAATGAAACAAGATCAAGTACTAGCCAGCCTTCATCCGAAAGAATATTAACCGATCTTTGAATACGGATAATGTTCTCTTCTTGTGTCAGTTTTCCGTTAGAAGACATTGGTCCCAGTACGACAGTTCTCCCTCGTCGCCTTGGGTGTGTATTCAGAAGCTCCAAGGTGTAATGATACAGTTGGAAAAAAGTTAAGACACCAGGGTCTTCATGTAGCCGTATGATTGCCATACTATTCCCTCCACGCTGCACTATCTGTCGCTAGTATACATAGTAATCATCTTTGGGAAAGGCTGTGAATTTCTAATCGACCACATGTTGACGAAAAAAACGTCACCTATATACTGAGTGCATGAATTTTGTCGTTGATCAGCTTGCCTTCCTTGGACTCAATGAAAGGGAAGTGCGGGTCTTTACAGCACTGTGCACTTTCGGTCGCTCAAATATGACAACGTTGGCGTCTCGCTCGGGTCTACCCCGCACGACCGTTGATGCGATAGTGCGCAGGATGGTGAGGCAGGGAATCATAGAGCAGGTGCAGGTCAAGGGTCACTACGAGTATGAGGTCATTCTTAATGAGATATCCGGAAAACTTGAATCATTGCGGCGTAAGTTGGAACCCGGGGAGGATGCTGGACAACCGGTACGACGAAGTAATGACGAAAAAGCAGTCAACAATGAACTTGAACGAGGGCCTTCACTGCGCTCCATGTTTCTTGACCACCACGGCGAACGAGCAACGATATGCATTTCTGAAGATCCGGACAATGCCCGTCGTGTCCTTTCTCTAACCACGTTGATACGCTTGAGCAGAGAAGCAGACCTTCGCTGCGATATCCTCCTGACCGCTGACCTCGCTCACGCACTGCTACCCGTTCATTCTGATATGAGAGATGCGCTAAGCGGTTATGACGTGCGTTTGAATCTACTCCCGGCTTCGTTCTCAGTACCGAACAACGACATCTGCGTGTTTCGCGACGTGATCATACTCCTCGGGAAAGGTCACACCGAGAGTAAGGTCATAGACGATGTAGACGCTGTGGACGCCATCGATAGACTACTCTTTATTGCTCGGGAGTCCGGATGGGGAATGGATGCTCGTACGTGGTTGCACATCAAGCACGCATAACACACGGCGCCGATCTTGGTGTATAAAAAAAGCGCCAACACTGCTGGCGCTTTGGTCGTCGTAGCTAGATGATGTCTCCTACGATGACATGATCGTCCCGAAAGTCGTCAGGGCCCCACTTTTCGTCGTCGGGAGTGACGTGGAATACCGCTTTCAAATAAGGGCAATTCTTTGACGCATGCGCGCGTCGCCGTACATGGGCTCCTTCGTGGTCAGCGCCTCTCGGATTAGCTTGGTGCAATTGGACTGGCTGTTGCTGCGGGACTTGCATTACATTCTCCGTTGTTGGTTGTACATGTGGTTCCTCGGTTACTATACGGAATACAGGGAGGCAGTCAATGTGTATATTCTACCAGCTCGTTTCAGTGGACACGAAAGAGAAGAAGCGCTATTATGGTCACCGTAGCATACATAAGAATTGGTGCATGCGGGTATCGTTTAGTGGTAGGATGGCGCCTTGCCATGGCGCAGACGGGAGTTCGATTCTCCCTACCCGCACTAGGAACGAGAGTGCAAGAAAGCCCCGAGAGGGGTTTTCTTGTACCGAGAGACGACGTGCGGGAAAGCTTTGCTTACGCGCTCACTAGGAACGAGAGGAGAAGAAGACCCCCGAAAGGGGTTTTCTTGTACCGAGAGACGACGTGCGGGAAAGAGTACAAGGAAGTCCTTGAGAGTTTTTTGATTCCGGCGCAGTAGATTGGCGTGCAGAGCACAGTCCTTTAGTTGTGAAAAAAGTACATTTCTGTGGATAACTCTGTGAACATGTGTATAAAGGACATGTTTAATAAGGTCAAAACACATGGACACTGCGCACATCACCACAGGTAAGCTTGGAGAAGCGATCGCGGAAAAATATCTTAGAAGTGTAGGGTATAGCATCATTGAACGGAATTATCGACAAAAATGCGGGGAAATAGACATCGTTGCGAAAAAAGACAACACTCTTCATTTTGTTGAGGTGAAAGCGGGGACGGTGATGGGTGAGTTCCCGAAAGAGGGGGAAGAGCGAAACGATCCCCAGGACCATATGCATAAGAACAAACTCATGCGCCTCGCACGCGTCATAGAAGTCTACTTTCTTGACAAGCACATTGATCCCACGGCGCCATGGACCTGCGACCTTGTTGTAGTGCGAATACGTAGGGAAGATAACAAAGCCCGTGTGCGGATGCTCAACGACATTCTACTGTAGACAACACACCACAGAACGGCTCAACAAGAACCTATACTACAGGACGATGAGCACGGACGATATGAAATAGCGGGTTTTTTGCGTTCGTGGTCACCATATTCTCGTACTTAGTGCGCTCACCCTTCGGCACTGCCGTATTGCGTATAACCTCTGGATCATAGGCGGTGTCTATGATGAGACCGGCATGCAGTACCGCTTCGTGTAAAGAAGCTATATCTTTGTGGTTGTAGTACACAATACGCACGCCTCCCGGCAACACCGCAGCGTGCTCGGTGAGAGTGACCCCGCGTTCGTTCGTGTACACGGCACCTGTTGCCCCTTTTGACCAGTAGCCCGGGTTGTGGGTGCTAAAGAGCAACGTGCCACCGGGTTTGAGTACACGATACACACCCGCAAGGAGACGGTCCCAGTCGTGTGTATAGTGAAACGCGAGAGATGAGTATACGAGACCGAACGAAGTATCATCGAAAGAAAGGTCCATCATGTCCATATTGCGGCATTCTATGTCCGGGTACATGCGGCTCGCGATAGCAAGCAATTTCTCCGAAATATCCACAGCGACAATGTGTCGCGGATTTCGTTTTACCAGCAGTCCGAGTTCTTCTCCGGAACCTGTGCCGACACTGAGTACATTCACACCCGTAAGGTCATCGGGCAATTCCCGCTCCATTGCTGGTTTTTCAAGGTATATATGCCCCGGATTGGTCGACATGGCGCGATACCAATCCTCCGCATGCGCGTCATACGCTCGTGCATTTTCTTCGGTCACGCTATCCATAGGCCTGCATTATAGCGGCGATGGGTAAAAAATGGTACATTTTCGTCTACAAGCACCTACTTTGCGGGTGCTATGTCAGGTACGGGGTGTAGCATAATGGTAGTGTGTACGCTTTGGGAGCGTATGGCCCGGGTTCGATTCCCGGCACCCCGACTCGTATGGATACGAAACAAACTGTGGTGGCGATTCATGGTGGTCACATGTACCCCTCGGATGAGGCGTACCTGGAGCATCTGCATGCGAAAGAGGTCGACCTGGAGCGTCTGCGGCCAAGGGTCTCCTGGCTCAGTTCACTTGATGTAGCGCTGGGGGAGGGGTTTGACGTATTCACACCGCGGATGCCATCAAGTGACAATGCGCAGTATGAACATTGGGATCTCTGGTTCTCGCGCATCATGCAGGCACTTGACCGGCCGGTGATACTTGTGGGGCATTCGCTCGGCGCCATGTTCCTGGTCAAGTATGTGAGTGAGCGCGATACTGCGCACCAGATAAGAGGTCTACTCCTCGTTTCCGGGAGGCATGATGACCCGGGTACAAGCGAGCCACATACGAGCTTCACACTTCAGGGCGATATATCCACACTGACACAGAAGGCGGACAGAGTCGTCTTCTTCCACAGCAGTGACGATGATGTTGTGCCGTACGAGAGTTTTGAACGCTTCAGGACAGCGGTGCCGGGGGCGGATTTCCTAGCATTTGACGGTAGAGGGCATTTCCTTGAGCCCTCATTCCCGGAACTCATAAACGTTATTCAAGAGGTTGCCGAGGGGCAATGATTCCCTCCCTGATACAGGTTTACGAACGCCGGCATCGGGCGTTACCATGAGCATATGGACCGAGTCGAGGGTATCGTAAGAATAGGCGTGTTTATCCGTCGTAACCATTGAGGTGGTAAATGAGCCAACAACAAGCGTTTCTGGAGGCGTTCGATCAGTACGCAGATGCTTTGTATCGGCATGCGTTTTTCAGGGTGTCTGATAAAGAAAAGGCTCAGGACCTGGTCTCCGAGACGTTTACCCGCACATGGGACTACCTCGTAAAAGGCAACAGTATTGAGGAATTCCGCCCTTTTCTGTACCGAACCCTCAACCATCTGATCGTTGATGAGTATCGGAAGAAGCGCACGGAATCACTCGATAAGATGCTTGAAGAGCAGGCGGTACCGGAAGGTGCGTTTCCGGAACTTGTGGAAGGAGGTCGAGCGGACATCGAATTTTCCCTCGACGCGCAAAGGGTAGCGGGCATGCTTGAGACGATGCCGCCACAATACCGGGAAGTCGTGATACTGCGATACATAGACGGGCTCATGCCCGCGGAAATAGCAACCATGTTGTCCGAGCCTGTGAACACGATATCAGTACGGATACACAGAGGCATTTCTTGGCTGTCAAAGCGAGTGGATGAGAAAAACCTATGAATAAGAAACAACTGCAACGATATATACGAAATGCATCACGCAATGTGACGATGCGTTCTGAAGACAAAGGCCTCGTGCGTGAGCGCCTTGTGCTGTATATGGAACAGCGACCACTCCCAAGTACGGAAGCACCGCGACCCATTCGAAGCCCCTTTTCCATACCAAGTATCTTCCGCGCACATCACTTCTCCGGCGCGCTCATGATAGCCCTGTTGGTCACCACGGGGACCTTCGGGATGTCGTTTGCCGCGGATGATGCGCTTCCCGGCGACTTCCTGTATCCGGTGAAGGTCAAGATGAATGAAGGTGTCAAAACCGCATTCATCCTTTCTGACGAGGCCCGTATCACCTTTGAACGTGAGCGAGCCGAGCTTCGATTGCGCGAGGCGAGTAGGCTTGCCTCTGAGGGTCGTTTGGACGCAAAACGCCAAGCAACAGTATCGAAGTTATTTGCGGCACATACCGACTCAATTTCACAACGTGTTCAGAATATCGAAACCCTGGACCCTGTATTCGCAGCGGAGGTCTCCGCAGATCTCGAGACAGCACTCAGTACGCATGAAGCGGTTCTCGCGCGCCTCATCGTTGAATCAGAAGACCAGGTAAATGACGGCGCACGTGACCTGATAGGACAGGTGCGCAATGCCACACAAGAGGCGGGTAGGATACGCGAGGGGGCAGAGGAGCGCATCGCAGCAACGATGGAGGAAGATGGTGGTATCCAGATAGCAGTTGTCTCAGATCCCGGAACGACGCCTGAACCGAGTGTGGCCACTCCAACACTAAAGACCATCACTCCGCCCACCCCGAAGACCGAATCGGCAAACCTTCGCGAGCGCGCCACGTATCGCGCGGAAGAACGTGCCAGGCAGAATATGGCGCGTGTCGAGGAGCTGCTCGAATTATTCCCAGAGGAAAGCGAACTTTCCACACAGTCACGGAACCAGCTGCTCTCAGCGAGGTTTCTGGTGAAGCTGGGTGATGAAGCATTGCGGACGCACGACCTTACTCGCGCCTACGGCTTCTATCGCGAAGCAGGGGCTTCGTTGCAGAAGGTGGCCCAGCTTCTCGAGGTTGCCAATCTTTTCAGTATCGAAATACTTCCGGACATGAGCATGGCGGCTTTGCGGGCCGGCGATGATGCTGACGCCCTCGATGATAGGGCGGACATCGTCCGTGAATGGCATGAACGGGTCAGTGAGGCGCTGCGCGATATACGCACGGTACTTTTGACGCAAGAGGGGTATGACCTGGAGACGGTGTCACAGGCGAACGCACGCATAAAGGATGCCACAGCGCTCCTTATGCGTGGGGAAATAGCAGTCATCTTGGGAGACTTGGCAAAAGCGGAGGCACTCTTCATGAACTCGGAGCGCGTGGTGACTCGTGCCCACGAACAACTTGTGATAGCTGGACAACAGCAGAACGTCCGAGGTGTCCCGGTTCCTGAGCAGCCTGAAGGTAAGGTGGAGGGAGAAGAAGTTGAGTCGGTGAGCGAACCTCTGACCATTAAGCATGATGTGGCAGAAGGCACGCATACGTTTGCCGGCGTCCTATCCGATACTCTCGTTGGTTGCGTCATCAATGCCACCGGCACTGTGTCGGTCACCACTACGACAGCGATATCCATTGCAATAGAGACGAGTACCGATGCTGAGGTGTGTGACGATGCAGAACGGAATTTCTCAGTCAGTGTCGATGCCGCAACCGACAGCTCACTTGTTGCAGTGTCTATCAACGGCGTTGCACAGCCATTCACGCTCGCGCCGACGGTCGCCGAGCCTAACTAAGTCTGCGACGCACGGCATTTCGGTCGTGCCTCTTCCACATACGATCATGTAAAGCGGTGGGCATGCCCTACCAAATTGGGTATACTGTCCATTACGTGCTATGGAACGACTCAACACATTCGTAGGGGCAGCGTTGGAGTATGGAAACATTTCGCCCGATGCAGTGTTTCTCGGTAATACGATAGCGTCATACGCGCTCGCAGCCACCGTATTTCTACTTGGCATTCTTGCGCTTGGCATCATGCAGCACCTGGTCCTCTCGTGGATAGGTGCGATAGCAAAGCGGACCGAAACCGACCTTGATGACGCGTTTGTGAAGATAGTGCGCAGCTTTCGTCCCCCGTTCTATTTATTCTTGGCATTTTGGCTTGCACTGAGGCCACTTGAGATCACTGGCATTGCTGACAATCTTGTCACGGCAATACTGCTGCTCTGGGCGATCTACCAGGCGGTCATTGTCGTAGGTATCGTGGTTGAGGAGGTCGTATTTCACCACCTCACCAAGGAGCGGGACGAGAACACGAAGTCCGCACTGCACCTGCTCACCAGCATCGCAAAGGGAGTCATGTGGGTGCTCGGTGTTCTGCTCGTCCTCTCTAACTTTGGCGTGGATGTCACGTCGTTGGTGGCCGGTGCCGGTATCATTGGTATTGCGGTGGCATTCGCACTGCAGGGTATCCTCTCGGACCTCTTCAGCTCGTTCTCGCTCTACTTCGACAAACCATTCAAGATAGGTGACTTCATCATTGTTGGGGACACCATGGGTGTCGTGAAGCATATCGGCATCAAATCAACGCGCATACGCTCCCTTTCAGGAGAAGAGGTGGTGCTTTCAAACAAAGAGTTGACCAATACCAAGATACGCAACTTCAAACTGATGGAAGAGCGTCGTGTTGTATTCAGGTTCGGCGTACTGTATAGCACACCAGTACATAAGGTGCGGGAAATACCCTCAATGGTGCGGCAAATAATAGAAGGGTCCGAGTCCGTACGCTTCGACAGGGCTCACTTCGCCGGTTTTGCAGAGTCAGCCCTCGATTTTGAGATAGTATATTACGTACTCAAGTCAGACTACGGCATGTACATGGATATTCAGCAAGATATCAATCTGAAGATAATGGAGCGTTTTGAGCAGGAAGACATACACTTTGCCTTCCCAACCAGGACCGTGCATCTGCACCAGTGACTCTAATGTGGTATACTTACGAACGTCGCGCACGGTCTCTGACCCTGTACGACGATTGTGCCATGGTGTGTCGGCCGTTTGGCCGGTGCGAGGCGCAGCCATTATAAGCCTAACCAAGCAATACCATGGACCCAGATACAACAGGAACGGACACCGGTGTTCCCGCAGAACCTGTCGCAGACACTCCCGCAACGGAGGCACCCGCGACCGAGGCTCCTGCTGAAGCTCCTGCCGAAGAGGCTCCCGCAGCACCTGCGGCTGAGTAAGAACACTTCTTTTTTGGAACATGACCCGCTGACACGTATCGTGTCGGCGGGTCGTCTCATGTCACCCCTCAATTTTGCATGGTTGCTAAACTTTGCTATAGTGCTAGTACGGAATAACGAATATATTATTGAACTAACCGAGGAACCGTTACTGACCGCATGCTTTCTCAGCTTTCGAACTACACAGCAAAGCCAAGACACTCGAATGAGTGCTCTAAACGCCTGTTCTTGACCTTGATGGGAAAAACCCTGTAATTCCAAGCATTTAAGCGTTGTGGCGGTGCGGGACTCACCCGTTACGTATGTCGCCATTACTTACAGTACTGCTCCCGCTCATAGCGGCTGTTGCAGGTGGAGCGTTGGGCTACTACCTGCGTTATGTCGTGTCTGCGGGAAAGAAGGGCTCCATGGAGCTCGAGATCAAGCAAATGATGCTTGAAGCAAAGGAGAAAGCGCAGAAGATAGAAGAAGAAGCAAAGAAGGATGTAGAGGAGCGTAAGAAAGAAGTCGAAAAGGAACTCAAAGAGAAGCAAGACTTCATTAAAAAGGCGGAATCCCGCATCTTAGACAGGGAAGTGTTCCTGGACAAGCGCCAGCAAGACCTCGACACCGAGGTGGAGCAGGTCAAAAAGAAGATAGAAGAGGTTCATACCGTAAAAGCGCGTGTGGACGAAATGAAAAAAGAGCAAGACACCGCGCTTGAGCGGGTTGCAAAGCTTTCAAAAGAGGAGGCGAAAGAGGAGCTCATGGTGCGACTCGAAAAGGAGAGTCAACAGGATATGGTGGTCCGCATGCAGAAGCTTGAGCAGTTTGGCGCGGAGAAGCTTGAGAGTAAGGCGCGTGAGATACTCACTACCGCTATCCACCGTCTTGGTAACGCAGTAACGACAGATGTACTCACCACCTCAATAGCGCTACCGAGCGAGGAGATCAAGGGTAAGATCATTGGGAAAGAGGGAAGGAACATCCGTGCGTTCGAGCGCGCGACCGGTGTTGATGTGCTCATCGACGATACGCCGGGCCTCATTACGCTTTCCTGTTTCGACCCTGTGCGCCGACAGATAGCACGCGTCGCACTGGAGAACCTTATCATTGACGGCAGAATACAGCCGGCAAAGATAGAAGACTCGGTACAGAAGGCTACTGATGAAATCAACCGCATCATTAAAGAGAAGGGTGAACAAGCCGCATATGAAGCAGGAGTGCTCAACCTCGATCCGAGGGTGCTCATGATCCTTGGTCGCCTCCATTTCCGTACGAGTTATGGGCAGAATGTACTCCAGCACTCAATAGAGATGGCGCACATCTCAGGCATGCTTGCGGAGGAGCTTGGTGCTGACGTGCAAATTGCCCGTGCAGGAGCATTGGTGCATGACATCGGTAAAGCCGTTGATCATGATGTGCAAGGTACGCACGTTGAAATAGGGCGCCGCATCCTTCAGAAATTCGGCGTCGATGATCGCATCATCAAAGCGATGCAAAGCCATCATGAGGAGTATCCGTACGAAACACCGGAGAGCATCATCGTGCAGGTCGCTGACGCTATTAGCGGCGGAAGACCCGGCGCGCGCCGTGATTCGGTGGAGAACTACCTGAAGCGTTTGCAAGAGCTAGAGGATATCGCCAACAGTTTCCCCGGCATTGAGAAAAGCTACGCTATTGCTGCGGGACGCGAAGTGCGTATCTTCGTGCGACCTGATGCGATAAGTGATCTTGAAGCACGTGACCTCGCGCGCAACATCGCTGTCCGTATCGAGCAAGAACTCAAGTATCCGGGAGAAATAAAGGTTGCGGTGATACGAGAGAGCAGGGCAATAGAATTCGCGCGGTAGACCATTGTCACTGGCTGATTTCCGTTGCATAAAATATTCAGTACGTACCGTGTTTCCTGATCCTTTTGTAGGAGGCACAACGGTTTCGTTCACGCCAAAGGCCTCAATTCGGGGCCTTTGGTTGTCCGCCTCACGACAGGTAACGCAGTGTGGGTGTCCAGATGGTGTGTGGGGAGTATGACGTACGGTCGTTCGCTCACCGAAAAGGCATGCAGGACGGTGTCAGGTAACGTACGCATAGCGAATATAGCTATACTATAAGCCATATTATTCAGCTTTGCGCGTTCTGCTTGTGTGACGCGCAACCAGAGCATCTAGACGTCCGGCCCCACCCCCGCCGCCTTTTCAGACGTGTGCCGGCGTTTCTTGATGATGGGACATAAGCGCGACCATGCGCGCTACATACCGACACACTGCGATTCGTGCGTTGTCGTGCAGGGAAACGCCGCATGGTGCTGTGCACGCGTTCGCTATACCGCACGGGGCATTGCGCGGAAAAAGGCGTTCTGTATACTTTTTGCAGTATCACGCATCACGTGGTCATTACCAGCGTACTTGTAATTACGTTTACTCCATGAACAAAGCAGAGATCATAGAGAAGGTTCACGGTGTCCTTGGTGGCACCAAGGCGGACGCAGAACGCGCCGTCGAAACCATGATCGACAGCATTTCAGGTGCATTGAAGTCAGGTGAAGAGGTTTCCATAGCGGGCCTCGGCATCTTCTCGACCAAGATGCGTCCTGCTCGCACCGGCCGCAATCCTCGCACCGGCGAGACCATTCAGATCCCCGCAATGCGCGTACCAAAGTTCCGCGCGGCAAAGGGTTTGAAGGATGCAGTCAAATAGCAGTACGCTATTTACCTATCACAAAGCCCGCTTTTTGCGGGTTTTGTGTTTTTCGAGGAGTACAGTATCATTGAGCAAGGTTCGCGGAATGGTGAAGTCGGTGTGATCCCGACACTGTCGCGCAACGGTGTTCCGGCCAAAGGTCGGTAAGTCCGATCCCTTCAACGAACGATTACTAGCTCGCGCTAAGCACCATATTCCTGCTTGCGCAGGATTTATTTTTTATGAAGTCATTCATCGACAAGCACGCACTTAAGTTCATCATTGGTTTTGTCATGGTGTTCTTGATCCGTCTTCTTCCGTTCCGTCCACCAAATGTGGAGCCCGTGATGACCACCATGATGCCGTTTGCTAAGCGGTTTGGGCCACTGAGTGGTTTCCTGTTCGCATTCCTTGCCATTGTCCTCTTTGACCTCTTTACGATGCGTGTAGGCATCTGGACGCTCATCACCGCACTCGCCTACGGCTCCCTCGGTATCGCCGCGTACTATTTCTTTAAGAACCGCGAGAGCAGGCCTCGTAACTACGTCATATTCGCAGTATTCGGCACGCTATTCTACGATGCGGTGACAGGACTCACTATTGGTCCCCTCTTCTGGGGACAGCCATTCATGGTGGCGCTCACGGGGCAGATACCCTTCACTATCCTGCATCTCGTAAGCAATGTGACCTTTGCCGCAGTAGTATCGCCCCTCCTGTACAAATGGGTCGTTCAACAGGAGGACCTCTCACTTACCCGCGTACGGGCCTCCACCGTGCACCTCTTCAACAAGTTTCGCGTAGCACGTTAGGATTGCGCCTTCTCTCCAACCTGCTAGTATGTGCTCGGTTGTTCCGTTCATTTACGCAACGAGGAGCATGACATGGGTACGATATATTCCCAAGAACGTCCGAGCAGAAACTCGGTCATCATGCGGCGCTTCAGCAATGAAGCGCTTGAGAGACCACCCGAGGAGTTGACCAAAGCAGGTGTAGGTCACGGCACCTATGGATACGACGAGCATGTTGTGCGGTACGGGACAGGACAGAACCGCCTGCGTACCGCCCGTGTCGCCCAGCCGCGCGCGTTGCATATCGGTGACCGCCTGGCAACAGGCGACGTAGTGCTCTCGATACCGCAGGAAGATGGGTATGGCGGAGTACTGCTGCGCCTCACCGGCGGTCCGCATGGACAATGGGTGGTGGTCCCCGCACGCATCCCCATCGCACTTCTCACCGAGGATGATGGTGCACCCGACGCCGTCTGGTCGCGAGGAAACCAGTCCTAACACAACAAACGCCCACGAAACCGTGGGCGTTATTTCGAGGGTTTTTACGAAAGGCCACACCTTTCGGCTCGTCAGGGTTTTTGAAAAGAACTTTACTCTATCAACCTGCGATTGCTCACAAGCTGAATAAAGTGGAGAAGCAGACAACCAAGTGCTTCTCCGAATGTTCTCTCTGTG
>SKIN01000044.1 GCA_007116405.1 Candidatus Kaiserbacteria bacterium | reverse complement strand
AGGTAAACAACCAGTGATACGCTCGTAAAGGTTCCACAGCGCAGGAGATGTTATGAGCAGAGGCGATCGTTGGGTCGCGACCGGATGCAGGCCGCGTTTTTCGAGCCCGGCTCTGAAAGAGCCGGAAACTGACGGTGAGGAATTCACCACTCGCAGGAACGTCCGAAGGATACGCGCCCAGTTGTACGAAACAGGGCGACAAATAGGCTTGCGAGGCCGTCAGTTGATGAAGTATGTCGAGCGGAACGAGCCGGACCTTATCTCGTAACCACCTCATCCACGGGCGGCTTATCCAAGCCGCCCTTTGCATGGTATAGTGGTGCCGTGCCGGCTGCGATAGGCTAGAAATAAGACAATCACATAACGGAGAGGTGGCTGAGTGGTCGAAGGCGCTCGCCTGGAACGCGAGTAGGGGGGAAACTCCCTCGAGGGTTCGAATCCCTCCCTCTCCGCCCGTAGAAAATACCACCGCCAGGTGGTTATTTTCTTGGGCGGAGAGGAGCGAGCAAACTGCTTTGCTCGCGTGAGGGATTCGAAGCTCCGGAGATTATTTCATGAGCCGTCGAGGCGAATGAAATTCGAGGAGCCGTCCAAGAACACGAGTCTGTTTGTGAGTCGTAGACGAAACAAACAGCCGTGATTCTGGGACGAAACCTCCCTCTCCGCCTTCGCTCGCTGAAGGGAGCTACGGCACATCAGGTCGCCAATAACGGATGAATACATGCTTTCGTATAAGAAAACCCCGCCACGGTAGGGCGGGGTTGAAAGAACAATGTACTACGCGGTCTGCCGGGCTTCAATACCCATGCTGCCAGCAACGGGGCTGTGCGCGTACTTGATGGACGGCTGTCCAATGTATCGCGACAACATGTTGTCGAGCCACGGGTATTCCGGTCGCTGTGCCTTGGCGGCAAGCATCAGGAGGTCGCTGATATCCTCGAAGAGTTCGATCTCCGATCCGTTTGGCGCTATGTCCATATTGGGTGAGGGTATCTGGTTCCAATGGGTGACATCCACGACAGGGTTGCCTTCCGCATCAATGGTTGAGCGGAGAAGGTCCATGCTACGGTGCGCCGCACTTCCTTGGAAGCGAGCCACATCCTCACATCGTCCCATGACGACCCCACACGAGCAGAGGTACAGGATGCAAACTCCATGTCTTCTTGCCGCAGCATTCACCATATTCACCGTGTGTTCGCTCATACGGAACGAAAGTACGGTCTCATGGAGAAGCGAGACGATCGGCGTACGATACCGTTTTTTATCCTGCGGTATGATCGATAGGGGTACGCGAATCAGTTTGTATTCGCTCAGTACCCCATACCGTTCCTCCTGCAAGAAGCGGTACATTGCCGCAAACATCGGCAAGAGGGGGAGATGCGGGGTGAGCGCATCGGTGGCAGCCTCATGGATCGCGTTGATGAAGGCACGATCCTCTCGCGGCCTTGCCCGCTCAATGACCTCAACATGCCGCTCGGAAAGACCGACCATTAGTGAATCCTGCTGTTTTGCTACACAACCTTGGCACATAGGTGCACCTCATATGTTGTTGGTTTGAAAGAACAGTGGTGTGTACATCGTACCCACCCATCTACACAATGCAAGCGTGTGCAGATGGGTATGTGCGACTAAGAACCCTTGTACTGCTTGTTACGCTCGAACTTATCCTTGGTGCGCTGAAGACGGTCATTCTTGTTCAACATGTTTGCTTGTTCAAGTATCGCAGCCATCTCGTCTTGCCACTCGGCGACCGGCTCCGACGGCTCCCTGCGCACCGCCGTGCTCTCCATGAGGTAGGTCACCGGTTCCTCACCCAGGTGTTCTGCGATGAAGTCCTTGTCTTCGCTGGTACCCACCTTGTTGCCGACAAAGAGGGAAGGAGTGCCGTAGAATTTCATCAGCTCTGCTATCTGGCGTGCGGTCTTAAGGCTGTGGAGCGCGGGCTCGCAGACTATCACCCCCACATCGAGTCCGGTCACGATGCCGGTGGTGACACCGTCCGCACCCGCTTTCTCATCCACCACAACGACATCGTTCTCTTCCGGCTCCAGTAAAGGCAAGTAGACCTTGAGCGGTGTTGTGAGTACGTGGGAGCAAGACTTCCCATAGAGCACGGTGTCCGTTTGTGGGCCTGCCACCATGAGCCGCAGGCGCTCACGGGCCATGACGGAGTATTGTTCTGTGAAAGGGTCAGCCGGTGCAATAGTAAACCTGGTATCGCAACCACGCAGAAATACATCGGCGTAACTCTCACCATCCCGAGCCCCTACATGATCGAGCACCTCTTTGAGTGCTGCGCCAAGGTAGCGCTCTGTGCCAATGCTCTCACCCCGCATGAGGTTGTACGAGATATCCATGTTATGGTCGGCATCGATAGCAAGTACATTCGAACCTCGAGCATGGGCATGAAGCGCCATTTGCGTCGCTACCGATGACTTACCGCTTCCTCCTTTACCTAAGAATCCGAGTATCATACGTGGTTGGTGATGGTTGTTGATCGAGTGTTCCGAAAGTGGGAGGGCGAAGTCTTTACGCACGTGCGGCACGTGCCATGTACGACCACCGAACCGTCAGCGATGCGTGCACCGCTCGGGACAAGATCTTGCACCGCACGTCTGCATGAGCGCATCTCCTCCACTGCGCTGCACGAGTCGCAGACAAAATGGTCATGGCGGGCGTCAGCTCGCTCATAGGAAACGATTCCGGACTCCGTATGTACCTCACGCAAGACGCCGTCATCTACGAACTGCCTCAAATTCCTGTACACGGTCGAGGTGTCCATTGCAGGGAGACGTTTCCGTATATCGTGCGCCGTGAGGATGTGGTGTTTGTGGAATAGGTTCAGAATATTTTCTTTATGCTTCGTGTGTCGCCGTTCCATGGCCAAAACGTAACACATAATTGACCCTATTGCAAATCACTTGCAACAAAACCGTACATGGTGTACCATAGCGCCACTGTTAGGCTCGTGAGTTTGTTCGTAGTGACAACCAAGAGACGACAGCCGTCCACTCTTTTGGGCGTTACTACTAATTTTTCCTACAATGGAGAAAAGGTTATTTGTCGGAGGGCTTCCATACAGCACCTCAGACGCAGAATTACAAGAGGCTTTCGCACAGGCCGGCACAGTCGTGTCTGCGAACGTCATAATGGACCGCGCAAGTGGTCGTTCAAAGGGCTTTGGCTTCGTTGAGATGTCAACTGAAGACGAGGCTCAGGCAGCGATCGAACTCTGGAATGAAAAAGATTTCGGAGGCCGCCGTCTCATTGTGAACGTTGCTCGCCCCATGGAGGAGCGCGCACCTCGCCGTTCGTTTGACAACAACGGTGGCTACGGCCGCTAATTGTTCGAAAGCGAACCACAAAAGACCCCGAAAGGGGTCTTTTGGTATTGGCCGTACCTATAAGCCGAATTCTGTACCCGCTATAAGCAGGCGATGGTCATATATCTAGCCCCACAATTACTCATGGGGTCAAGCGGCTCTTCCGACACCACTTTGGTAGTTCAACAACGTATCAGTTATGCAATAGCAACTAACGCAGTATTGCAAAACTCTCAGACTTGAACGACTAAAGTGGTGTCGGACACGGCCTTGCACACAGGTAGGAATTTTGCCGTTTCACCCCTTACGTTTCCGTAAGGGCTTACCCTTGCGGGTACCCGCGCCTCTCAGCTTGGGCGTCTCTGCTCGCATCCCTATCCGCCGAAGCGAACGATGGGTGTTACCCACTACCGTGCTCCGGACTTGTGCCCGGGTGTGTTCGGACTTTCCTCACCCTGAAAGGGCGTAACCATCCGGTACGGCCTGTATTATTATACCACACAAGAATCCTACTAGGAATAGCAACAGCACGGTGCCACTGTACCCGCTATCTGTGGTATCGTTATCCCACACACCACGGATATCATGGCAACACAGGACGATATTGAACGCTATATTGAGGAGGGTATTGCATCCCTTGATCCCAAGTATAGGGAAAAGATAGACAATGTCGCCATCCTGCTCGAAGACGAACCGAGTAGGGAGGTGCGCGAGCGGGAAGGTCTGGGACCGGACGAGACCCTGCTAGGTCTGTACCACGGCGTGCCGCTCAGTGAACGCGGTGACGGCTACGGAATAGGCGAGACCCTGCCTGACACTATCACCCTGTACCGCAACCCTATCCTCGAGGAGGCGCAGGAGACCGACGGTGACGTAGCACGCGTGGTACGAGAGACCATCTGGCATGAATTCGGACATTACTTCGGCTTGGATGAGCACGAGGTGCGAAAGAGAGAACGCATTCGGGATGGCGAATGAAAAAGACCGCTTGGAGTAGCGGTCTTTTTATTACATCTTTGTTACTCACCCGCCTGCTTGAATGAGAGCGTCATACGGTGATTTCCCGGCTCGAACAACGTTATCTTGAACTTGTAGCTTCGTCCGAGTTCAAGGGTCTTGCGTAGCTCCTCAATGCTTGCGAATTCACTGATATGCACCAGACCCGCGACACCTTCCTGAATGGAAGCGAGTGCTCCGTGTTTGTTGTACTTGATGATGACCGCGTCTACGACCTGGTCCTTCTTGTACTGGTCTCCGGCTATGCGCCATGGGTCCTCTTTGAGTGCTTTGATAGAGAGGGAAACTTTACCATCTTTCACCTCTATCACTTTTACGCGCACTTTCTCACCTACGGCAAAGAGCGTCTTTGGGTTCTCCACAAGGCCCCAATCAAGCTCGGAGATGTGTACCAAGCCTTCCATGCCTTCGCTTATCTTCACGAATACACCAAACTCAACGGCACCGGTCACTTCACCTTCAATGACATCGCCAACGGTAAAGTTCTCTGCGGCGACAGTCTTTTCCTGCTGAGGACCGCGTTCGGAGAATATGAGCTTGCCTTCCTCCGGGAGTGCGGTGATGATGACCACCGGTAGTTTTTCGCCGACGAGCTTACGGAGCTCCTCAAGTATCTTTGCTTTGTCACCGTCCTCTACGCGAGGGTAGTGATCAGGCTTGAGTTGGCTTGCGGGGAGGAAGCCGGTGATGCCTTGCCATTCGAGCATAAGACCACCTTTGTTTGCCTCCTTCACCGGCAATTCAAACACTGTGCCCTTAGCAACGGCACGCTCCGCATCCGCCCATATGAGCGCCTGACGCGCCTCCATAAGGGACAACTCCACATACCCCTCGCTGTTGGTCGGGTCTACGACCTTTGCTGCGACGATATCACCTACCTTGACCCTCCTCAGGATATCGCTTGCGGTCTGATACTCGCGACCGTAGATAATGCCGACACCGAACGGATGAAGCTCGATGAAGACCTTGTTCTTGGTCATCGCAACGACCGGCCCTTCGACCAAGTCGCCTTCGCGCGGAGCGACCGGCAGGTCCTCAAAACGCTGCCCCATGAAACTTGATGCTTCTTCGCCGCCTACTACGCCGTCCTTCTTTTCTTCTGCTGTTGCTGTTTCCATATGCGTATATACGAAAAAAGCGCTGGAGGGTATACGGGTCATGCAGCCATTTCTGAGCAACACCGTAGGGTTATCCTCCCTGCGCATCCCCACATACGAGGATGTTGATAATGTCCACACTCTACAGAATGATACTGTGTTTGTAAAGCGTCAGAAGGTGCTGGAAGTGCGGTGTCTGTGTGTGTATGTGGTATACTGCCCGAAACGTTATATCCAGCAGACTTATGATAATCACACATCACGGAGCTAATTTTTTCAAGGTAGCATTTGGCGATACCACGATAGCATTCAGCCCTATCGCAAAGGACTCGAAGCTAAAACAGGTGCGTTTTGGTGCCGATATCACCCTTATATCACTCGACCACCCCGACATGAATGGAGCCGACCAGGTGGCCCATGGAGACCGCGCGCCACTGGTGATATCCGGCCCCGGGGAGTATGAGTCAAACGACATACTCATCAAAGGGTATCCGACCACAAGTACATACGGAGGTGAAGAGAGGATAAATACGGTGTACTTGGTGACGATGGAGAAAATGTTGTTGCTGTACTTAGGCGCCACTAACACGAAACAGCTACCGCAGGAGCTTAGAGAAGCACTCGACCTGATCGACATCTTGTTCGTGCCTATTGGAGGGGAGGGTGTACTGCAGCCCGCAGAAGCATATGAATTCGCTGTATCTATCGAGCCGAAGGTGGTGATTCCAATGCACCACGGTGTTGTGGGCGTGAAAGGCGCCTTGGATGCGTTTCTTAAAGAGGAGGGAAGCGGGGAAAAGCATACGCCCGTCGAAAAGTTCACGGTCAAACCTCGAGACCTTGAGGGGAAACAGAACGAGATCGTGATGTTTGCCTAGTATGCGCCGACGACGCACGTCTTTCAACGCACCATTATAGTACATGCTGCTTGAACACCTAGAACGTATACGACGCAAGTCTCCTGAGGCACGCCGCAGATACGCTTTCTTGGTTAGCTTTGTGTTTACAGGGTTTGTGGCACTCATTTGGTTGATAACTCTCGTTGCAGGTATCAATTCGGGACGTTTTGGTGCTGATTCACAGAGAGAGCGTGTCCCCGCATCAGGGCAACCAAGCCTGATGGACGAGCTCAGGGAAATGTTCAGTGGTTTTGATGAAGCAATTCGCACTGGAACACAGTCAGAATTACCTGACACATTACCGGAAGACACATCCACACAGGATCATGTTGATGAAGCAGAGATGGTTACGGAGAGTGAAGTGCCGGTGATAGATGAGGGTTCTGAACAGGAAACACCGGAATTGGAGGTTTTAGTCGAAGCGGATGAGAGTGTATGGGAAGAAGGTGAGAGTTTAGTACCAATGCCCAGACAAGAATGACGTAATACCGTCAACACTCCGTGACTCGCTCGCCGGGGAGGAGTGTGATATACTGAGGAAACAAGCGATATGTCGAAAAAGCGCAGCAAAGAGACCTCTCCTGAATCGGAGGGTGTGGTGGCTTCTTCTGTCGTTCCACGTTCAATAAGCGAAGAGATGCGTGAGTCGTATCTTGCGTATGCGATGTCTGTGATAACATCACGGGCCTTGCCTGACGTACGCGACGGTCTTAAGCCCGTCCACCGTCGCATCCTCTTCACGATGCATAAGATGGGTCTCGCCTCAAACGCCAAGTTCCGAAAATCAGCAGCAGTCGTGGGCGATGTCTTGGGAAAGTACCATCCTCATGGTGATTCGGCAGTGTACGATGCGCTCGTGAAGATGGCCCAGGAGTTCAGTATGCGATATCCACTTGTCTTGGGACAAGGAAACTTCGGCTCGATAGACGGTGATAGTCCTGCCGCTATGAGGTACACGGAGGCAAAAATGGCGAAGATATCGAGCGAGATGTTGCGTGACATCGACAAACAGACCGTGTCATGGAGGCCTAACTACGACGCCACAAGGGAAGAACCGGAAGTTTTACCTGCCGCAATACCTAACTTGCTCCTGAATGGGACGCTCGGGATTGCAGTTGGTATGGCCACCTCGATACCTCCGCACAACCTACGCGAAGTTATTGATGCATGCGTTCATCTTATTGACAACAAGAATGCAACACAGGAGGACCTATTTGCCTTCATCAAGGCTCCGGATTTTCCCACAGGAGCGGTCATATTTAACCAAAAAGACATCCGCCATGCATACGCGACCGGCAAGGGACCAATGGTCGTACGCGGGGAAGCGGAGATTGTCGAGGACAAACGAGGTCAATTCTCTATCATCATTACCTCTCTCCCATACCGCGTGAACAAGGCTGACCTCATATCTCGCGTTGCAAATCTTGTCCACCAAAAAAAGCTGGATGGTATACGCGACCTACGCGATGAATCCACTCGAGACATACGCGTTGTGGTTGAACTAAAGAGCGGTGCGCAACCTCAGAAAGTGTTGAATTACTTGTATAAACATACGCAGCTTGAGGACACATTCCACATGAACATGGTTGCGCTGTTGGACGGCGTACCCCAGACGATTTCACTGAAGGGGATGTTGGAGGAGTTCAACAGATATCGCACTGAGGTGGTACGTCGCCGATGTGAATTTGATCTTGCAAAAGCAAAGGATCGTGAACATATCTTACTTGGTCTCAAAAAGGCACTCGACCATATTGACGCTATCATCAAGACCATCAAGCAGTCCAAGGACGTTCCTACTGCTCACGCTGCTTTGATGAAGAAGTTTGGCTTCTCTGAGCGTCAGGCAACCGCGATCCTAGAGATGCGGCTGCAAAAGCTCGCGGGTCTGGAGCGCAAGAAGATAGAGGATGAGCTGAAAGAGGTCCAGGCACTGATACGATGGCTTGAGGGTATCCTCAAAAGTCCTAAGAAGCTTGCAGATCTCATTAAAAAAGAGCTGTTGGAGGTCAAAGCGATGTATGGTGATGATCGCCGCACCAAAGTGGTTAAAGGAGGAGTGAAGAACATGACACCGGAGGACCTTATTCCTGAGGAGGAAAGTGTACTGGTCATCACCAAAGGAGGCTACATAAAGCGAACCAATCCCGGGGAATACAAGCAGCAGCGACGTGGTGGTGTCGGCGTCATTGACCTCAACACCAAAGATGAGGACTTCGTGACGATGTTTTTGACTGCTAGTACGCACGATGACCTCCTGTTCTTTACGAACTTCGGGAAAGCGTATCAGATAAAGATGTACGACGTTCCGGAGGGCAAACGCGCCACAAAAGGTAAAAGTATCATGAATTTCCTGCCTCTCACCGACGGAGAGCGTATTACGAGTGTTGTGGCAATGACAAAGGAGATCATGGCGGGCGATGGTTCGTTGATCATGGTCACGCGCGGAGGTGTTGCAAAGAAGACAAAGGCCAAGGATTTTCATGATGTGCGCCGTTCAGGCATCATTGCTATTAAGCTCGCACCCGGCGACGAGCTCATCAGCACCGGCTTTGTCGACAAGGGCGACACGGTCCTTCTTGCGACCCGCAAAGGACAAGGAATACGCTTCAAAGAGGGAGATGTGCGCGAGATGGGCAGGGCTGCGGTCGGCGTTCGCGCTGTCCGACTTGGTTCTGGAGACGTTGTAGTGGGCGCAAGTGTTGCGCGAAAAGGTCAAAAAGATACTGAGTTGTCACTTCTTGTGGTGTCAGAGAACGGGTACGGTAAGCAAACGTCCCTCAAAGAGTACAAGATCCAGAAGCGCGGGGGCTCGGGTATACGCTGCGCAAGCGTTACTACAAAAACAGGTCCTATCATCAACGCTCACATCGTGGGTGCCGACATACAGGAGCTTGTCGTCATTTCCAAAAAAGGGCAGGTGATACGCACAAACGTCGAAGAAGTACCATCACTCGGCCGCTCAACCCAAGGCGTCCGTATCATGAAGCTTCGGACAGGCGATGCCATAGCGGCATTGACCTGCTTCTAGCTCCAGGAGCCACACGATGGTGTTATGCACATGCGTGTATAAGACGTGCATGGCGTTTGTTTGGTACACTGGTATGTATAGCCCATGCCGTTTGCGGATCCAAAAAGGAACATTGAGCAGCTTGTACTCGATCCGGGTATGGTTGTTGCCGACTTTGGCGGCGGTGCAGGATACCTCGCGGTGGAAGCAGCCGAAGCGGTAGGGAAAGATGGTCGGGTGTATGTCATCGACATTCAACAAGAGTTGTTGACCAAAGCAACGCACCTTGCCGAAAAGCATCTTATTGACCGCATCTCATTTATTCATGGCGACCTTGAGAAGCCGAAAGGTTCGACGCTTCCTGATACAAGCGTCGATGTGGTCATCATCTCCAATATGCTGTTCCAGGCGGAGAACAAACAAGCGATCGTTGACGAGGCGAAGAGGGTATTACGCAACGGCGGGAGAGTGCTTCTCGTTGATTGGCGCGAGAGTTATGGGGGTATGGGGCCACAGCCCGAGCACGTCTTACCGGAAGAGCAGGCCATAACACTTTTTTCCGAGGCTGGGTTTGAACTTGTTCGTGAAATAGACGCGGGAAGTTACCACTACGGGCGTATCTACAAGAAACATGGGTGAAAAAGTAAAGGCATTTCAGTACATATTACTCGCAGTGTTCGGAGGTGTCACTGTTGTAGCCGTGTTCGTACTTGCCACGTACGAACCACCTCCCCCCGAAGGCACTGTCGTAGTGACGGGTCCTACAGAGATATGGGGGCCACCTCTACCCGGGGGCGGTGTAGCGCAAGTCTTGCGGATTCTACGCAATGACAACGAGCGCTTGAAGCGGACAACGTATGTAGAGAAGAATCCAGCAACTCTGTACTCAGAACTCCTTGAGGCGTTGGCGGTTGGTCGTGGACCCGACGCTGTGGTGATCGATCCGAGCATGTTGCTTGCCTTGCGTGACAAGATACAACCCCTTCCGTACACGAGTTTTAGCGCACGACAATATCGCGAAGCCTACGTAGAAGGTGCCGAGATATTCGCGTTGGATGATGGTATCTACGCACTCCCATTCCTGGTTGACCCAATGGTGTTGTACTGGAATCGGAACCTTTTCAACAATGCTGGCATCGTCACCGTTCCGGAGGACTGGACGACATTCACAGATATCGTACCCCGGCTCTCCATTATTCGAGGCGGTGGTGAACTGGTTCAGAGTGGGGCGGCTCTCGGAGAATTTGATAACGTACGACATGCCAAGGAGATAATAAGTGCTTTGTTCATGCAACTCGGACTTTCACTCGTAAAGCCAACGGGAGGACCGCAAGCGTGGGGAACCGATCTTCTCCCAACATACAGGGCAGAGACTGCGGGTCGTCCGGAGCTCGCACTTCGTTTTTATACAGATTTTGCAGACCCGATAAAGACAGTATATTCATGGAATAAGACGTTTAATGGCTCGCGAGAAGCATTCGCCGCAAACAGAACTGCTATGTACATTGGCTTTGCGGGCGAAATTGACGCAGTCATAGCAACTAACCCCAACCTTAATTTTGATATTGCCATGCTACCACAGGCAACGGCAGTAGGGAGAAATCGTCTCACGTACGGGAAGTTCTACGGCATCGCCGTACTACGCCAATCACGTTTTAGGAGCGATGCCTTTGGAGTGGCGCTGGAGCTAAGTTCGTCTCGTACTGCCGACGTATTCCAGAACACAACAAAACTATCCACCACCCGCAGAGACAGGTTGCGGGCCGATCCTGCAGACCCCAATGCGACCATCGTTGCACAGTCAGCGCTTATAGCAAGAAGCTGGCTCCAACCTGACCAAAGGTCAGTAAACGATGTGTTTGGGCGGATGGTCAATGATGTCGTCTCTAAACAGAGTACTGTCGAATCCGCTACAACAGAAGCAGGACGTGATATTAGCACTTTGCTAAATAGATATAATAGATAATGTGGAACAACCCATAGTATGGCTACATTGAAGAGATTCCTCCTAAGTGTTCTATCAATCGCGTTAGTGCCGTCGACCGTTTTCGTGCATGGACAGTTTGAAAACCCCCTTCAATCTGACACGTTGGAAGAATTTTTACTTGCAATACTTAATGTGGTCGTATACATCATGTACCCTATCATTGTGCTCATGATAGTGTACACCGGCTTCTTATTTGTTGCGGCTCAAGGGAACCCCACAAAGTTGCAGGAGGCCCGTAGGGCGTTGATATGGACAGTAATAGGCGCGCTCGTGGTCCTGGGTTCGAAGGCACTTGCCCTTGCTATCAAGGGCACGATACAGTCTTTCTGATATCATGTCCGCTCTCCACATCACATCTCACAAGAAAGGGTTGGTAGCTATCTTTGTGGCGCTCTCTGTCCCTGTGGCGGCCTATGCCGGACCAGCGGACCTCAAGACTGTCGCTGAAATAGCGATGGCCCTCTTGAGTCTCGTGGTAACGCTTCTGATGGTATTGGCGGTACTCGCGTTCATATACGGAGCCATTCGCTTCATAGCGGGGTCGGGAGACGAAAGAGCAAGGTCTGAAGGAAAGCAGGTCATGGTGTGGGGCGTCCTTTCTCTATTCATGATGGTTGGCATATGGGGTGTTGTAAGGATCATTTACGCAACTTTTTTCGGCTCAGCATAACACCATATGAAAATAGTACCTGCATTGTTACTTATCGCCTTTCTGACATCAAGTGTTGCACATGCGCAAGTGACAGCGTTTACCATACTGCACTTCATTACCATCGCATTGGGGCAGTTTGTTGCCGTTGGGGTCGGTATAGCCCTTGTTGTATTCATATGGGGTCTCGTGCGCTTTATCGCGAATGCAGGAGATGAAAAAGGTGTAGCCGAGGGGAAGCAGCGGATGGTATGGGGTATTGTGGGCCTTTTTCTAGTTGTGACCGTCTGGGGTGTGGTAACATTATTGACACAATTGTTTGGAGTCGATGCGTCCCAGCCTGGGGGCAATCGGTGCCCACCACCTCAGATAGATCTGTCCGGAGGTGGCACTATGGAGCCATGTTAGCGATCTTGTTGAGGTGCACGATTATCCACAGACAGCGTGTATAGCGGCAATTAAATGTGGTATGCTTAGTAAGGTGAAGTACGTAATTCGTACCTAAGCAGAGAATAAGCCCTCTGAACCAATAGTTATTTATTAGAAGACGTTAAAAATTATCATAATTCATATGAATACAGTAGCTAGAGCGATTCCATTTGGGATGATGTTTCTGCCGGTAATGGTGTTGGCAGCATCACCAGACCTCAGTTTCTTCGAGACGCTTGTCGAGGGGATTCAGGATGTCGTCAACCTCTTGATACCACTTGTCATTGCCTTGGGTCTCTTGTTCTTCATCTGGGGTCTCGTGCAGTACATTGCTGCTTCCGGAGATGAGGCTGCAAAGGAGGAAGGTAAGCGAAAGATGATATGGGGTGTTATCGCACTCTTCGTTATCGTAGCAGTATGGGGACTTGTAAATCTTCTCGCGCAGCTCACCGGTGTCGACACAGGTGGCAGCGCAGATCTACCTGCAATTCCTGGTGCCTAGTAAGAGTTTTGTTACTCTGCCACAAAAACACGGCACAGCCGTGTTTTTGTGTATAAGATAGTTTGCGGTACGTTCGCGTCACCGTGTATACTTGTGACATATCATGATCAGCCTATTTCAGGGTGTACAGAGCTCTAGTGCGAAGGTGGCCCATGCATTAGACGGCTCTTTCCCCGATTTTCCTATGGACAACACCGTTCCTCCGGCAACCGTCGAATTCATGACGAAAGTGTCGGATAACATTATCAATCCCATTATCGGGGTGATATTTGCACTAGCCCTTGTGTACTTCCTCTATGGTCTACTCACCTTTATTCTAAACGCAGGAGACGAATCAGGGCGCGCTGCTGGAAAACAACATATGGTTTGGGGTACCATTGGT
This sequence comes from Candidatus Kaiserbacteria bacterium, assembly GCA_007116405.1. Taxonomy (GTDB): domain Bacteria; phylum Patescibacteriota; class Minisyncoccia; order Phycocordibacterales; family UBA12088; genus UBA12088. The sequence goes on along the minus strand of SKIN01000044.1, from coordinate 22,204 downwards.
ATGGTGGTGATGGTCTCAGTCTTTGCGATAATACAAATGGTACTTCTCACGTTCGGCATCACCGGTTCTGACCTACCGGCAGACCTTCCTCTCCAATGATCGTTGGTGGGGATCACTGATGGGTACCAGGTGATAGGTGTCACCTTTTGACAGTGTGGGCGAGGAGGGACTTGAACCCTCAAGCCTTGCGGCACTAGCTCCTAAGGCTAGCGCGTATACCAATTCCGCCACTCGCCCGTATTGTATATACGTATTACCAATCTAGTCCGCCCAGAGGGATTCGAACCCCCGACCGTTCGGTTAAGAGCCGACTGCTCTACCAACTGAGCTATGGGCGGATTGCGACAGTCTAGAACGAATCCACACGAATGTAAACCCGCTTTGTGCCCAGTGGGATATATGGTGCCCGGGGCGGGGGTCGAACCCGCATGCCTTGCGGCACGAAATTTTAAGTCTCGCGTGTATACCAATTTCACCACCCGGGCAGTACCGAACACCCTGGCACTCGCTCGAACACACGTATGGCACGGCGTGCACCGGATATCGGGAGGCCTGGGCGGGAATCGAACCCGCGCATGTCGGTTTTGCAGACCGAAGCGTTACCACTTCGCCACCAGGCCCATGCACGCAAGTGTATCACTCACTGAGCAATTCATCCACCCTTGCTCTGCTTTTTTCCCCTTGGTCGATAGCGAACTCGACGTGTGGAATCCGTCTCATAGGAACCCGATCTTGGATGTATTCTCTACACGCACCCCTCTGTCGCAGGAGGAATCCTAATGCTGGACCCTCTGCAGACTCGGGGAACACGCTCACGTAGAACGTTACGCGGTCATTTGATGGAGTGAGTTCGGCACGGGTCACCGTAATGAGGCTCTTACGGTTTGAAAGCGTACTTACAAGCTCTGCGGCCGCTTCCTGCAGGGCAAGGGTGATCTGTTGGTGATGCGTATTCATGGTATTACTCCTCAGTCATTACAAAAGCCGTCAACGTGTCTCCGTAGCGGGGTTTCGTGTCTAGTGTCATCGAGAGCACCACGCCACACTCATTCGGAGCATTCACGGATGATGTCTCACTCTTTCCCGAGCGCATGGAATCTATAGTGCCTTGGCCCAGTTCTTCTTCATCCCGAGTTATGACGACGCGGTCACCAACTGTGATGGTACCTTCTTGGACGCGAAAGCCAATTGTCTGTGACTTCTTTGCGAAACTGAACACCTTTAGGACCGCGGCAACTCCCAAGACCTTTCGGCCGCGGACCTTGGGTCGGCGCGCTTGCACCGCCTCGGGTATCCAATCGGCAAGTTCGTAAATGATCGAAAAAGTGGCCACCTCTATCGTTTGTCGTTCCGCCATCTCTCGAGCCGCGGCGTCTACTCCAACATTGAACCCTATAATGATCGCGTGCTTGCCGCTTGCATGCTTGATGTCTCCCTCGGTCACCGCACCGACACCTTCATGAATGACGCGGATACACGTGCGGTCATCCTCATGTTTACGCAATTCGTGCTTAATAGCATCTATAGAGCCTACAACGTCAGATTTAATAACGACCGGCAGAATAAACCTACCATCCTCCTCGTAGAGGGCCCCGGCACTCTTGCCGGCATCCCCTTGCTGCTCCCGTGCAAGTGCTTGCGCCGTGCGTTTGTCCGCAACAGTGGTGAATGTGGCGCCGACCGGGGGTGTGTCTGAGAAGCCAGTCACCATGATGGGGCTTGAGCATGTCGCCGTGCGTATGGCAGAACCGGTAAAGTCCTCCATAAGGCGGAGCGGAGCGTACGCAGGCCCCGCAACAACATACTGACCACTCTTCATCGTCCCCTCCTTGATGATAAGGGTCGCGCTGATGCCTCTCTTTGGGTCACACTTTGACTCAATGACAGCTCCGGAAGCAGGTGCCGCGGTATCACAACCCAGTTCCTCCATGTCTGCGAGAAGAAGGAGAAGGTCGAGGAGTGTCGGCACACCTTCGCCCGTTTTGCTTGAAATGGGAACGTAGGGAACAGAACCTCCGAGGCCCTCGAGGTATATTCCGTGCTCAAGCAGGGAGTTCTTTGCCCTCTCCACGTCGGCATTGTTCTTGTCTATCTTTGTGATGGCGACCAGAAAGGGTATCCCGGCCTCCTCAATGGCTTTCAGAGCCTCGAGAGTCTGTGGTTTAACACCGTCGTCTGCAGCGACCACAAGGATGGCGATGTCAGCAGCACTGCTGCCGCGGCTTCGGAGATGCTGAAACGCCTCATGTCCGGGTGTATCGAGGAAGGTGACCTTACGTAGGGCTCCATCCTCTGTCGTGTGTTCCACTTCGTACGCAGAGATGTGCTGCGTGATACCCCCCGCTTCACCTTCGGCTACCTTTGTTTTTCGGATATAGTCGAGCAGCGTAGACTTACCATGGTCGATATGACCCATGACAGTGACCACAGGAGGCCGCACGGCTGGTTGTTCTACGTTCTCTTTCATACAGATGATTCGCGCGATGGATGATGGACATGGATCGGAGTATGTACTCAGGCGATGTGCCAGAGTATAGAACGTATCGCACAATTTGTAAACCAGACCACGATTAGGTATCATGTGCAAGACATGACAGCAAAAAAGCGCGTATATCTAGACAATGCCGCTTCCACTCCTGTGGACGAGCGTGTTGTGGCGCAAATGGAGCCATACTGGACCTCCATTATGGCGAATCCCGACTCGATTCATGAGGACGGCGTCGCTGCCGCCCGTGCACTGGAGCAGGCGCGTGGTAGCGTCGCAGCTGCTCTTGGGTGTCGTGACGATGAGGTAACGTTCGTGTCAGGCGGTACTGAGGCGAACAACGCAGCTATCTTTGGTCTCATCCGCTCCGTTCAAAAAGGGCGACCACTCGACTCGATGCATATAATAACGAGCGCCATAGAACACAGCTCGGTTCGTGCGTGCTTTGAGGTACTCGCGGAAGAGGGAGTGCGGGTGACCTTTCTCGACGTGGATGAGACGGGTAGGGTGCACTTTGAGGATCTCGAGCACGCTGTCACGTCGGATACCGTGCTGGTGTCACTGATGTACGTGAATAATGAAGTGGGCACCATTGCCGATATGCATAAGGTGCGTTCCTGTGTCCGCAGTGCGCGCAAGCGATTCGGAAGCTCTTTTCCGTACTTCCACGCAGACGCAAGTCAGGCGCTACCATGGCTTTCTTGTAACGTCGATGACCTCGGCGTGGACCTCATGACCCTCGATGGTCATAAGATGTATGCCCCAAAAGGTATCGGCGCCCTCTACCACCGTCGCGATACGCCCCTGGAAGCACTACTGCACGGTGGTTCCCAAGAGCAGGGGTTGCGCCCCGGTACCCCACCCATACCGCTTATCGTTGGTTTTGGGGCAGGGGTGGCATATCTGGAGGCAGAGCGGGACTCATATACCGCAGACATAGGGCGCCTGCGGGACTACTTGGTATCTGAGGTGAAGCGTGCCGTGCCGCAGTGTCTGGAGAATGGCCCACCGACATCGATGCGTATCCCCGGGAACGCGAATTTGTCATTTCCTCCACATGACGCGGAGCAGATGGTCCTTGAACTCGATGCTCGCGGCATGAGTGTGAGCACGCGCAGTGCCTGCCTGAAAGACAAGCAAGGAGGCAGTAGTGTCATCTTTGCACTCTATGGCGATCGCGAACGTGCACATACTGCTGTTCGTTTTTCTTTATCGCGGTATACTACAAAGGAAGACATTGACCATGCTATCGCCGCTATTCTGGAAACGATACATAAGCTTGACGTGCACGCTGGTTAGTGTTTTAATAAAAAAACATTCACTATGGTACCGTTTCAAAATTTCACCCCAAAAGCAAAAGAAGCAGTTCGGCGTTCACACGAACTGGCGGTTGAGCGTGGCCAGAACCACGTAAATCCGCTTCACCTCCTCGCCGCGGTCGTCCTCCAAGAGGAGGGTATCGTGTTTTCGCTCCTCGAGCGTCTCAATGTCGACATCATAGCGCTGACCGATTCGATACTTGATGCACTTGAATCACCGGAGAACGCCACTGTACTCTCACCGAGCTACCAGCTCTACCTGACGCCCGAGTTGGCGCAGGTCCTTGAGAATGCCGGCAAAGTGGCCGCGTCAATGAACGACCAGTTCGTGGGCACCGAACACTTGTTTCTCGCCATACTCGACACCCCCGGGCCAGCGGGTGAAGTCCTCGCGCGCTACTCATTCGAGCGCGAAGCGGTGACACGCGCATTGCAGGAGACACGCAGTGCCGAGGAAGAGGGCGGAGACCAGCCGAAGAAGTCCCGGGCACTCGCAAAGTACACGCGCTCCCTTACGCAGCTTGCGGGAGAAAACAAACTCGACCCGGTCATCGGCAGAGATGCGGAGATCACGCGCGTCATCCAGATACTCTCACGTCGCACGAAAAATAACCCCATCCTCATTGGTGAGGCGGGTGTGGGTAAGACCGCTATCGCCGAGGGTCTTGCTGTTCGCATGGCTGCGGGTGAGGTTCCGGAGAGCATGCGTGGTAAGGAGCTCGTGTCGCTCGACCTCGGCCTTTTGGTGGCGGGCACAAAGTACCGCGGGGAATTCGAGGATCGCCTGAAGAATGTCATGCGGGAAATTGAGCGTTCAAACGGTCACGTCATCTTATTCATAGACGAAATACACACCCTTATCGGTGCCGGAGGTGCCGAGGGAGCCATTGATGCAGCAAACCTCCTCAAGCCGGCTTTGGCTCGCGGAGAACTGCGGGTAATAGGTGCTACGACAACAAAAGAGTATCAGAAGCACTTTGAAAAAGACCAGGCACTTACACGTCGCTTCCAACCCGTGCGAGTAAATGAACCCTCATTGGAGGACGCTATCGCAATATTGCGTGGCCTTCGTGAACGGTACGAGGTGTACCACGGCGTGCGCATTACCGACGACGCTATCGTTGCCGCGGCGCATCTTTCCGCGCGTTACGTCACCGAACGGTTCTTGCCGGACAAGGCCATCGACCTCATCGACGAGGCGGCATCAGCACTGCGTATCGCCCTTGAGAATAAGCCGCCAGTCCTTGAAGAGACGCATCGCAAGATAATGCGCCTGGAAATAGAGAAAGAGGCACTGAAAAAGGACGCTGAAGAATCAAGTTCGAATGCGACCAGTAAAAAAGCCAGAACACGTCTTGGTGCAATAGAAAGCGAGATAAGCTCGCTCCGTGAGAAGACCCGCGAACTTGAAGTGAAGTGGACCAACGAAAAGGACACCCTGAAGGAGATAAAGCGCATCAAGAAGGACCTCGAACAACAGCGCGTGGAAGCCGACAATGCGGAGGCGGCCGCAGACCTAAGCAAGGCGGCCGAGATACGCTACGGTACTATCCCCGGCCTCGAGAAGGAACTCGATACGAACGTGAAGCGCATGAAGAAGCTGCAACGTACACGTCGCATCCTCAAAGAGGAGATAACCGAGGCGGACATTGCCGACGTAGTAAGTCGATGGACCGGAGTGCCTGTAGCGCGCATGCTCGAGGAAGAAGCGTCGAAGCTATCACGCATGGAAGATGAGCTGAAGCGGCGCGTGCGAGGCCAAGATGATGCGGTTCAGAAGATAGCGGACGCCGTGCGCCGTTCCCGCACCGGTATATCCGACCCCAATCGTCCCATCGGTTCATTCCTCTTCTTGGGTCCGACAGGTGTGGGTAAAACCGAGCTTTCCAAAGCCCTCGCAGAGTTCATGTTTGACGATGAAAAGGCGCTGATACGGGTGGATATGAGTGAGTACATGGAGCGTCACAGTGTTTCAAAGATCATCGGTGCACCGGCAGGGTATGTTGGTTACGAAGAGGGTGGCAACCTTACCGAGACCGTACGTCATCGTCCATACTCTGTCCTTCTCTTTGACGAAGTGGAGAAAGCGCATCCGGAGGTATTCAACATCCTCCTGCAAGTCTTAGACAACGGGCACTTGACCGACGCCAAGGGCAGGGTGGTCAATTTCAAGAATGCGGTCATCATCTTGACCTCAAACATTGGAGCGGAGCACATCGACCGCATGAGTAGGATGGGCTTTAGTGCCGACACCGGAGAGAGCGCCGACTATGAACATGCGAAGAGTAAGGTGATGGATTCCCTTAAGGATTTCTTCCGACCAGAATTCCTCAACCGTCTTGATGAGATACTACTCTTCAACATCCTTACGCCGGATGTGGTGCATGACATCGCCCGAATGCAGATAGATATTGTTGCCAAGCGTCTGTCTGAGCGCGAGATACAACTTACGGTAACTGATGAGGTTGTGGATTACCTTGCAAAGGAAGGCTATGACCCGCACTACGGTGCTCGCCCGATGAAGCGTCTTATCCAAAACAAGATACTCACTCCTGTTGCCTCCATGATGGTCAGTAACGGTGTCAAAGAAGGCGGCTCGATAACGGTGGCAATGAAGAAGGACGAGATTATCTTTGATGTAAAGAAAGGGCGGGGCAAGGCACGTCCAAGCGCTATACGACCGTATCAGATTACAGGGGCGTAGGAAGCATCTCTGGATTCAACACAAAAACCCTGCATACGCAGGGTTTTGTGTGTTGCTATGATCCAATTAATTTCTGACTGCCATATACTAATGGTTTATCAGAGAAGGGATTGATCCCGCGGTCACTAGCTCGCTTCGCGGCAAAGCCGCTCATCTCACAAGTGCCGCTGGACGGGCCTCGTCCGTTCCTCGCTTCACTCGGAACATGACTCCGGCCGTTCGAATCCCACGTATGGTGCTTAGGCACCATACTTCCCGTCGCCCACACAAAAACCCTGCATACGCAGGGTTTTGTTTGTGCGCCGGGAGGGATTCGAACCCCCGTAGGCCGAAGCCGCTTGGTTTACAGCCAAGTGCGATTGACCACTCCGCCACCGACGCTGTGCGTGAGATAGTACCATTGAATTGAATACTTTGTAAATGCCGTCGTCCTTCGACATGTTAGTTCTTACCGCTTCCGCGAGCTGTTTCCGATATGACCCAATGCATTTGGGGATAAAGTCAGTGCTGCGACCCAAAACGTGCAATAATGGGTGTGTTATGAGTGGTGTAGTATCTCTGACAAATGTCAGCGCACAACGATATGTGTATGGGATAGTGGCTCTGTGTGTCATTACGGGGTTCCTGATTGCTCTTTTTACACCGAGCGTAGCCTTTGCAAATAATAGAATAGAAGTACCGGATGGCTCGGTAATGTTGGAATATGATTCCGGTGTCATCACTCAGGCAGATCTGTTGCAAGGTGTTGAGTATAAGGACAGGTGGGGTCTGCCCCTTGATTCAAGCGAGGTTACGGTAAGGATCGAATTGATTGATGCATCCACCAACACCATCACTTCAGTAAGTAGTCTTGATACCAATGTAGAGGGTACGTACCGAATAACGTATGAGGCGCCTGGTGCGTTGCCGGTCACAAACAACCGTATTGTGAATTCAGCCTATGTACCCCCTACTACAGATTCAGGTGGAGGGGGGGCTACTTCTAACCCCCCACCTCCTGCTCAAGACCCCACCGCCAATCAAGCCGGTCTTGTGCCATGTGGAGACGGCAACGTAATGTGCACGCCTTGTGAGCTCGTTGCACTGGCGCAGAGAATACTCAACTTCTTCGTATTCGCCGTGGTCATCGTTGCTGCACTTCTGTTTGTGAACGCTGGCGTCCTCTACCTCTTTGCACCTGCATCACCCGCCAATATCTCAAAGGCGCATCGTTTGTTCATCAGGACACTTATTGGACTCATCATCGTCCTCGCGGCTTTCCTCTTCATTGATTTTGCAATGAAGACGTTCTACGGTGAGGCGGGCCCGGCAGATTGGGGTCCGTGGAATAACATCTTGTGTAACTAGTTCTTGCCCCATGAATACAGAAGCCAACAACAATTCATCAACAAGGCGGTCTGCAAGAAGCAGGCTAATGGTGGCAATGGTCACAGTGCTCATGCTGTTTCCTTTGCTGTCTTTTGCATGGCTGGCACCACTGGTTCCCTGTGGAAACACCACTGATGATATTTGCACCCCCTGTGAACTCGTCGCACTTGCTAAGAACATCATCGACTTCTTTGTATTTGTAGTAGTGATTGTAGCAGCACTGTTATTTGTGAACGCTGGCGTTCTGTATTTGTTCTCTCCGGCGAGCCCTGCGAACATCGCAAAGGCACACCGTGTTTTCATTAGAACGCTCATAGGACTGATCATCGTACTCGCGTCATACCTCTTTATCGATTTTGCTATGAAGACGTTCTATGGCGAGGCAGGTCCGGCAGAATGGGGTCCATGGAATGAAATCCTATGTAGAGGTACTGACATAGAGGGCCCCGAACGACCTCCGCTTACACCCGGCGAACCTATAACGCGTCCACCCCAAGCACCCGTAGCAACATCATTTTGTAGCACCTGTGTCGACATCCACTCTCTTCGTACAAACGGAAGGGAGTGCGACAGGAGTGCGTCACCTACGGGAAATTGCCAACTCGATGCAAACACCCTTGATAAGATAATCACATTCCACAACGCTGTAACAGCAGCCGGACTTAACATGTGGGTCACTGAGGTATGGCCACCGACTGTCCGTCACAGTAATCCGTGCCACTACAATGGCACGTGCATCGACTACAACTTTGTTGGTGGTTCTTCCTACACACCCACGGGAGCAGAAGTAAGAAGGGTGATTGAAATAGCAGAAGCAAACGGACTTCGCGCGGTCTATGAAGTCAAGACACAACAAGAGAAAGATCAGCTTGTCGCGCAGGGCGTGCCAGCCGGTAGCATACAAGTCGTCCCGCGCATAACGGCAGCACACTTCTCCGTATATAATTGATCTAAGGGGATGCGCGTAGCCTTTTATTGACGCCCGCCCTCTATTGCTGTACTATCCTTCGCATGTCCCAGGATCACCTAGTAAAACTGAAGAGCACTGAGAGCAAGCATATGCGGTACGACAACCGCAACAAAAAGCGTGTCGAAAAGAAGCTTGAACTTCGCAAATACGACCCTGTGCTCAGGAAGTATGTGGTGTATAAGGAGGTGAAGAAGTAAGCCTCCACGCACGCACTGCACAGCCGGCACTTGCCGGTTTGTTGTTTTTAGGGGAAAATATACGTCGTTACGGGTCCATAGTTTAGTGGTAAAACAGCGGTCTCCAAAACCGCCGTCCTCCGTTCGAGTCGGAGTGGACCCGCATCATGTCACATCCTTTCACAGACGAACTCACTTCGCGGGTATTGCGCGTGGACGAATACCTCGAAGTGGTGAACACATTGCTGGCACCACTCACGGTGTCGGTGGAAGGGGAAGTGACCGACCTCAAGATACTCCCGCAATGGGTCTTCTTCGCGCTCAAGGATGCGGAGACAGGCGCGATACTCAGGTGCGGACTCCACAGCGGCGTCTACCGGCGCCTTGGAGTGAATGTGGAAGAAGGCATGGCGGTCCGTGTGACCGGCTACGGAAAGATAGCGGCAAAGAGCGGCAACTTCGGCTTTTGGGTGTCGCAGATCGAACCTGTCGGTGAGGGCGCGCTACGCAGGGCATACGAGCTCCTTGTAAAGAAACTCGACCAAGAGGGTCTCTTTGTGCGGAAGCGTGAGCTGCCCGTCTGTATCAGCCACATAGGTGTCATATCTTCACGCAACGGCGTCGTGTTGCAAGACCTCAGAAAGAACCTGCGCCCGTTGGGTATCCGTATCGACTTTCTCCATGCCGGGGTCGAAGGTGCTGATTCCGCGTCGGAGATACTTCGCGCCATAGAACACTTTGCACGCATGAAGGATGGCCCCGAAGTCCTTGTGCTCATTCGTGGCGGCGGTTCACTCGAGTCGCTCCAGGGCTTCAACAATGAAGCTGTGGCGCGAGCCATATTCGCAAGCCCTGTACCTGTCTTGGTGGGCATTGGTCACGATGTGGATGCTCCTATAGCAAACATGGTCGCAGACAGAAGCGCGAGTACACCGACAGCGGTCGCGCATCTCATCAATGACTCGTGGGCCCCGCTCACAGAGCGTATGCCACGTCTAGCAGAGCGCATCGCCACGTCATTCCGTACCAACCTACGTGACATGGAGCACAGAGCTGAGCTTGCCATGAGAGGTGTCCGGCACGCCATTGCACGCATTGTGTCGCGTTTCTACCGCTATGAAGAGGTGATACGTTCCGCACGTAACCGCATTCCCCTCGAGGTCACTCGTATCCGTGAGCGTGAGGCACGCTACACACGTCGTATCCTCGGCGCCCTGACGTCCCGCCTGAGTGACACGGTGCGGTCCATAGAAGGTTTCGAGCGCATCATCGCCGTCTCAGACCCCGCACGCTTACTTGCTCGCGGGTATGGCATTGTGTACGATCCCGCAGGGAAAGTGGTGAGGAGTGTGAACGATGTCACGGAAGGTGACACACTCACGACTCGCTTGGCGGACGGCACTGTGCGGTCGGTCGTGCAAAAGAAGGATAGCGGTGTACAATAGGACCATGACAGAAAAAAAGGACACCATACAGACCCAGCTTAAAGAACTCGAAGCCATAGCCGAGTGGTTTGAGAAAGGCGAAGAGCTTGATGTGGAAGAAGGCCTCTCAAAGGTCAAGCAGGGTGCTGCGCTGGTCAAAAAACTCAAAGCACGCATCCGCGAGGTTGAGAATGAATTTCGTGAGATAGAAGCAGACCTTACTGAGGAGGAGAAGTGAGTCGAAGCAGGGTGTCACCCAGCGCATCGTCGGGGCTTGTGTACCACACAATGTCCTTGTTGCGCTTGAACCACGTCATTTGACGCTTCGCGTAGCGCCGAAGTCCTGTCACGAGCTGTGCACGGAGTTCGTCCTTGGTGTACGCGCCTCGTAGGTACGCATCCACAGCGCGATACTCCAGACCAAGTTCCTCAATACGTTTGGTTGATAGGTGCAGGTCGGTACGCAGCGCTTTGGTCTCTGCTACGAGTCCCCGACGCAAACTGCGCTCCAACCGCGCCTCAATTCGCTTCTCGAGTTCCTCCATTCCGGGGTTCAGGCCCGCCCACAGTACATCAAACGCAGGCGCGTCGTAGCGTATCTGGGGGACACTGCCGCACGCCGTTGCAACCTCGATCGCTCGTATGAGTCGTCGAGGGTTGTGTCGTTCTACGGTACGAGCGCGTTCGGGGTCGAGTGTGCGCAGCGTGTCGTAGAGTTCTTCAGTTGACCGTTTCTGTAGCGAGGCACGCAGGGCAAGGTTTGGTGGTACGTGTGGCAGTACGACACCGTACAAAAGTGCATCGACGTACCACCCTGTGCCACCGACAAGGATAGGCACATTGCCTCTCCGCACGATGTCACGCAGGGCACGAAGCGCATGGGTGCGCCATTGTTCTACCGAAAAGGTGCGCTGCGGGGAAGCTATATCAATACAGTGATGGGGAACACCCCTCATCTCCCTCAGCGTCACTTTCTCGGTGCCGATGTCGAGCCCTCGGTACACCTGCCGTGAATCGGCAGAAATGACCTCGCCGCCAATGTGCCTTGCAAGCTCTATGCCGAGGCCTGTCTTCCCACTTGCCGTGGGTCCTACGATAGCGATGAGTCGTTGCTGTTCCATCAGTGCAGTATAGAAAAAGAGGGCGACCCCGCAAGGGCCGCCCGTTATGGTGTGCTGCGCGAACTTACCGTTCCAGCGCGTAATGATCGAGAATAAGGTCGATGTGCCTCCCGCCCATATCGGCGTCATGCTCCTGCGGTGACCGAAGGCGGTCGTCGTTGCTTATGGCACGACCACCCCCGATGTAAAAGCCGATGTGCTTATGAGACCTGCCGCTCTCCCCCACTTTTGCCGCCCATACAAGTATGCAGCCTGGTTCAAGGACCTTGGTTGCTTCCCATCCGGATGAACGAAGGTCATGAACGGTATTCTTGACCCACGTGTGTGGACGCTGAATGAGTCCAAGTGGCATCAGTAGGGACGATACGTAGTACGCGCACGAGAGATTGCCGTCCTCAAGTACGTCCACACTACGACCGCCTTGCTCCATGTACAGATTACGGAACTGATGCGAGCTGACACTATTCTTAACTGTCTGCAAGTACGTCTGAAACAGTAGGGGAAATCCGCGTTCTTCACGCATCTCAAACGACAACATACTGCACCTCCTCGCGTTGTGGTTGCCTTCTACGTGTACTATACCCGCCTGTCAGCTCCACAGGTATTGACGGCAGGGCAGCAGCATCGCTTAAACCGTCTATGACAGTGTGGTCATAGACGGTGTATGTGTGTGCCGGAGGAGGGAATCGAACCCTCACCCCTTGCGAGACACGATTTTGAGTCGTGCGCGTCTACCAATTCCGCCACTCCGGCATGGTATCGGGGTTTCCACAGTGTACCGCATTTTCTATAGAGGGCAATCAGTGTATACTAAACACATCGGGCATTTAGTAAGGGTGTCGATCTTGCCCGTCGCACCTGTCACCATCACGTCATGAGCGAGAGCGATATGTATCGCGATTCGATCTTCTGGGTTGAGATCGAACGCATCAAGCCAAACCCGTTTCAGCCACGCAGAGAGTTCGATGAAGCAAAGCTCAACGAGCTTGCGGAGTCGATTCGCATGTACGGGCTTCTCCAGCCGCTCACGGTCACACGACACGAAAGGTCCCGCGAAGACGGGGGCATCAACGTATCATACGAGCTCATTGCCGGTGAGCGCCGTCTCCGCGCAAGCAAAATAGCCGGTCTTTCCCAGGTTCCGGTCATCATCCGTACCGGTGAACAGACCGACCAAATGAAGCTGGAGCTCGCCATCATCGAGAACCTCCAGCGCGAAGACCTGAACCCGGTCGACCGCGCGATAGCATTTCAAAAATTGTATAAAGAGTTCAATTTCACTCATATCGAAATAGGAAAGAAGGTTGGCAAGAGTAGAGAATACGTCTCAAACACATTACGCCTCCTCACGCTACCTGAGAACATGCTTACGTACCTTTCCGAGGGACGCATTTCCGAAGGGCACGCTCGTCCCCTTATGATGCTCAATGATAGACCGGAAGAGCAGGCGGTACTCGCAAAGGAGATACTGCTCCGAAAGTTGACCGTGCGCGAATCGGAAGCACTGGCGCGTCGAGCCGCGCAAGACAAAGTGAGTGCCAAGCATAAGATCAACCCGGAAATACTTGAGCTCGAGCGCTCTCTCACAGAGAAACTGGGAACCCGAGTCACTATCGAGCCAAGGGAGGTAGGCGGACGTGTCGTCATCAGCTTCTTCTCACCGGACGACTTGGAAGCCCTACTTCGCGCCATCCAAGTGGAGCGAGAGAGTGAGATGCGTGCCGCGAACATGTTTCCAAGCGAGGCGCCGCAACGCACTGCACCTGCGGTTGCCGCCGGAGTATTTGCAGCAGCAGCCGGAACGATGGCAATGCCGGAAGAAGACAGCGCTGACCCTATCGCGGACATAGCGAGCGGAGAGGCTTCCGGGGAGCCCGCCGTCGACGCGGAAGCGCCGCATGTTGCACCATCACAGGACCGTCCATTACCTGAAGAAGACACCGCACCTGAGCGCTCTAGTACCGACCGTATGAGTGCGGCGTTTGCAATGCTCGGTATGACGCCCCAGGCCCAAGCAGTGCCGGCGCAAGTAGAGCAAAACGAGACCAACGAACCCTCGCATAAGCGCGAAGAGGAGGAGGATGACCTCTACTCCTTGCGCAACTTCAGTATATAAACACTAGTGTTTTCCATCCTTCTGCTGCCGTAGCAGTGCTTGATGGATGTGTTTGCGTGCCATAGTGGTGCGGACGTATTCGCACCATTTTTTGTTCGGGTGGGCATTCTTACTGGTCTCTATTTGGACAATGTCACCGTTCTTCAACTGAGCGTTGAGTGGGGCTATCTTTCCGTTCACTATCGCACGTGCGGTGCGGTCGCCTATCTCCGAGTGTACTGCATACGCAAAGTCGATAGGCGTTGAGTCAATAGGAAGGTCGATGACGTCACCTTTTGGTGTGAATACGAAGATGCGGTGACTGAAGAAGTCGTCCTGTATCTCCTGCATGAACGTATCGCGTTCGGTGAGCGTTTCCGCCAGATGTGCATCGGCGAGTTCACTGATCCACTTGGGGGTCTTCTTCTGTTCAGTACGGTTTTGCACCTGTGTATTGAAGAGGGAGGGGATGAGGTGCCGGTACCACAGCTGCTCACGCTTCTGCTGCCCGCGGTCGAGGGTCGGCCCTTCTTGCTCTTTGTATCCGAGGTGTGAGGCAATACCAAACTGCGCCTCACGGTGCATTTCCTCAGTGCGGAACTGCAGCTCCACCGGCCCCGCGTCGGGAGTCATCACGGTGCTATGAATGGAACGGTAACCGTTGGGCTTCTCGAATGCGATGTAGTCCTTTATCTTTCCCGGCAGTGGGTGCCAGAGGGTATGAGCGACACCTAACGCACGGTAGCAATCCTCGACATTTCCAAGGATGACGCGAATGGCTTGGAGGTCGTATATCTTGTCGAGGTCCCCTCCTTTGCGTTCGAGTTTCCGGTAGAGGGAGTACAGCCCCTTTACCCGTGATTCGGTACGAAAATTCTTGACCCCGTGTTCCGCAAGCGCTCGCTTGAGGTTGTTGCGCACTTTCTCGAGCTTCGGCTCATTGGCAAGCTTGCTCTCGCTCATGATCTCTTCGATGCGCTTGTATTCCTTTGGGTACACGTATTTGAACGCAAGGTCTTCGAGCTCGCTCTTGAGTCGGCCCATCCCGAGTCTGTCGGCTATGGGGGCGTAGATAGACAGTGTTTCGGTGGCGATACGCAGGCGCTTTTCCGGCCTCACGTGGTCGAGTGTGTGCATGTTATGGCGCCTATCCATCAGCTTGATGAGGAGTACGCGGATATCCTGACTCGTTGCGACAAAGAGTCGTCGCAGGCTTTCGATATGACGCCCGGCACCACGGTACTTCAGTTCTCCCAGCTTGGTGACCCCCTCTACCAAAAAGAGAACCTCGGGTCCAAATTCATCACGGATCTGCTCCGGCGTCACGCCCACATCCTCTATCGAGTCATGTAACAGGCCCGCACTAATGGTGCGTGCCCCCATGTCTATCTCGGCGAGCGCCTTTGCAGTGGCATACAAGTGGTTGAAATACGGCTCACCACTCATGCGCTTATGGTCTCGGTGCGCTTCCTTTGCAAAATCAAACGCTTTCCGCACCAGCGCTTTGTCCTCCTCCGTGGGGTTCGACATGTACGAGATAAGCTCGTCCGCGGACTGTGTTTCGGTCTTTGTCATAGGTATACTATGCGACCGAATCCTCGACAACGCAACACCTCTGTGTTCGAACAGTGAAATCGCCTTATATCGGCCGCAACAGAGCAGTATATGTGGAAAAGATGCTGGGGAGAGGAGGGCAGAGTGGTGTATTGTGTATGCATGTGGAACAAAGTGGTATATCGGTAGATACGCCCCCGTTCTACTGATCCATCGTATGCTCATCGGCGAATACAGACACACGATCGATGGCAAACGAAGGATCGCGCTACCGGCAAAATTCCGCCGTGCGCTCGGTAAGAAAGTAGTCATCACGCGCGGACTCGACTCATGCCTCTTTGTCTTTAGTCAGACACAGTGGCGCTCCATAGTCGAGAAGTTGAACCGGCTCTCCATGGGCCAGGCAGACTCCCGTGCGTTCGGTCGCTACCTCTTTGCTGGTGCCGCGGAGATCGACATTGATCAGCTCGGTCGCATACTCATCCCTTCTGAACTCGCACGACACGCCAAACTCACCACCAAGACAGTACTCATCGGTGTGAACGACAGGTGTGAAGTGTGGGACGAACAGCTCTGGGATACGTATCGAGCATCGGTGGAGCAGGAAGCAGACCGTGTAGCGGAAAAATTAGGTGAGATCGGTGTGTTGTAGACGATATGGTAGACGCGCGTACCCCGAAAGCAAGCACGACACTTCACACCCCTGTTCTTTTACAAGAAGTCATTGAGTTGCTCTCCGTTCAGCCGAACGATGTCATTGTTGATGGCACGGTAGGTGGGGGAGGGCATATGAGCGCCCTACTTGAGAGACTGGGCCCCGACGGAAGGTACATCGCCATGGATGCCGACGCCACTGCACTCGACCGTGTACGTGCGCGCATAGGGCAGGACCCGCGTGTGTCCTACGTCTGCGGCAACTTTCGGCACATGACGCGTCACCTCACCGAGCTCGACGTCGAAGCGGCAGACAAGATACTACTCGACCTCGGCCTCTCTTCCGACCAACTTGAAGGTGAGAGCGGGAGAGGCTTCAGCTTCACGTCAGATGACCCGCTTCGCATGACGCTCCGGGCACATACCGATGAAGGAGAGCTTACCGCCTGGCACGTCGTGAATGAGTGGGACGAGACATCGCTTGCCGACATCATCTATGGATTTGGAGGTGAGACACGAGCACGTAAAGTGGCGCGGGTCATACGAGAACGGCGAGAAGAACAGCCTATCGCCTCGGCACGTGAGCTCGCGGAACTCATCGAGGCAGCGCTCGGCAGGCGAGGCAAACGCCATCCGGCAACGCGCACGTTTCAGGCGATACGTATGGCGGTGAACGACGAACTCGGCGCTCTCACGGAAGGTCTTGAAGCGGCGAAGCGTTTAGTGCGGAATGGCGGCAGGATAGCGGTCATCACCTTTCACGGCCTTGAGGACCGCATCGTGAAGCAGGCATTCCGCGAGTGGGCACGGCAAGGCGAGGGTACGGTGCTAACAAAGCACCCCATCCCGTCTTCGAGAGACGAAGTACTCGCAAACCCTCGAGCCCGCAGCGCAAAACTCCGCTGCTTCGAAAAAGCATCGACTCAATGACGGGACGCACAAAACCACGCAAGAGACCACATGGCAAATATCATTCAAACAACATACCTACGCATCGCACACATCCCGTTCTCGGGTGTGATCTTGTGGCTCGAGTGGCTCACGCTCATCGGTCTCCTTTTTGCATACATGTACTTTATCTCAATGACCGTCGTTCAGGTCGCGTTTCGTCAAGAGCTTCTCCTTTCAATACGCATGGAAGAAGCGCGTGTGACCGAGCTCGAGTCGCAGTACTTTGCGCATCTTGATGCGTTGCGCCCCGATGCCCTTGAAGAATTCAACCTGGTGGCGATAACGCCGAGCGCCTACGTCACCATAGAGGCGGGAGGACGGTTGACCCGCCTGCCGTAGTGGCATATGCGTGCTGCATTTGTACTCAGGGTCCGCTTCCTCCTCGCAGGAGTCGTTCTTGTTGGTCTGGTACTCACGACCCGCTTGTACTTTGTGCAAGTGGTGCATGGTGACGCGTACGGTGAACAAGCAACGCAGCAGTACGTGCGCAGTACACATAACATCTTTGATCGTGGCTCCATCTATTTCACGCTGCGCACCGGTGAGCGTATCGCGGCAGCATCGATACGTACCGGGTATATGCTCGCTATCAACCCGATGCGCATCACCGACGTCGACCGTACGTATGAGGCGCTCTCCCGCATCATCGAGCTCGACGAAGAGAGCTTCAAAGAGCGTGCGAGCAGGCCCGACGACCCGTATGAGGAGATCGCGAACCGTATCGAACCGGCCGACGCGGACGCTATTGTTGCCTTGCGGCTCCCCGGCGTCCATTTGTATCGGGAACAGTGGCGGCATTATCCCGGCAACCACCTCGGGTCGCACATCCTCGGCTTTGTAGGCTACGGGCACAACGGTCACGTCTTGCACGGCCAGTATGGCCTGGAGCGCTACTGGGAATCGGTCCTCGAGCGGGAAAGCAGCAAGTTGTACGTGAACTTTTTTGCCGAAGTGTTTACCGGTCTTCGCGACCTCATCCATGACGAGGGATTCACACGTCAGGGCAGTCTAGTGACGACGGTAGAACCGATCGTACAGCAGTCGCTTGAGACCATTCTCACGAGGGCACAAGAGGACTGGGGCGCGCGGCAGCTCGGTGGTATCGTGATTGACCCTCGTACGGGAGGTATCTACGCGCTCGCATCATTGCCCTCGTACAATCCCAACCACCTGTACCTCACCGGCAACTCCCAGGTATTCCGCAACATCCTGGTTGAGAACGTGTACGAAATGGGCTCCATCATCAAGCCGATAGCACTCGCCATAGGTCTCGACACCGGTGCCATCACCGCAGAGACCACGTACAACGACACTGGTTCGGTCGTCATTGACACGGCTACAATACGTAACTTCGACGGGCGCGCCCGAGGTGTCGTGGACATGCAGGCGGTTCTGAACAACTCACTGAACGTTGGTATGGCGTACATGACCCGCAAGGTCGGTACTCAAGTGCTTGGTGAACGTATGCGCGCATTTGGTTTTGGTGAGGAGACTGGTATCGATCTGCCGTTTGAAGTGCGCGGCCTCATTGATAACTTGGATTCACCTCGAGATTTGGAATACGCCACCGCATCATTCGGCCAAGGTATCGCACTCACGCCCATAGCGACAGTACGTGCACTGTCGGCACTTGCAAACGGTGGCAACCTCATCACCCCGCATTTGGTGCAAGCCATTGATTACTACAAAGGTGGGGAAGGGCGCGTCGCTCCCGATGACAAGGTGCGCGTACTCTCACCGGAGGCATCCGAAGAGATCACCCGCATGCTCGTTGACACGGTCGACACTACGTTGCGAGGTGGTAACGTGAAGAAAGACCGCTACAGCATTGCAGCAAAGACAGGCACAGCGCAGATAGCCCGCGAAGGCGCTCGTGGGTATGAAGAGGGTCGCTACCTCCACAGTCTCTTTGGCTACTTCCCGGCGTATGACCCGCAATTTCTTATCTTCCTATTTCATGTCGAGCCGCAAGGTGCTCAATATGCATCCGAAACACTCACCGAACCGTTCATGGAGATGGTCGACCTGTTGATCAACTACTACGAAGTACCGCCCGACCGATAGCACGACTATTCTCTTCCGAGTGCATCGTGTATGATACATGGGTAGTTCCCATGAAAAGGATCCTCAAGAAGATAGTAGTGACCATACTCACCTGGGAAGCGCGTCTCGCACTGCGTAAGTACAAACCCAAGGTGGTTGCGATAAGCGGCAACGTCGGCAAAACCGGCACCAAGGACGCGATATTCACCGCGCTTTCTGCGTATCATCGTGCACGCAAGAGTGAAAAGAGTTTCAATAGTGAAGTAGGCGTGCCGCTCACGATACTGGGTCTCCCGAACGCCTGGTCGTCGCTGCATGGCTGGTTCGAGAATATCCTCGAAGGTGCGTACGTCGTCCTCTTCAAGCACGACTACCCGGAGTGGCTTGTGCTTGAGTGCGGAGCAGACAGGCCGGGTGACCTCAGGGCGCTCCACTGGGTACGTCCTCATGTCGTCGTGTACACGCGTTTCCCCGATGTGCCGGTACACGTGGAGTATTTTGACTCCCCCGAGGCCGTCATCGAGGAAAAGCTCGAACTCAAGAAAGCACTACGCGCTCACGGCACCCTCATTGTGAATGCTGATGACCCCAAGATGGCCAACCTCGCTGTCGAAGAGGGCCAGACCGTTCTCTCCTATGGGTTCTCCGAGGCTGCAACCGTGCGCGGTGGCACACCCGAGGTGCGCTATGAAGACAAGAGGCCGGTGGGTATGACCTCCGCCGTGACCTTCCAAGCAGAACATGCTGAGCTTACCCTCGACGGGACTCTCGGACATCATCACGTCTACCCCTTACTTGCGGCTCTCGCGGTCGTGGTCGCTGAAGGACACGGTTTCTCAGCGTCGGTCCCAAGTCTCACCGGACACGCCACGCCTCCGGGTCGCATGCGCGTGCTCAAGGGGCGCGATGGCATGACGCTCATCGACGACAGTTACAACTCATCGCCGTCAGCTGTTGAAGCCGGACTTACCACGCTCGGTACACTCAAGACCGACGGCAGGATAGTGGTGTTTCTGGGTGACATGATGGAGCTCGGTGACTTTTCTGTTTCGGCGCACGAAGCGGTCGGCACGCACGTTGCGGAGGTGGCCCATGTATTTGTTGGTGTCGGCGTACGCATGCGCTCCGCGGTGCAGAAGGCAAAGGACGCCAAGGGCAGATGCACCCGCATTGAAGCCGTGCAAAACGTGGAGGAGGCAATCGCGCTTGCTCGGGAGATACTCTTTGAGGGTGACACGGTATATGTCAAAGGCAGTCAGTCCATGCGCATGGAGAAGCTCTCCGCCTCACTTCTCGCAGACCCGAACACCGCACCGGAGTTCCTCGTGCGCCAAGACACAGAGTGGAAGAAGCGGTGATCCGCACTCCGGCACGGCCCCGGCGCACCTCTTCCGTAATTTCAAAAGCTGTAGTACAATCTGGAACCATAGGCCCTATCGTCTAGCGGCTAGGACGCGACCCTCTCACGGTCGAAACCCGGGTTCGATTCCCGGTAGGGTCACATATATTTTCCTAAACAAAGCACCTGACACGGTGCTTTGTTGTATGTGGAAAGTAAATCAACCAATTACCCCACCCCACATCTACAACCAGGCAACTACATGGTGACTGATCTCAATGTCCTACCAGTAGTGGACAGTTCAGAAAAATGGAGATATAACGGTTTTCACAAACACTTATTAGCTTTTGCTCACTATTTCCCATGAGTTTGATCAACTGCGACGAATGTGCAAAGGAATTCTCTGATAGAGCTACCGCATGCCCCAACTGCGGAAACCCTACAATGATAGAAAACCGTGGTTATTTTGACGAAGGTCGCGCAGTTACAATTCAGAAGACATTTAAAATATGGAAATTGGTGAAGTTGCTTTCCTGGATTACCATTATCATAGGTTTTTTCTCTCTACCGAATGGAGAAGGTGGGGGAGTAGTGCTCATCGTTTTAGGGATAATAGGTTTGATCATTGGTAAATTGGGTGCTTGGTGGACAACTGGATAAGTAGCTGGTTCCAATAGTCTGCCGGTAGGGTGACAAATGCCAAACAAACACACTTCCATCGCTAGAGGTGTGTTTGTATTCATCGCACGAGATTCAATCTAGCTTATTAAGAATCGTGGTATATTCTGTGAATGAATGAGGAGGACATTGCTGAGCTCGTTAAGGCTGACGCGTGGATGATGGAGGTGCTATACGAAGCAGAGAAACTCCGTCTCCCGGACTGGATGATCGGTGCCGGATTTCTTCGTAATAAGGTTTGGGACCATTTGCATGATATACGGCGCGAGGTGGCGGACACCAATGATATAGACCTCGTATACTTTGATGCCAACAATGCTGACGAGGAGCACGACAAAGCGCTGTCAACAATAATGAATGGGAAGTTGGGTCTTGAATGGGAGATAAAGAACCAGGCGTATATGCACACACGCCATGGTGATGCCCCTTACACGTCGACCCAAGAAGGTATTTCTCATTGGGTCGAAACCCCGACATGTGTTGCAGTTACACTTAAGGACAATCAACCCATAATCATTGCTCCACATGGTATAGAGGATCTGGTTAGCTTGATCATCCGTCCCTCACCTTCCACTAAGGAAAAACGGATGGACTATTTCTATGAGCGCATAACAAAGAAATCTTGGTTGCAAAAATGGCCGAAACTGAAAGTTATAATTGATTGAGTGTCGTATCTGGTTTCAATCCTCACTACGTTACGTAGGGTCACAGCCTGCAGATAGTCATTAATGAGTTAGATTGAATCTCATACGTCGGGGCGGTGATGTTTGACATAATCTTGTCATGTGATATTTAGATACGCAGGTCAACGAAAGAATGGAGGTAGTACAATGACTGTAAAACCAAATGAACCCCCCGCAATGGACGAGGGTAGGATAGAAGCGGTAAACCGTGTCGTTACAGCACTCGACGAGGACCTCGAGTCCCTCTCGAAGACGACAAGGGAAGTGCAGCTCCCCCATGGCTACAAGCCGTGGATGCGTGATGAGATCATCCGACGCTATCGCGAAGATGGCGGCTGGAAACACGTCAGCATCCACGAAGACAGTGGCGGCAAGTTGTATCTCTCCACCCGTCGCAAAAGAAGGTGGCATGAGAACGGAGACCTTATGAGGTCTCTCGACAACGGAATGATGAACCTGACGATCGGCGTATTCTTTGGTTTGATCATGCTGTTCGCCCTGGTCGGTCTGATAACCGTCTTGCAGAAAGTGTTTGTGTAGTACTTTTGCTCCTTGGAGGGTGGCGTCGCATGGCGTCACCCTTTTTAGTTGTCCAACAATGACGAGATTCAATCTAACTCAATATTTTGTAATTTTGAGT
>SKIN01000028.1 GCA_007116405.1 Candidatus Kaiserbacteria bacterium | reverse complement strand
TGATACTCGAACGGGTGGACCTAGGGAGAGTCGAACTCCCGACCTCTGCAATGCGAATGCAGCGCTCTACCAACTGAGCTATAGGCCCGATGTATGGTGTTATACCATAGACTGCGCGGTCTGCGCCAGAAGCCGTAACGGTATGCGGCAGACCCCACCCCACGCTATACTGTATGTATATGAGAGGCATCCGCCCCGCAAAGCTCGTACTTGCGCTCGCCCTTCCTCAACTAGCCGGCTTCATTGGTGCCATCGCCACAGCACGGTCGCTCGACACTTGGTACCAGGCACTAGAGAAACCCGTTCTCACCCCGCCGTCGTGGGTGTTTGGTCCAGTCTGGATCATCCTGTACCTGATGCTCGGCGTGGCACTGTATCTGGTGTGGACACGACGTGTTGGTGGCCGCGCGCGCCGTCTCTGGCTTCGACTGTTCTTTGTACAGCTGGTACTGAACACACTCTGGAGCTTCCTTTTCTTTGGTTTACAGAACCCGCAATTCGCGTTCTTTGAAATACTTGTACTCCTTGCGAGTATCGTCGGCCTTATCGTCCTTGCGCTTCGGTTCGACAAGCGAGTGGCGGGGCTCCTTGTCCCCTACCTCGTATGGGTGTCGTTCGCCTCGTACCTCACCTGGGCTATCTGGCAATTGAACCCCTAGCGCAGAATGCGTAAAAAGAAACACCCTCGCTTTATGCGAGGGTGTTGATTGCGTACTTAGAATTCCCCTGGCCACAAGACGTAACTTGTCCTTGTGTCCATGTCGTGGCGAACGCGTATGTCCAACATCGTATATCCTTCATCCTCCACAAGTGGCAAGAGTGTACTGAACCAGTCGAGCGCCCACCGCTCGTAGGACGGCATGAGCGGGCTGTCTTTGTTCACGAAAAGGAACAACTCCCATGGTAGCCACGGAGATGGCGCACGCTGTTCGTAGTCGGGCGGCTCCCAGTCCCGCAGGTCCATGTACGTACACAAGTCACCGTTGCAGACCTGCCAAAACGGAAACGGCGGCACGGCGAACGATGGGTTGGCGAACAAGAAAAGCAAGGATACGGCTACAGAGACTACAACCTTCTTCATGCATCACCCCCTCTGTTGGATACTCGCGATATTATAACACACGCTCATGAGTGTGTACAGGAGCGGCAGCTCTACGGTCGTAGCGGGACAGTGTGGTGCAACGCACCGATGGTCACATGGTACCGTCGGCTCGTGCGCGAGCGCGGCGTGCCGCCTCGACGATCGCGTAGGTATTCAAGCGGTAGGCGTCCAGCAGCTCACCGGCGTTGCCCGACTGCCCGAA
Source organism: Candidatus Kaiserbacteria bacterium (assembly GCA_007116405.1). GTDB lineage: Bacteria > Patescibacteriota > Minisyncoccia > Phycocordibacterales > UBA12088 > UBA12088. The sequence goes on along the minus strand of SKIN01000028.1, from coordinate 11,263 downwards.
GCGGTCGTGCACCGCAACCATTTCCTCAGGCACGGGAGTGTTCTGTACGAGTACCTCGGCGACAGTGCCTCCAACACCACCGAGTATCTGGTGTTCTTCGATGGTGACGACAGCTCCTGCGTCGCGCGCCGCCTCCTTTACCCTTTCAACATCCATCGGTTTGATGGAGTGTAGGTTGAGTACTGATACGCCGATACCTTCTTCCTGGAGAATGCGCGCCGCAAGCAACGCGTCGTAGAGAAGAGGACCGGCGCCCATGAGGGCAACGCGGGGGTTCCCATCCCGCCACAGGTACTCTGCCCTGCCGAGAGCGAACGGTGTCTCTTCTGTGGTGAACACCGGGGTCTCATGCCGAGAGAAACGGATATAGGTCGGGGCGTTGTTACCGACTGCGTGATGTATCGCCTTTTTTGCTTCACATTTGTCGGCCGGTACAATGATGTGCATGTTCGGGAGTACACGCATCAGGGTGATGTCTTCAAGCGCCTGATGCGTCGCGCCGTCGGGACCAACTGACACACCGGTATGCATACCCAGTATCTTTACCGGCAACTCAGAGAGTGCGATGGTAGTGCGTATCTGCTCCCAATTCCTGCCGGGGCTGAAGGTCGCGTACGCGGCGATGAACGGTATCTTGCCACATGCCGCGAGACCCGCAGCAAGACCGGCCATGTTCTGTTCAGCGACACCGACCTCGATAAAGCGTTCGGGGAAAGCGTCACGAAACGCATTCGCGCGGACAGAATCCGCGACGTCGGCAGAAAGGACCACAATGCGTTCGTCTTCCTTTCCCGCCTCAACAACAGCTTCCCCGAAGCCGTCACGCGTACTTGCATGTTCGAGATCGTCAGTATTGAAAAGATCGGGATGTAATTGTGTGTCGTGTATCAGCATACGTATATGTATATATGGTACATCATAGGGTCGCGCCAACCGCATCGCGCGCTTCTTCGAGTGCCGCTATCCAACGCTCCGCCTGCTCTTTTGTGGGTGCTTTGCCGTGCCAAGTGTAGTCACCCTCTATCTCAGGCACACCCTTCCCAGGAATGGTCGTGGCAATGATAACGGTCGGCTTGTCCTCAACGCTCTTCGCCGTCTCGATAGCGTCGATGAACATGTCGATGGTGTGACCGTCGACCAGGAGCACGTTCCAGTTGAACGCTTCGTATTTCTCCGCAAGCGGGTCTACGTCGAGCACCTCTTCGGTGGTGCCGCTGATCTGAATGTGGTTGCGGTCGATGACCGCGGTGAGGTTGCTGAGTCCGCGAGCGCCGGCGAACATCGCCGCCTCCCAGGTGATACCGCACTGCTGTTCCCCATCACTCATCACGGCGTAGATGCGTCCGGGAGTATCGTCCATACGGTACGCAAGCGCCATGCCGGCAGCTTGTGTGAGGCCGTCACCAAGGGGACCACTGGTCGTCTCGAGCCCCGGCAAATGGGTGCGCTCAGGGTGGCCTTGCAAACGCGAGCCGAGACGTCGAAGGGTGAGTACCTCCTCGAGCGGAAAGTACCCCGCATGTGCCATTGCGGCGTAGCGCACGGGCGCAATGTGTCCGTTTGAGAGAATGAGCCGGTCACGCCCCTCCTTTTCAGGGTCTGCCGGGTCATGGTTCAAGATATGAAAGTAGAAGGCCGAAAAGATGTCAGCCATGCCGAGACTCCCCGCCGTGTGTCCACTGCCCGCTTCCGCGAGCATGGAGAGTACGGTACAGCGTATGTCACATGCGTACGCCTGCAAACGTGCTAGGTCCGCTTCGGTGAGATAGGTCATAGATACAGTGTACGTCGTGGTGGGTAATGTACAAAATGGTAACGAACGAGTGTATCACTCCGCTGTGTCGTGCAACAGTTTACGGGCAAGTGCTTCGAGTGTAGTAAAGGCGTGTTTTGCGTCACCACTTCCGTATACCGCGGAACCTGCTGCGAAGCGCGTTGCCCCGGCACGGATGAGATCGGGGATGGTCTCTTCGTTCACTCCAATATCAACGCCGATAGGTATATCACCCCAACGTTTGCGTATGGCGCGTACCGTGTCAAACGTGCGAGGGTCTAGCGGCACACCATGTCTTCCGATACGATCATTACCCATACATTGTATGAAGACTGCTGATGAAACGCACGGCTCTAAGAGGTTGATATCGGTCGAAGGACTCACTGCCAGTGCAACCTCGACACGCCTATCGACACACTCTGCACAGATACGTTCAAGTGCGTTGGTACTATCCACATGTACAATGACACATGCAGCGCCCGCGAGTGTCCATTCCTCGATACGGTCCTCCGGTCTCCTCAGCAGAAGATCTATCTCATATTCAACATCCTGCCAGTACGGAAGACCCTCATCTTCTCTGCGAATAGCTTCAAAATTTGCACGGTCAACACCCGCGTACGGCCATGAGGTCGTGGGGGCATAGGTGCCGTCCATAACGTCGACTTGTACACGCATCGCGACGGAACGAACCTCTCGCACCTGTGCGGTGAGGCGCTCCAAAGAATCGGGGATGATAGCTGGAATGATGTGTTGCGTCCTCATACCGAACTCTATTGTTTATGATGATGCGCTATTCTGCGCCTCAGTATCGATGCCGGCTATTCGGCGACGATGTCGTTCTTCGCCACTAAATGGCGTTTCGAGCCAGCGACGAACAGCGTCTTTTGCTTCTTCAGTGACCATGAAGCGGGCACCGAGCGAAAGGATGTTTGCGTCATTGTGTTCACGGGAAAGTGCGATCTCATCGAGCTCATTGTACAATGCTCCTCTGCTCTCACCGTTGTACACGACTGCGCGTACACCGCGAAAACGGTTTGCCATCATTGCTTCACCTTGACCTGACCCACCAAGAAGTATCGCGCGTGTTGTTTCCGGTTCGTGGGCAACGATACGTGCCGCCTCCGCGCAAAACGACGGATAGTCATCATCCGGGTCAAGCGTATGAGCCCCGACGTCCACGACCTCATATCCCAGGTCTTCTACGAACGGTTTGAGGGATTCCTTCAAGAGGTACCCCGCGTGATCGGATGCGAATACTACCTTCATGGTATGACGGCTACTTCCGCCCGATGGCAAGTACGTGCTTCACGAGTGCGTAGGTGTAGCCCATTTCATTATCATACCATGCGCACACCTTGACGAGAGTGCCGTCAACGACGCGGGTCATGGTAAGGTCAGCCATTGAAGCGTACGGGCAGCCAATGATGTCACTCGAAACCAACTCTTCGCTTGAGACGGCAAAGATACCCGCCCAGCGCGGGTCTTCGGCAGCGAGACGGAGAATGCCGTTCACCTCCTCGACAGAGGTGGGGCGCTTTGAGATAAAGGTGATATCAGCGACCGAGCCGGTTATGACCGGCACGCGCATGGCAATACCGTCGAACTTGCCTTTGAGGTCGGTGACCACTTCCGTCACTGCCGAGGCCGCACCCGTACTACTGGGGATGATGTTGCTCGCACCCGCCCTGCCCCGGCGCCAATCTTTTGCATCAGGTCTGTCGACGATACCTTGTGTCGCGGTGTATGCGTGGATGGTGTTGAGCATCGCTTTCTCGATGCCTAATGTTTCGTGAAGGATCTCTATCACAGGAGCAGCCGCGTTCGTGGTGCAGGAACCGTTGCTGCTTATGGTGCAGGTGCTTAGTATCTCGTCATTGATACCCATGAGCGCCGTACCTCCGGTCACTCCGGCTGCCGATGGGTCGCCCTTTGCCGGAGCAGTGATGACCACGCGCCGCGCACCTGCATCGAGATGTCGCTTGGCCTTTTCGTATTTTGTGAACGCCCCCGTGGCTTCGATAACCACGTCTATGTTGAGGTCCTTCCACGGCAGTGTTGCCGGGTCCTTTTCCTGGTATACCGGAACTTCCTTGCCGTCCACCACGAGTACGGTCCTCCAGTCTATCTTACGTGTCTCTACGGCAAACGATGCCGGACCGTACGCGGTATCGTACTTAAGGAGGTATGCCAGGTTCTCAATGTCGGAGAGGTCGTTTATTGCGACCAGTTCGATATCCGGATCGCCTGCGGTCGCCCGAACGAATGCCCTGCCGATACGGCCAAAGCCGTTGATAGCTACTCGTAGTGCCATAGATGATATATATAAAGGTACGTAACGCTGATAATGTCGCGTACGGTAAGTATACCAACACATGACCATGCCGCGGGTGTGCATATCCACACAGTGGGTATACGTACGGGTATGAACACTATCCACCGCTGTCGCATTTGCACCCGGTGCGGTCTTTTGCTACAGTACGGGTAAGTTCACTCCTCTATGGCACCCCGGTGCGGACGACACAGAACATACACTGTGCCCGGGAACTCGGTATGTGGCGCGGCATCGTACTTTGCCGTACCCCTCATGTTTGAAACAAATTATTATCATTACTTGTAATCCCTACCACTGGTATGTCGGATACCCATGCGCATAAGCGCGATCAAAGCGGAAAAGGTCGGCGTCGTCCTTCCATCCGCACGTTTACTGAGGCCGGTTCGTCCGGAGGACGTGCTGCTCCACAAGGAGGCGATGCCGCGGGGCGCACGCGGCGCTCACGTCCATTCGTCTCGGGTACACGCCCGCAGAAGGGTGGTGCTCCAGCACACGCAAAAGGAAACAGCAAAGGAAGAGGGCAAGGGCGCGGAAAAGGTCGTCCATTGCCACGACCCGGTACGCGTCTCCCGATGCAGCGCACCAATTACCTACCTGCCAAGAAGCTTGATGTGTATATACCGCCCGTACCAGAAAACGCGGTACGTGTAATACCCCTCGGCGGTGTCGAAGAGGTCGGCAAGAACATGTTCGTCGTCGAGACCCCTGAGGACATTATTGTCTCCGACGCCGGCTTTCAGTTCATCTCTGACGAAGAGTCGCCGGGTATCGACTATGCTCTGCCTAACACCCGCTATCTAGAGGACCGAAAGGAAAAGATACGCGGTATCGTGATAACGCACGGTCACCTCGATCACATCGGTGGGCTTCCCTACATGCTCGAACGTCTCGGCAACCCACCCGTATACTGTACCGAGGTGACGTCCCTCCTCGTAAAGAAGCGGCAGGAGGAATTTCCTCACCTGCCCGCCGCGGATGTGCGCGTAGTGGAAACAATCGACAAAGTGACCATGGGTTCCACCGTTGTGCGCTTCTTCCCCGTCACGCACAGCATCAGCGATTCCTGCGGTGTCTCTGTAGAGACCAAGTGGGGCAACATCGTTATCTCCGGTGACCTCAAGCTCGACCATGAAGACGGGGTGCCGAGTGCCCGTGAGCAGAAGATATGGAAAGAGGTCGGCAGTGCGAACAACATTCTCCTCTTTGCCGACAGCACGAATGCTGAGAAGACGGGCTTCTCGATACCTGAGAAGGTTGTCCATAATACGCTCGAGGAGATCATCCGCAGTGTACCCGGGCGTCTTATCATCGGTACGTTCGCGAGCCAGTTCGAGCGCCTCATCCACATCATCTCTGTCTGTGAACAGCTGAACAAAAAGGTGGTCGCTGAGGGCCGCTCTATCAAGACCAATATTGAGATAGCCAAGATGGCGGGACGCGTTAAGGTCCGGCCGGACACGTTCATCACTGCGGACCAGATCGGTGACTACCCTGCCCAGCGTATCGTCGTACTTGCAACGGGAGCACAGGGAGAAGAGTTCGCCGCACTCATGCGTATCGCTACAAAGAAGAATAAGTTCATTACACTCAATGAGCGCGACACCATCGTACTCTCAAGCTCCATCATTCCGGGCAACGAGCTTTCGGTGCAGCGGCTTAAGGACAACCTCTACCGCCATGGTGTGCGCATCATCCACTACCGCGCGAGCGACGTGCACTCGACCGGCCACGGCAACACCGGCGAGCTGGTGTGGATCCGCGAGCAGGTCAAACCACGGTTCTTTATGCCGGGGTATGGCTACCATTCGATGATACGCTGCCACGCACAAGCAAACATTGATGCGGGTTTTCCTAGGGAGAACATCATTATTCCTGACAACGGTACCATCGTCGACTTCATCGAGGGGAAAGAGGCGAAGGTTCTCGACGTAAAGGCACCGAGCTCACTCATGATGGTTGATGGTCTCTCGGTGGGTGACGTACAAGAGGTCGTTATCCGCGACAGGAAGACACTCGCTCAAGACGGCATGTTCGTCATCATCGCCACAGTGAACGCTCGCACCGGTGAACTTCGCAAGAGTCCGGATATCATCTCGCGAGGGTTCGTATATCTGCGTGAGAGCCAAGATCTTCTGGGTGAGGCGCGAGTCATCGTGAAGAAAGCGATAGTGGACGCCACCAAGAACAGCAACCCCATCGACTTCGAATACGTACGACAGAGTATCAGTGAATCGGTCGGCCGCTTCCTCCTAGCAAAGACGAACAAGCGCCCTATCGTGATACCGGTCGTATTGGGATTGTAGTACTAAGCCCTGCCACACTCCCCTCTTCGGTCGAGTTGTGGGTGCTGACACGGCGTTCGTTCCCGAACCGATTCTTGTATCATACATACACACAACACCCCACGCACCCCGCATGGGGTGTCTGCGTTCTGCTGCTCGCACCTCTCATCACTTTCACTCACGCCCACTGGCGTACCAAAACGTACGGGAGGTCGACGCACGAGATTCAATCTAACTCAGTCGTCCAACCACGCAGGAGACATGGCATGGAGACATATTTCAACGACCGTTGTAATAAGTCTCCATGCAAGGTAGGGGTTGCCGCACCTTGCACACACAACCACAAGGTACTGCTCGTGCGTGGTAGAGAATTGAGCTTCGTATGATTGAAACACAAGCTAACTCACGTCTACGCCAGATCTCACGCGGCGAGATTCAACCTCACTCACCACAGACACCATCACTCCCTCTCCCACTCAACTGATAGGATACTCGGGGACGGTGCGTGATTGAGATTCAATCTAACTCACCCGCCATACTCCAATCCACGCACCGCAAGCATTTCAAGACGACCGTCTCAAAACGCTTACATCCTTCAGTAACAACCCCTTTCGACCAGATCCCCACGAACGAGATTCGATCTAACTCAGAATTATAGAGTAATGAGTTAGATTGAATCTCGTGGCGCAAGGTGTGAGTTATGGAAGTGAGTTAGATTGAATCTCAGTCGGATGCGAGTCGCTGAGGTGGTGAGTTAGATTGAAATCTCGTTCGTCGGTGTCACCATGCAGGGTTAGCGTGTAGACTCATTTGTGCGACCGCACAAATGAGTCTACAGCCGTTGTGACAAGTGTGCGGTTGCGTGGGTGCATCTCGTGCAGTCAGTCAGCAGATGGATGCGGAAGTAATACACACCTCTACACTTCCCTATCACTGGCCGTGGGCACTATGATGTGGGTACTTAATTTCAGTAATCTACATGTATGTCCAGTACATCACATCTTGTCCATCCGTCGTGCGAGACAGGGGAGTTTTATCATGTGTACAATCGTGGTGCTGACAAACGGAAGGTCTTCTTGGAAACCGAGGAGTACCGGTACTTCGTACATCTCCTATCGACACTCAACTATGCCCGCCCTTCCCGTAATGTGGCACGTGCGTATCGTTACGGAATAGAGCGTCTTTCACTTACTCCAAAGACCGAGGAAGACCTCCTGGTAGATGTTGTTGCGTTTTGTCTCATGCCGAATCACTACCACCTCCTTCTCAAACAACGCGTCGATGGTGGGATATGGCGCTTTATGCATAAACTCGGGGTGGGATACACTTTGTTCTTTAACCAACGACACAAACGGAGCGGGGTCTTGTTCCAAGGACGATTTAAGCGTGCGCATGTACACACAGACGCACAGCTCCGCTATATTCCACACTACATTCACATGAATCCGTTGCCCCTAGTGCACAAGACCCGTGCGGGTGAACATACTTCAAGAACTACGGCTTGGCAGAGTCTATGTGACTATGAGTGGAGCAGTCTGTCTGACCACGCCGACCAAGCCCGCTTCCCCACCATTGTTAGGAGTACAGAGATAGCAGACCTATATGGCGGGCCTGCAGCATATCGAAAAGACATGCAGGGTCTTCTGGGCAGCGATACGAGACCAACAAGCATAGACCTCGATATCCTCATCGATCACCATGAGCGTGTTTAATTACTCCAGAGTACGGCAGCAACATAGAACTGAATATATAGATATATGAAATGTGTGTACCACTCCCGAGTCACCATGCCTGTGGTCTGTGCGCCGCTCCTCTCTCACCCCACAGTAACCGAAGGGTTCTTTGTGCGAGATTCAATCTAACTCATTAGTATGTACTTCTGAGTTAGATTGAATCTCGCTCTTGGAGATGTAGCCGGACAAGATTGGCGGTGCGGGATGTAAGCGTTTTGAGACGGTCGTCTTGAAACGCTTGCGGTGCGTGGGTTGGATTACGGTGGGTGAGTTAGGTTGAATCTCGTTCGTCGGTTTTATAGGCTGGCGCTCTCCTGAATGACTCCTGGTAGCCACCCTTATGCAACTTTTGGTTGCTTGACATGAAAATACCGTTGTATATACTTTGGTATATGAACACGCACACAATACTCAACATAAAAACTGACAAGAAATTAAAAGCTGAAGCTAAAAGAGTTTCTGCGGAACTTGGGGTACCTCTCAGTACCGTTATTAATGCGTTCCTCAAACAATTTGTTCGGGAGAAAGAGATCACCCTTTCCGCTAACCCTCTGCGCCCTACCCCATACCTTGAACGGATCTTGGAGGAAGCGCAGACAGAGTACAAAACAGGACAAGCGCGAACATTTGAGTCGGGTGACAAAATGATCGCACACCTCAAGGATCTGTAGTATGCAGTACATACTATCAAAACGATTCGAAAAAGATTTTGCAAAATTACCGAAACCAGTAAAGAAGAAGGTGTTGTTGGTGTTGCAAAGATTTGTAGACGACCCATTCGACCCAAGTCTGCGTAATCATCGCTTATCCGGGAAATGGTCTAACCACGTAAGTGTCAATGTTACTGGAGACATCAGGGCTGTTTACGTATACATTGACGATGACATGGTTCATTTTGTGGCTGTTGGCTCACATAGTGAGTTGTACGGGTAGAGTCTACGAGCCTTCTGCCGACCCGCTGAAAGCACTTCCCCACCTTCACTTACAATGACGTCCGGATCTAGCCAAGTCATGCGTGAAGGAGACTCAATCTAACTCATTAGTATGTAATTCTGAGTTAGATTGAATCTCGTGCGTGGGGATGTGGTTGAAAAAGGTCGGCACTGTGGGATATAAGCGTTTTGGCACGGTCGTACCGAAACGCTTGTGGTGGGTGGGTTGAATTGCGCTGTGTGAGTTAGATTGAATTCCGCTCTTGGAGATGTGGCCGGAAAAGATTGATGTTGTGGGATGCAAGCGTTTCAAGACGGTCGTTTTGAAACGCTTGCTCTATCCCACCCTCTACAGACATGAAGGGTTACTCTGATTCCGAGAGTGAAGACCTATTACAACGGTCGTTGTGATAGGTCTTCAGTGATGAGGGTCACTTGCTGTCTTTGAGTCGGAGGGCTTGGTAGACACCAGCGAGCATGACCCCGGCCAGGATAAGCCAGAGGTACTGAATGTCTTCGGCAAAAAAGAGAAACACACCTGCCACGCCGGGGCCGATGGTGTAGGCAATGGGGCGCAACATGCGGAATATCGAGAGTATGCTCGCGTCCGCACCGTTCACCATACGGAAGAAGTGGGTCTCGGTCATCACTTCGACAAGCGCCGCGCCCGCGCGTGTTGCCATAAGAAACGCCGCCCACACCCACAAGCTGGTACTTTCAAGCCAGAAGAATGCGAGCGTGGAGACTCCCATTATCACAAAACCGAGAGTGAGTATTTCCTTTTCACCAAGCCATCTGTCAGCTATTTTCCCCGCCGGATACTCCAGCACCACATATGGTATGAGCATCAGGAACAGTATCAGACCTATCTCCGGCCATGTGAAGCCGACATTGAGGTGCAGATGGAGCGGCATGTACACCACGTACCACGAAAGAAAGAACCGCATCAGGAACTGCGCCATAGAGATGCGCCACAGGTTGTCGTTGCGCCACACCGCCCGCAACATCTTTCGGGGCGAAAGCGCCTGGTACATCGGGTCGATGAAGTTTTGGAACCGCAGGCTCAAAATGAGGAGTATCGGCACCAGCGCAAGCCCCGCAAAGAAGTACACCATTTCGTACTGCGCCCCCTCCCCCGCAATGCGGCTTGCGATGAATGGAGAGAAGAGAGCCGCAATAAGCCCCATCGAGAGGAATATGCCGCGTATGGAACCGGTCGCACCTTCGTCATGGTTGTTGCTCTCGATGAACACGTCAAACGACAGCAGTATCAAGGGCAGCAGCATCGTATGTATCGCAAACAGCACGAGTATCCACCCAAGGTCGGTGACAAATGAAAGGCCGAGTACCGCAGCAAGGTTGATACCCGTGACCAAGAGCGCCATGTTGTAGTTGCCCAAACTGCGCAGAAAGAGTGGCGCCGATGCAAGCGCAACGATAGCGAGCATCGAGCTTACGGCAAAGACAAAGCCCACCTCACTCTGAGAGATGTGACGTTCCAAGAACGAACTGTTTATGTAGAGTACGCCAAAGAAATGCAGGCCATAAAAAAGGTTGGCAAGATACAACCAACCAAATATCCCCTGCCGTTGAATGTGTCGTAGGATGTACTCCATGTGTAGGATTTGCCCTTGTAAGGCACCGCCCCTATATTACTCTAGAATCTACCCGGCGCGGTGTAATCACCACCAGTCGCCTGGTGGTGAGGGGCTATTTGAATGGCATCAAGGCGTAGTGTGTTGTCTCCTGAAGGGTTTGCTGTTATGCGTACAACCAAATTATCGTTACTAAAATCAGACGACGCCCAAGTCCTGCCCCAGATATCAGCTGGTCCACCGAGGGTATAGACAGCGTCAGTGGTGGTTAGAGAGTCGGTGGTACGCGGCTCGCTGAAGGTAACGCCCCCGTCCCAGGATACTGCCACACTGATGGTGCCACCTTCGCTCGTGGCTGACGCTTCGAGTTTAACTGTTATTCCCGTGATAGTGTTGGTGGAAGGAATTTCTAAGATATTGAAGCTGCTGTAGGTCTGCTGTGCCCCGGCCACGGCAGATGTGGCATATGTGTCATTGGAGGTGAGGGCGTGTTCGCCATTCTCCCAGCTGTCGGCGATACCTCCGGAGACTGTCGGTGCGTAAAAACCGGGCTCGTTACCAATGGTTTCGGTGTCCTCCGACGGTGTACTCCCACCGCTAGTACCCCCTGTAGTA
>SKIN01000027.1 GCA_007116405.1 Candidatus Kaiserbacteria bacterium | reverse complement strand
GAGCACGTTCTTCGTGACATTCCCTTCTCTTCCGAGACCAAGTATCACGCAACACTCGTAGAGCTGCGTGAACATGGTGAAGGGTTTGAGGATTTCCACGAGGTGTACGTTGCCGGGGCACCCGAACGCCTTCTCGATCTCTCAGAGAGCCACATGGTGGGTGACGCCGTGGTCCACCTCTCTCCCAAGGACCGTGAGCGGTACGTGGAAGAGATAGAACACCTTTCCCGCAAGGCACTGCGTGTCATTGGTCTCGCGTACCGCACGCTTCCTACCGGAGTGAAAGACATTGCCGACGATGATGTCTCATCACTCGTGTTTGTGGGTATTGTCGGCATGAAGGATCCGGTGCGCAACGACGTGCCTGAAGCCATTGCTCAAGCACGACGCGCGGGCATCAGGGTCATCATGGCGACCGGTGACCACAAGACCACGGCCTATGCTATAGCGAAAGAAATAGGACTCATCGGTGAACATGAGGGTTCGATGCGCGACATGGTGATGACCGGAGTGGAACTTGAAGCATTGTCTGACGCAGAATTTAGCAAGGCCGTGCAACGCATCCCTGTGTTTGCCCGCTTGGAGCCAAAGACCAAACTACGCATAGCGCGCTCACTGCAGGCAGCAGACCAGGTGGTGGCAATGACCGGGGACGGCGTTAATGACGCTCTCGCACTCAAGCAAGCAGACATCGGTATTGCCATGGGTAAAGTTGGCACGGACGTTGCGCGGCAGTCTTCAGACATCGTGCTCACCGATGACAACTTTGCAAGCATCATCAATGCTGTCGAAGAGGGGCGAACGGTGTTCACCAACACTCGACAGTCCGCAACCTTCCTTATCAGCACGAACTTTGCCGAACACGCAACCATACTCAGCACCATGGCCATGGGTCTGCCGCTTCCCCTCTTGCCAACGCAGATCCTCTGGCTCAACTTGGTCACCGACGGTACCGCCGGTGCCCCACTCGCGCTTGAGCCGTCGCACCATGAGGTGCTCAATGAGAAGCCCCGCAAAAAGAAAGAGAATATTCTGGGGCTGGAGATCATACCATTCTTCATAACCGTGGTGTCTGTCATGGTTGTCGGTACGGTCTTCATCTTCCAGTATTTCCTTCCTGAGGGTATCGACAAGGCGCGAACAGGTGCGTTTGCGGTCATGGCATTCACACAGTTCTTCAACATGCTCAATGTGCGCTCGCTCCGCGACTCACTCTTTGTCATTGGCTTCTTCAGCAACAAGGCTGCCGCTGCCGCTCTCGCGATCGCAGTGCCCATCACGTTCATGGCTCTGTACACTCCCTTTTTCCAGCAACTATTCAGATTTGAGACGCTCTCCTTCATTGAGATCGTAGTGATCATCGCCATCGCCTCAAATGTGCTTTGGTTTGGCGAGATATACAAGTACATTCGACACAGGGTCTTGCAGTCGCGCCAGTAATGACCACAAACCCCGGACGCCGTGCCGGGGTTTGTGATAACGCCTTCTCCCTTGTAGTATGTGTGACAGCACATGGTCCTTATACAGTGAGGTGAGTGATGATACGCAAAGAAGAACCCATACTCGGAACTGCATTCAATGATGTACTCATGGAACTCCACGCGCACGTCTTTACGGGAGTTCCCGGTGAGTCTGACCCATTTGTCATGTCGATGTTGGCGAGAGAATACGTAGCATACGTACTCTCCTGCTACTATCAGTGTGAACATTGTCGTACGTACCACAAGCGGGCGGTCGAACGCGAGCGGAGGAAGTCTTCGGAAAGGGATTGGGACTGGGAGTCAGCACTCGTACGAGTGACACTATTCTTGCGTGTGAGCAAGGAAGATGTTTCGGATGTCGAGTGGGACCAGTGGGTAAGTGCCTGGAGGTCGTTTGCCGGCAGGATACACGCTCGACACAGCGGACTTGCCTGCTACATAGCGTACGCCATCGGGGTCGCCCGTAGGGACGAGGCTCTCATGGACCTTGGATTTACCTCCATTGTTCAGGTCCACCGAACTGAAGAGGAGGTGAAAAGCATCATTCGTGACATTGACCGCATCGTGATATTCATGAAAGCGGCAACGTCAAAGAACAGGACAGACCCGATAATTCTGCGGCAGCTTCAGTCCCGTGGCATCGTGGACGCGAGTTGAGGTTTGCCCACCATTTCACACCGACCATGGACTGGTCGGTGTTTTTTACCCGCGACCATTTTTCTGTTTGGCAAAGATACGAACTCATAAGAAGACCCCGCAACATTCGTTGCGGGGTATGTGGTTACAATACCTTGTTAGCAAGGTCGGCGAGATAGCTCCGTTCACCACGCTCGAGCGTGATGTGGCCGGTGTGCTTCTCATCCCTGAAGCGGTTTACGACGTAGGTGATACCCGACGATGTCTCCGTAAGGTACGGTGTGTCGATCTGCTCGACGTTGCCGAGGCACACTATCTTCGTGCCGTGCCCTGCTCGAGTAATGAGGGACTTCATCTGCTTGGGAGTCAGATTTTGCGCCTCATCCAGGATGACGAACCTCCCGAGGAAGGTCCTTCCACGCATGAAGTTCATGGACCGTATACGGATGCGAGACCGTAAGAGCTCGTCTGTGGCAGCGCGCCCCCAGTCGCCCGCATCGCCCGGCTTACTCGGTGTAGAGAGGAACTCAAGGTTGTCCATGAGTGCCCCCATCCATGGCGTCATCTTTTCTTCCTCGTTCCCTGGGAGGAAACCGATGTCTTCACCCATTGGGACCGTGATACGGGTCATGATGATCTCGCGGTGCCTGTTGTGGTCAAACACCAGAGAAAGACCTGAGGCAAGTGCCAACAACGTCTTACCCGTCCCCGCGGTGCCCATGAGTGACACAAAGTGTATGTCCTCGTCGAGGAGCAGATTCAAAGCAAAGTTCTGTGCTCTGTTGCGGGCCGTGATGCCCCATACGGCGTGCCTCGGAAGGCGGTAGTCCTGTAGGACTTCGATGATGGCTGTAGTGTCGTGCCTGTCACGTACGATGGCTTCAAAACCCGAACCGTCGTCGAGATACACGCATTGACCTAAGTGCCACTCCCTTACTCCGGGTCCGGTGATGCGGTAATACGTATGTCCTTCCTTGAGCCACGACTCCACATCCTTAGTGTGTGTCTCCCAGAAGTCCAGAGGCAACTCCAGCATACCCGTGTGCAGAAGGTCGATGTCACGAATGACCTGGTCATTACGATAATCCTCGGTATGGATACCGAGCACGGTCGCTTTGATGCGTAGGTTGATGTCTTTCGACACCAGGGTCACCTCATGCTCCGTGAATTCCTTGGTGACCGCCAGCGTGACCGCCAAGATCATGTTGTCGGGTGTCTGTTCCCGGATGATGTCGGGTGGCGTGATGTTCACGTGATTGGTCTGAAAGAAGAGTCTGCCGTGCACGCTTGTCTTGTCACTGTTCCTGATAGGAACACCGGCTCCGATGTTCGAAGCGTTGGCTCCGGTCATCAGACCGTCCAGGTGTCGACTGACCTCGCGTACGTTGCGGGACACTTCTGACATACCCTTCTTGCCACGATCCATTTCCTCCAGCACTACCATAGGCAGATAGAGATCATGCTCGTCGAAACGAAAGATGGAGCTCGGGTCATGCATGAGGACATTCGTATCAAGTACGAACAGACGCTTCTTCATTTTTTTCGGGCTCATGTACCACTCCTTGCTGTTGTGATGTGCTATACCCGCTATCGGTATACCATGCACAGAAAAAACAGCAACATCTGTCCCTTGCAGGTGCGCCTGTAACGAAAACACCCGCATCAAGTGATGCGGGTGTTTCAAACCTTCGAGTATATTACTCTTCTTCGGTCTCCGTGTCATCCTCGCCCTCGACCGGCTCAGGAGTGACGACCTCTTCCTCTTCTTCCTCCTCCTCAGCTTCGAACTCGGGCAAGAGGTCGGTATCAAGCACCTCCTCAACCGGCACGTCGACATCGACTATCTCGTCATCGATGACGGGTTCGCCGCCTCGAAGAACGAGGAACAACACGACGAGTACTGCGAGCGCTATGAGCACCCAGACCAGATTTTTATTCATATGATACGAACTGGATTATCTTAAGTATGTGGTTTCAAAGGGGCTCTGAAAACCAACAATGCACGAATAATATAGGGATATACTACACGTACATACCCCTTGTGCGCCACCCCTCTCCCATCTATGGTACAGATACAGCTCGACGTCAAATGTGCGCCATTCTACAGGCCCAGATACCTCCCGATGTAGAAGCTCGCCGTCGCCACGGAGCCTGAGAGGAGTGCTCCCCAAGTGATGTCGACGACGACCACGATGAGTGGCCAGTCCTTGAGCGTCGCCATGTTTGTGAGGTCATAGGTTGCATACGCCATTGCGCCGAAAAGAGCCCCCAACAGCATGGCCTTCATAACGTTTCCCGCCTCAAGTGCGGGAAGCACTGCAAACACGATGATGCCGACGATGAACAGCAGGTAAAAGATGATGGCCGGGGTCCAGTTGACCGGACCTAGGAAGTCAGCGAGTTGTGTCTGGTAGAAGTTCTTCGCAAACACTCCCAGCCACAGAAGGTCTATTGCAAAAAAGACGGGTACGGTGAGTAGGTAGAGAGCGATGTATTGGATCATGATGTAGTCGGCACCTCAGCAGCTTCTTCACTTCCATCATCATGGTCATCTATCTCGTTGTCTTGAAGCCATTCAGGTTCCTCCTCGATGAGATCCTCTTCCTCAGCGGGGGGTGGTAAGAGGCCACGGCAGCGCCAGTTGATCTGCACTTCTCCTGAGGTGTCGTGCACTACGCACGCAGGGTCACATAAGAGACCGTCCTCTCTTGTATCAAGGGTGAACCACCACGTAGCACTGATAGGATTATACTGTTCAAGTAGACCGACAGAACCGATATCAGTACATGCGGTTGCACTCTGCGCGATCATTCTTGCCTGGTACTCAGTGCGAGTTGCCGGTGTGAGTGGTGTTTGGCCGTTCCACTCCTGGGGGTCCAGATCATGGGCTTCCTCAGTGAATAGGGTGCCGTCAGGGAGGATACATTGTCGTGGCTCATCCTCGGTCACTTGATACCCACGCGCAACACATTCTCCAAAACTCACAGGGGTTCTGTCTGTATGGCGCTGGTCACGAACGATCCCTACCAGGAGTAATACAATTATAAAAGACAAGAGACCGATGATTATCTTTTTCTTTGTTGCCATTCGTATGTGTGGTATATGCATGGTGAGAAATTACTATACGGTAATGATGATGCCATTACCGTTTTTGGGCAAGGTCATTGTAAACAGTCAGAGCATGGGCTCTAGTGCACGCATGAACAGCATGAGTGGCCGGTCATACCAGACGCGGTTCGTGCCTCTGCAATGTGGCACAGAGTGTCTTTTCCACGCATCGCAGGTCTCTCGTAGATCTGACACATGCCTCGGGTCATCAAAGAACATGCTCGCTTCTGCATTCCAACTGAAGGAGAGTACATCAAGGTTTTGTGAACCAATGACTCCTACTTTGTTATCAACAAGCATTGCTTTACTATGATTCATTCGCTCGTACCAGTAAATAAAAATGCCCAAAGCACTGCATCTATCGGCATAATATCCATTGAGGCGATCCATGGTCGCATAGTCCCCGCGAATTGGTAGAAGTACCTCGACACGTACGCCCCGCTCAATAGCTCGAAGCAAAGCGTTCAGCAGCCAACGTTGCGGTATGAAATACGGGGTGACAAGTAGTATCTGTTCTTTAGCATTCGCGATGTGACGTTCGTACTGTCGACGCATCTCATGACGCTTAGTGCCAATACCGTGTTCAACAAACCAAAAACGAGCTTTCCGTAGCGGTGATACCTTCACGCGGTACACTACTCGTTTATCCCTCCCCCCACAGGTCTTATAGACGCGAGCAAAAGACCTCGTGATACGCCGGACAAGTCTACCCCGCATTCTGATGACCAAGTCATCCCACTCACTAAAACGTCGAGAGAGGTTGACTCCTCCCACAAACGCGACGCGCTCGTCAACAATGAGCAATTTTCGATGCGTCCTTTGGAAGTAGAATGTGTAGAAGAGTATCTCAACACCCGCGCGCTTCAGCCGCTCTTTGGATGAAGTGGAGAGGCCTCTGCTCCCAAACGCATCAAGGATAAGTGCCACATGTACACCGTCACGTGCCTTTTCCTCGAGGAGAGACACAAAATCGAGTTCGGGATGCATATCCGCATCCTCGAATATGTACATCTCGAGGTAGATGCTCTGTTTTGCTGAGCGAATACTCTCGACCATTGCATGCCATGCGGACACCGACGTTGTAAATATGTTCTTTTGTCGCATGAGTGCGGCCTGTGGGGACTGTTATTGCGTTGGAGCCATATCCAGCGTGGCTTGTGAGGTATGTTCAACTCCATTACGAAGATAGGTGACCTGGATCGTGTCACCCACCCTCTGTTCCCGCAGTGCCGACCCAAGTGAACGGTCACGGAGTGAGATACCCGCAACAGCGATGATGATGTCATTTTCTTGTAGGCCTGACCGCTGTGCCGGTGAATCCTTGAGTATTGCCGGACCCTCCGGTCCACCACGCAACCATGCACCGTAGTCGACCGAAAGCTCATTATTGGCAGCGATGCTCTGGTTGAGTTCAATGTAACGTACTCCAAGGAACGGGCGCCGTATTTCACCATAGGTCATCACTGACTCCACGACGCTTGCAACGAGGTCACTTGGGAGCGCAAAACCTATATTTTCCGCCCCACCCGTGCGCGCTACGTTGACCCCCACGACGGTTCCACTAAGATCAAGAAGCGGTCCTCCAGAGTTACCGGGGTTGATGGCAGCGTCGGTCTGTATGACCCCCTCCAGTAGTTCCGTCCTTCCGGCTCTCCTGTCACTCGCCACAACCGAACGCGATAGACCGGATACAACGCCTACAGATACGGAATTCCTAAACTCGCTTAGCGCGTTACCGATCGCAATGACCGTTTGTCCCGGTCTTAGGGTGGCGGAGGACCCGAACGTGAGGTATGTAAACCCCTCTGGTGGGATATCCACCTCCTCGACCTTCAGTACGGCAATGTCGAGCTGTGGGTCTCTTACCAACACATCGACATCATGGCGAGTGCCGTCATTAAGGAGTATCGAATATCGCGCGTCGGTCTCCTGTACCACGTGTCTGTTGGTGATGATGAGACCGTCAGGTGATACGAAGAACCCCGTACCTCCGCCGACCTCTCGCTCCTCAGTCCCCTGTTCACGAACACGCGGCACCTCGATGTAACCGAACGGTCCAAAGCCGAACGGGTCGATACGCTCGAAGTACTGCTCGAGGACAAGTACATCTCTTGTGACCACAATAGAAACAACAGCGTCATTAGCCTTCTCAACGACTGTGACGACAGGTTCGCTATCAGCATGGTGTGGTACGCCTTCCTCAGCAACCGATAACGCAGAGGGCGTATCATGCGGAGGATGGGCGGGTTCCGCGCTCATGATACCGACGACAGCTATCGCAGTGAACAAAGACGCGATAGTGGAAAGGCCGACGGATAGTGCCACGGTTCTCGTATGCCGTGGTGTTGTTGTGATGTCATCATGCATACGTCCGAATCATTAGGAGTAACTCCTAGTATATATACCATGGAGACGTTCAACGTAAAAATCAGACACTTAGTCGGCAAGTGCACGTCGGTCGACAGCACGGAGTTCTCGCCGGAGTGTTTGGTAGTTCGGCACAGTGCGCGCGATAAGTGCCCAGAATCGTTTCGAGTGATTGAGTTCCTGCAGATGACAGAGTTCGTGAACGAGGAGATAGTCCTGTAGATGTGCGGGCAAGAAGAGGATGCGGTAATCAAAGTTGAGGCATCCGGTTGCACTACAGCTTCCCCATCGCGTCTTTGTTCGGCGAATGGCGATGCGGCGATAGGAAAGACCATACGACCTGTTGAGCACGGCGAGTCGCTGTTCTACGAACGACCGCGCACGCTCTTTATGTGCCAGGTAATGTTCCCGACCACTGCGGTCGCTGTGGGCGCGTGGGCGCGTGAGTGTATTCAGTATAGTGCGTATCCATGTGGTGTGGTCACGGACAAAGTGTTCTATGTCCCTCAGTGCGAGTCGTTTTGGAGCGGTCACCAGCACCCTGCCGTCCTCCTGCACAGTAAGCGTTATCCTGCCGTGACGCTTGCGTCTACGCAGTATGTATTCCGGTAGTCTGCTGTCGTGCCGTACTGTCGACTGAGTGTCTGGCATGTTAGTGGGTGAGCAATGTTCCCACCACAAAGAAACAGTACACTCCTACGAGGTACAGACCCTCCACTCTACTCAGTACGTAGCCGGTGCGGTAGAACAGCATAAACATGAGCAAGGTGATGGTCATAGAGGCGGCGAGGATCATGTACCCATACCCGGTCGTTAACGTGATAGAACCGGCGAGGATGGCGAGGATGCCAAGAGCGGTCACATTCATTAACCCCGAGCTCACAAGGTGACTCACTGAGAGGTCGGGGACTTTTCGCCACCATGAGGTGATAGCAATGGTGAACTCCGGAAGATTGGTGCCGATACTAAAGATGAGGGCACCCAGGATGAACTGACTCACGCCAAAGTTTTCGAGCACGCGCACCGATGTGTCAACGATGATATTTGACGCAAGCAGTATGCCCGCGAGTGAACCCATCACCCAAAGGACCGATATCGGCAATGAGCCGCCCTCGGAGCGTTGTGGGTCCGGAGCGAGTACCCTCCTGTCGGTACGATGAAGGTAGTAGATCAGTCCGCCTGTGAGAGCGAGTATCAGCATGCCATCGTACATGCTGATACTGCCGTCTGCCGCAAGTATAAGGGGTGAGAGTATGAATGCTATTGAGGGGATGAGTGCTTTCCATGCTCCGTCGGTGAGTATCGAGCGGTGCAAGATGAGGCTGATGCCAAGTACAAGTCCGAATATGACGATGATGCCGCCAAGGAGGTTACCCCCCGATACTGAAACGATGCCCTGGGGGATGGCATTGAGCCCCACCGCGAAGTCAGGCATGGTCGTAAACACACCAAGAATGATGCCTATTACAAAGAGCCGCAGCTTCAGCGCGTGTGCTATGTGCCGCACGTGGCGCACCAACATGTCTGCAAACACGCCGAGCGCTACGAAGAGGGTCGCGAGGAGTACAAGGTCAAGAAACATGGTTACGTGGTCGAGGTAATCATACCACGCACTGTATTCTCATGTACGGAGGTTTTCCAGTGTACCTAAATGGAATTACGAGCTGCTACGTTTCGCCCGCGCGCGACCTGTCTCGGTAAGCTGTTGTTTGCGGAGGCGTACTGACTCAGGAGTGACCTCGAGGTACTCATCGTCACTCATTATCTCCAGGCCGGACTCGATAGTGAGCAGTCGCGGTGGGATGAGTTTGATGGCCTCATCAGCGGCTTTTGAACGGACATTGGTCAGATTCTTTCCCTTGGTCGGGTTTACCACCATCTCATCTCCTCGTGCAGTGTTTCCTATCACCTGCCCTTCGTATACGTCGGTGTTCTCTCGGATATACAGCGTGCCGCGAGTCTGAAGGTTGTCGAGTGTGTAGGCAAGTGCCTTGCCGGTCACTTGCGATATCATGCTGCCCTCTTCTCGCTTTGCAATGTCGCCCGCATATGGTTCGAACCCAAGAACGCGTGTTGAAATAGTGCCCTCCCCCCTGGTGTCGATGACAAACTCTGAGCGGTATCCGAACAATCCACGGGTCGGACCGGTGAATATGATCCGCACGTGGTCGGCATGTGGTTCTGCGGACACCATGCGTGCGCCACGGCTGCCCAGTTTTTGGATGACGGATCCCTGGTATATCTCAGGTACGTCGACGGTCACCTCTTCAAACGGTTCGTGCTTTACGCCGTCGATCTCCTTCATGATGACCTGCGGTTTGCTGACCTGGATCTCATAGCCCTCCCGACGCATATTCTCGAGCAATATAGCGATGTGAAGTTCCCCACGACCCCGCACGACAAATCGTTCACCTCCCGCTTGACCAAAATCGACTCGTAGACCGACGTTCACCTCGAGCTCCTTCTCCAGGCGTGCGCGTATCTGTCGGCTGGTCACATAAGTTCCCTCGCGTCCGGCAAACGGTGAGTCGTTCACGAGAAATGTAAGCTCAATGGTCGGTTCATCGACGGCGATGGCGGGCAGAAGCGCAATCTCCGGATCAGTCGTGATGGTCTCTCCGATAAAGATGTCCGGAAGACCCGCAACGATGCCGATATCCCCCGCGACAAGCTCCTGCGCGTCGTTTCGTGTAAGACCGGCAAACGTGAAGAGCTTTGTCACTTTGCCCTTATGAACACCCGACTCACTCTTTGCGTACAGTGTGTCACCGGGGCGAATGGTGCCGTCGTACACCCGGACGATACCAAGGCGCCCGAGGTAGTTGTCATACGCAAGGTTGAATGGCTGCGCGCGCACCGGCGCGGTGACATCACCGCTTGCTACCGGTACTCGCTCGAGGATGAGATCAAGGAGTGGCGAAAGGTCTTTCGAATCATCTTCAAGCGAACGCTTTGCGATACCCTGTCTTCCTATGGTGAGTATGGTTGGGAAGTCGAGCTGTTCGTTACTTGCCCCGAGGTCGGCAAAGAGGTCAAAGACCTTGTCATGTGTCGCGTCGATGTCTGCAGCCGGTTTGTCTATCTTGTTGATGACCACAATGGGACGGTGTCCGAGTTCAAGCGACTTCTTGAGCACAAAACGTGTCTGCGGCATCGGTCCCTCTTGAGCATCGACCACCAACAGCACACAATCAATACTGCGAAGCACACGCTCCACTTCAGAACCAAAGTCGGCATGTCCGGGCGTATCGACAATGTTTATCTTTGTATCCTTGTATACGCACGATGCATTCTTGCTGTATATGGTGATACCACGCTCCTGCTCGATAGAGTCGGAGTCCATGGTCACGCCTTCGGCCACCGCATTCGTCTGACGGAGTATAGCGTCGGTCAGCGTGGTCTTCCCGTGGTCGACGTGAGCGATTATGGCGATGTTACGAATCTGTGTTTCTGACATACCGTACAAATGTGGCACGCAAACGAGCATGCGTCAAGGCGTGTGATACGACCCAACGCGTTGTTTGCGTCCCGGGTTACTTCTTTTTTCTAAAACGGCCTCGGCCGACCTTCTTGGGTTCGCGCAGTATCTCGATAGCGCGTTCAAGCGGTATCGTGTAGACATCATCAGTCTTCAGAGAGCGAAAATCCTTTTCGTGAACGATATAGGGTCCAAAACGCCCAACGCTCGCGGTAATAGGTTCGCCCGTGTCCGGGTGGTTTCCCAACACACGTGGCAGTGACAGGTACACAAGGGCATCTTCGAGGGTCACTGAGTGCGGATCCTTACCCTTCGGCAAGCTCGCGCGACGTGGACGCGTCTTTGGCTTCTTCTTTTCCTTTGCCACTTTCGGGTCGCCCACCTGGACATAAGGACCAAACTTTCCATCTAGAACGAATATCGGTTCCCCCGTCTCCGGATAGGTGCCAATGGGTTTATCAGGTTCGACCACGTTACCTTCATTGGTGCGTGCTCCTGTACATTCCGGGTACCTGCTACAGCTCATGAACCTACCACCTCGCCCAAGCTTGTACTCCATCGAAGCATCACAGAGTGGGCAGCGGAATTCATCAGGCGCTGCTCCAAGGTTGGTCAGCTTGGGGACATCCTCTTTCGCTTTTACCGCTTTTTGGAAGTCGATGTAAAAGTCGCCGAGCATGGTGGCGTAGTCACGGTCGCCGTTTGCTATCTGGTCAAGTTCGTTCTCCATCTCGGCGGTGAAGTCGTCACTGATGTAGTGTGCAAAGTTCTGTTCGAGGAATGTACTTACCACGTCTCCTGTGTCTGTCGGGATGAGCGTCTTTCCCTGCTTCTCCACATACCCTCTGTCAGCAAGGTTCTTCATGATGCTGGCGTACGTTGACGGTCGACCGATGCCGCGCTTTTCAAGCTCCTTCACAAGTCCGGCTTCACTGTAGCGGTTGGGTGGTGTCGTTTCCTTTGCTTCCGCGTGCATACCCTGGAATGCCAAGGCAGCACCTTCTGTAAGCTCTGGCACGGTCACATCCTCCCCCCTGGCGCCGGGGTCCACTTTGAGCCAGCCGTCAAAGACGACACGTGATCCAGTAAGGGTGAAATCCGGAATATCTCCGCCGGTCACGTTTGCAGTGACCTTTGTCTTAAGGAGGCGGGCGGCAGACATTTGGCTTGCGACAGCGCGAGTCCATATAAGGTGATATAGGCGTTTCTGCTCATCGGTGTGTCCTGCACTTCGTTTCTTGGGGTCAGTGGGACGAATAGCTTCGTGTGCCTCCTGGGCGTTCTTGCTCTTTGCTTTGAAATTCTTGACGTCAACATAAGATTCGCCGTACTCCTTTCGCACGACTTCAGCAATAGAAGCAAGCGCCATCTTACTTAAGGTCGGCGCATCGGTGCGCATGTAGGTGATGTACCCTTTCTCATAGAGCTTCTGCGCCAGCGCCATGGTGCGTGCCGGAGAATAACCGAGTCGTGTTGAGGCTGCCTGTTGCAGTGTGCTTGTGGTGAAGGGTGG
>SKIN01000039.1 GCA_007116405.1 Candidatus Kaiserbacteria bacterium | reverse complement strand
TCGTAGTTGAGGAGCGCCCATCCCGGACCTCGCGCCGACACCTTCTTGTATATCTCGAGCCAGTCTGAGAAGCTGCCGTACTGATCGGCGAGGGCTTTGTAGAGTTTCGACGTCGCGGGAAGATTTTGTTTCCCGCCCTCGAGTGCCCCGAAATATAGTTCGTGGAGGTGCATGCCGTTCCACTCGAACCCAAGGCGGCGTCGCAGCTCGGCGATGCCATACGCGTACTCGTCGCCGTGGCGCGCCATGCTGTTCATCTGACTCATGAGTAGATTTACGTGCTTGACGTACCCCTCATACAAGCCGATATGCAGTTGCATCTGCGCTTTTGATAGGCCCTTGATGTCGGGTAAGTTGAAGGTCTTTGCTGTGTACTCCATAGTAGTGCTTGGTTTAGGTGTATGCTCTCCACTGTACCACACCCATAGTGGGATTGGCACATGCCCGCATGCTTATGCTACACTCGTGCCATATGCCAACACCTCGCAGCACCAAGAAGACTCCCGCCGTGAAAAAGCGCGCGGCCAAGAAACCACGCACCCTATCAAAGCGGGCAGCTCCCTCTCCAAAGAAGACGGTCGCCGACCGTGCTCGGGATCTCCACAAGCGGCACATGGGCAAGCTTGAGGTGCGCGCGAAGGTTCCGCTCACACCCGCCACACTCGGCCTGCTGTACACACCCGGGGTTGGCGCCGTATCAACCGACGTCGCAAGTGTTCCCACGCGCGCGAATGAGTACACCCTGAAGGGAAGGACGATCGCGGTGGTCTCTGACGGAAGTGCCGTGCTCGGTCTCGGCGATATCGGCCCCTTGGGTGCATTGCCGGTGATGGAGGGGAAAGCGGTCCTCTTTAAAGAACTTGCCGGTATCGACGCGGTGCCCATAGTGCTTGAGACCGAAGACCCCGACGAGATCATCCGCACGGTCAAAGCCATCGCCCCGACCTTTGGGGGTATCAATCTGGAGGACATCGCAGCGCCAAAGTGTTTTCATATCGAAGAACGACTCCGTGAAGAACTCTCCATCCCTGTCATGCATGACGATCAGCATGGCACCGCGATAGCAGTACTTGCCGGACTCATTAACGCCCATGCGGTGGTGGGTAAGGACCTGCACTCCTCACGCATTGCCGTCCTCGGTGCAGGAGCTGCCGGGATGGCGGTCACCAGACTGTTGTTGCGTTACGGCGTAGGTGACATCCTGCTCGTCGACAGTACCGGCATCATCGGTCCTCTGCGAACCAACCTCACGCCTGAAAAAGAGGCGTTGGTCTCTCTTACAAATAAAGAGCAACGGCACGGTGGTGTCCTTGAAGCAATGACCGGAGCCGATGCCGTTATCGGCGTCTCTCGAGCGGGAGCTATCACGCGGGACCATGTTCGCATGATGGCTCAACGCTCTATCGTCTTTGCGCTTGCAAACCCGGAGCCGGAGATACTTCCGGCGGACGCGCATGGCGCGGGGGCGGCGGTCGTTGCAACCGGCCGGTCGGATTTCCCCAACCAAGTGAACAATGCACTCGTATTCCCCGGTGTCTTTAAGGGTGCGCTTGAGAACGGAGTGACGCGTATCACCACCGCGATGCATCTTGCGGCAGCTGAAGCACTCGCAGGACTCGTCGCGCGACCGAAGGCCGACAAGATACTGCCGACCCTCTTTGACCGGAGAGTGGTCAAAGCCGTTTCGTGCGCTATCAAGTGACATAGTGCATGCTGCGTACCCAAGGTGTCGCCGCGTTGGTTGCTGTGATAGGTATCGCAACCTTTTTCGTCTGGTACGAAGTGTTGGCTCGGGAGCGTGCGGGTATTCTCACGGTCGCGTTCCTCGATGTCGGACAAGGTGACGCCATTTTCATAGAAGCACCGAATGGGGCCCAGGTACTCATTGACGGAGGGAAGGGCATGAGCGTGGTACGTGCACTTGGCTCGGTGATGCCATGGCATGACCGCAGTATCGATGTGGTCATCGCCACGCACCCGGACCTCGATCATATTGGCGGACTTACCGAGGTGTTGGCGCGGTACGATGTCGGCATGGTGCTCGAGGCCGGCGTTCTGGATGATGGGGCGGACCAACAGGC
Source organism: Candidatus Kaiserbacteria bacterium (assembly GCA_007116405.1). Lineage (GTDB taxonomy): Bacteria > Patescibacteriota > Minisyncoccia > Phycocordibacterales > UBA12088 > UBA12088. Next base: position 1,423 of record SKIN01000039.1, on the reverse strand, counting down.
ATTTCTGCGTGCCATCGAGCGTGAAGGCCTCACGCCGATCAAGGCGCGGTACGGCATGGTGCTCGCGCTCGACGAAGAGGTGCATCTCACCATACTCTTCCCGGACACCGATGTATCATACTTTGAGCCGAATACCGGCTCCATTGTCGCGCGCCTTACCTACGGCGAAATATCATTCCTTCTCACGGGCGACGCACCGTCACAGATCGAGACGTATCTCGCGGGTCGCTACCATGAACAACTCGCAAGCGATGTGCTCAAGCTCGGGCATCATGGTTCACGCACGAGCAGCCACGAACTCTTTGTGGGGTACGTCGCCCCGCGCTACGGTATCGTGTCTGCAGGCTGCGGCAACACCTACGGCCATCCACATACGGAGGTGCTGGCGACCATGGCACGCTTTGATGTCACGGTGCTCGACACTTGTACGGAGGGCACTATCGTATTTACGAGTGACGGCAAGAGCTTGCGGAGGAAGTAATAGTCTCGGGTGTTGAAACGTAGATTGCGCAGCGGGCGCGGAGCTGGCTATACTGAATACAACGACCACCATGCAGCCGAATTTTGAAAGCACATTTGAACTCGCCGCCGGCACGGGAGGCATGTCATTTATTCCCGGAAGTCTTATTTTGTGGGGCTTTCTCGGGTTCGTGCTCATCGTCTTTGCCCTCTATACCTTTGTCATGCTTTGGCATTGGAAAGAATATTCGACCGGCCACCTTACTACGAATCGTAATATGACCCTGTACCTTAGTGTCGCGGGCGGATTATTGGCAACAATGGTAGGGTCGGCACTGTGGTACACCTTCGTATGATAAGTGACGCAATAAAACTGGGGGAAGGGGAACAGATAGCGTTCATTGTACGCAGGCACTGGTATCACATTGCACTTGAGGGGGCGATACACATTTTCATTCTCTTGATGGCCATCGCTGGTACTATCGTTGCCGTAGCCGCACTCTCAGGGAATACGTACGGTATCTCGGTTCAACAAGGACTTGCGCTCGGAGTGTACTTTCTTGCATTTCTTGGACTCATTCTCTGGATGAAGTTTTTCTCCGCATGGACACACCATTGGCTCGACGCTTGGGTGGTCACTAATAAGCGGGTGATAGACATAGAGCAACACGGCTTCTTTCGTCGTGACGTCTCAAGTTATCCATTGGATCGCATCCAGGACGTGACCTTCAATGTCTCCGGACTTATTGCCATGTGGCTTAAGTTTGGCGACGTTCGTGTACAGACAGCAAGTATCACCGACACGCTCGTGATGAAGCAGGTGCCGTTTCCCGCGGACGTGAAAGAACAAGTGGTGACCGCTATCGAGGAGTTACGCAAGCATCACAGTCCACGGGAACGACACGATCATACGGTGTCATTCCACCTCTCGCCATGAGTCGATGGTGTATCCGCCTCCAGGACC
>SKIN01000013.1 GCA_007116405.1 Candidatus Kaiserbacteria bacterium | reverse complement strand
CAGTGCTCCCGTCAAGCGTTCGGACCGGGTAGCGTTCACCTCCTACCACAACAGCACCGACAGGGTCCACTGCTTCGGTTACCTCAAATTCTTGGCCATAGATCGCTTCCCTACCGACCTTAACAGGGGTAAGCATGGCACGTATGGATAGGTGACCAAGAAGCATCATGATACCCATGATACCGGCACCCACTCCCATGATAAGGAAGAACAGTGTCTGCGTGTGATAGCTCGGGAAGAACGGCTCATTGGCAAAGGTGACAATGCCAAACAATAGAGATATCGCTCCAACGGTACCCACAATGCCGAAGCCCGGGGAGATGGTGAGCTCGATGATGAGCAGGCCCACACCGGCAACCACAAGGATTACACCCAGTGCGGAGAGTTGTATGGCACCCATGCCCCACAGCCCAAGAAGTAGAAAGAGTACGCCAACCACGCCTAGTGACTCTATTTCACCGGTGCGAAACATGAAGAAGATGCCGAGGACACCAAGTGAGAGGAGTAAGGGTACGAGGTACGGGAGGGACAAGAAACCGAGGATATGGTCGACGATGTTCGGCAGCACTTCGAGCACAACAGGGTCCTCAAGACCAAGTTCTGACAAGAGTTCCTCTCTGTTGCTTGCGAGTATGTCGATGAGACCTTCCTCATGACCCTCTGCCCCGGAGACAGTTCGTGACTCGGTCACGAACTCGCGAACATAACTCTTGTCCCTACCTGTTCTCTCCGCAAGGGACTCCATCCATGCCGCCGAAGCGTTCACTACTTTATCATCGAGTGATTCCCCACCCATACCAACCGGTTGTGCCGCGCCGATGCTCGCTGTGGGAGTACTCGCGGAAATATCGGCTGAGAGAAGGATGAATGTACCCGCGGAGAATGCCCAGCCGCTTTCTTTGTGAACAAAGACAACCGTCGTGACTGAACTGTCGATCATCACCCGGCTAATGCGCTCGGTGGCCTGTAAGAGGCCTCCCGGGGTGTTTATCTCAATGATGAAGTGCGAAGCGTTCCTGTCCTGCGCGACAGCGATGGCGCGTTCTATCAATGCGAGCGTTCCTGCGGTTATCTCACTATCAATAGTTACGACGACCACGTCGACCGTGTTTTGTCCGCTTACCATGGAAGGCAACAATCCGCCCAACAGCGCCACGATACCAATGCTTATTAGTGCGACAAAGGTGAATAACCGGGTCGATCGCCAAACGGAGCAAATGCGTGTTTGTGTTTCCATATGTCATAAGAATACCAGAAAATGCGAATTGTAGTACCAAGGACATCTTGTGATCTGCAGCACCTCGAGCGACAATGAGTGTAGAATGTTCCTTACAAGGAGATCGGAATGAGAAACAAACAACTGCAGTTGGAGTACGTTGAACCAGTCGCACACGCTGGACGGCACATCATGATCTACCCCCGCATTCTTGCACTCTCCGGCCACAGCATACACACGTGTGTCCTTCAAGATATCCGCGACTTCCACACCAACGCACTCGTGGGCAGATTTGTCTACATCCCTCACCGGGGTACCCATAGGCAAATACTTACCGGCTGGCAACGGAGACTTCGTACGTCACGGATAGCCATCAATGAATCTCGATATGTACGGCGAACATCAAAAGAACTCTGTCTGCAACAACACAGGGGACGAGACGTGACCGCCACTCCACGCGCCATTGAATGGTATCGGCGTGTTGCTGAAGGAAAGCTCCGCTTTAAACGACCGGAAAGCACCGAGTGCCTTGAACTCACAGCGACAGTGGGCTCATCTCACTCACCGTTTGCTGCGTACATGACCTGCGTACTCATTCCAATGATCGACACGCTACTCGTCGTGCAGACACGATACGACACGCCATCAAAAGACTTGGGTCTTGTTGGAACCCGTCGAGTGTGGATGATCGAACGCATCCATCATGCATGCGTGCATCGGTGGAGACGGCACAGCACTTGTGATCTCTTTACGTAAGACCCCGCGCCAATGCGGGGTCTCTTTTTCTCAACACGGCAATACCCTAACAACTGGGTGCTCTTGCGCTTTTCTATAAAATGTTGTATTATAGCAACAGTTCACAACAACAGAAGGAGGTATCCTATGCAATTCTGTCCAATGTGTTACGTCGTTGGTTTCGTACTGTACGCTTTCTCCGGCGCCCCAATGACCGCATTTGCCGGCACGATACAGCATTTTGAAACGTATTGTGACATTGATACCCGATGGCCACATACGGTGTTTGTGCACCGGGCAACAGAACCGCTGCGGCTCCAAACCCTCACTATGGAGCGAGACATGAGTACCTCGCCGGCGGTGCGGGTGCGCTGGTCGGGCACCGTAGGTGCGGTGACCGTGGCTTGCGAAGCAGATGCCACGTTGGTGGAAGTTGAGGGTACAGAAATGCCCGATGGTTCGCTGGAGGCTATCCTTCTCATCACCGTGCCGCGTGGCATGCTTGCAAACGTTCACGTGGAGTAAGAGCGGTACACACAGGGTATAACACGAAATGTGTTATACCCTTTTCTACTACATGGCCACCTATTTGAAGAGGTCAAACATCGCTTCAACCCCTGCCCTGTTACGGACCCATTCCGAGTCTGTTCGTGTGTCGAGTTCTACGGTCACCGCGGGGATACCGATGCGGGCAAGCCACCCTTCGGCATCACCACTTATCGGATATGCATCAAAACTGGCTATTGGCATGTACCCGGATGCTCGAGCGTATGCGTGCATGATCTCCAGTGTCTTCGGCAGAACGCCATCCTCACACTCTGACGCGTACACTGCATTGGCTCTACTGTGCCAGAACACGACCGCCGCGGGGGGGTCGCGCAGCACAAGGTCACGCAGTATCCTCGCTTCCGGCTCGGAGAACGGTTCAGTACCTCCACTCACCGACTGCCCACGCCACGAACTGGTCGGCTGCCATTTGCAATCAAAGTTGCGGTTGAGGTCGACGTTGTTGGCGTTCATGCGCCCCTGTCCGGTCGTATGCGCATCGTTGGGAGGTATGTCAGCGACAGCGAAGCGTCCACCCGATCGCACAACGGAATACAACCCGTCCGGATTCAGAACCGGTATCACCTGTACTCGGATATTCTCCGGGACGCGCATCAGGCCTGCTTCGAGGTGATCAATGAATTCGTAGGCAAGGAGTACGCTGTTCCACTCGTACCCGCCATGGATGCCGCCGACAAATAAAAGTGTCGTGGTGCCAGTGTCGTACGTGTACAACTCTATCGGGCGGCCTTCGACCGATGTGCCGATGACCTGCTTACGTGGCACGACCACCTGCTCTTCTTCCATGACTTCTTCCTGCTCGATCACCACGTCCTCATAGACATCGTCACGTCCGACGTACCAAGCAGCAACGGAAACAAGCAAGAACACCGTTCCCACAAGCGTCGCTATGGCTGCCCTGATCCTACGTTTACTGTGCATTAGTCTGCGTAGCGCGCGAGCACCGCTTCGATGCCTGCACGATTCTTAGTCCACTCTGTTCCTTCATGTG
>SKIN01000015.1 GCA_007116405.1 Candidatus Kaiserbacteria bacterium | reverse complement strand
TCTCATCGGTCGGGGTGTAGTACAGTGGTAGTATGCGCCCATGGGGTGGGTGTGACCCGAGTTCGATTCTCGGCACCCCGACCGAGGAGAGTATCCTCGCTTTTATGTGCGTTCAAACCATCGTCGGGGTGTAGTACAGTGGTAGTATACACGCTTCGGGTGCGTGAGACTCGAGTTCGATTCTCGGCACCCCGACCATGGTGAGAACACAGCAGCCTAAGAGGGGAGAACCCCGCCTCGCGTGACGCTATGCGGGGCCGCCTTCGTCCGTATGTCTGGTGGACCGGTGTACTGCTTGCACTGGCCGTTCTTGCGTTCATCATCGGCAACACACTCCTCGTGAACAAGACGACACCCCTGTCCCTCGAGATAGAACCATTCCTTGCTTTGCCCGGCTCACCGCTTGATGTCACGGTACGTGTCGGTGATCGTGAGGTGGCGTTGCGCGATGGAGTCGCTCGCTATAGAGAGGGTGAGCGTGAGTACACGCTCCGCGTCACCGGTGCCCCCGCATTCGGTGACCTTACCGGCAACGGCGTCGACGATGCCGCGATGCTGTTGTTACGGGATGGTCTCGGTAGCGGTGACCATTTCATCGTCGTCGCACTACGAGACGGTGGGGGGTACCTTGGAAGCAATGCGGTACCCATTGTTCGGGGGGACGGTGTCACACTTTCCGTGCGTGATGAACTTGTCATCGCCTCGTGGGAGGGAAGCGCGTCCGCGCGGTACTTCACCACGACAGGGGCAACCCTCTACGAAGTCATGCTTGAAGAAGGTCATGCGGTGGTACACGGCTTCTTTACCTACACCAATGCCACGCGCACCTTCACGACCTGTGGCGGCAGGCAGCTTACCCTCTCTGACGACAAGCGTTCACAGGCGATACTGCAAGCGGTCTACCAGGGGCGCAGCAGGACAGCGGGTGACGCGGTCTACGTGGTCCTCGCCGGCACGGTACAACAAGAGGGAAACGACGACAGCGACGTCCTCCTCGTCTCACAAGTGATGAGCGCACCGCGCGATGGCGTGTGCCCTCCCGCACTCCCGTGACCGTATTCTTTACTTTGTATTTCACCCGCAACGATGCTATAGTACGGGCATCCGTTTTTCCGACCGTACGAAGTGCCCGTGGTTGAAAAGGATGAAAACCGGTGTCTACAGCGTCATGGGCCAAAGACGCAGCGGTTTTTTGTTGTCGACATCGTCATATGCACGAAGGGATACATATCACCCTCAAAGCCGAAGCGGTCACCCACATCTTTGGGATGCCCATTACGAACACGCTCCTCATGAGTTGGCTCGTCATGGCGGTACTCATCACTATCGGCATCCTCGTCGGCCGCAACCTCACCAAGATACCAAGCAGACTCCAAACCTTCTTTGAGACCGTGTTCGGTTTCCTCCTCAACTACATAGAAGAGGTGCTCGAATCCCGCACGCTTGCGCTTCGCTTCTTTCCCCTCATTGTCACCCTGTTCATGTTCATCCTCCTTGGGAACTGGATGGGACTTCTGCCGGGCGTCGGTTCTATACACGTCTACGACCGCGCCGAAGCGCATATGGTGGATGGTGCCACCGAGAAGGCAAGCTACGTGTATTTGTTCCACCCCATTGCGACTGACCTAAACGTGACCCTGGCACTCGCGGTCATAGCATTTCTCGTTATCGAATTCTCCGGCTTCTTCTACCTCGGCATACGTCCGTACCTTAGCAAGTTCTTTAACTTCAGATCCCCCGTAGGATTCCTCGTTGGCATCATCGAACTCATCTCAGAATTTGCCCGACTCATCTCGTTCTCCTTCCGTCTCTTTGGTAACATGTTCGCGGGGAAGACGTTGATACTGGTCGCTATGTTCTTTGCGCCGTATCTCGTCCCGATACCACTCCTTATGTACGAGGTGCTGGTCGGCTTTGTCCAGGCCTCGATATTCGCCCTCCTGACCCTATTCTTTATCAAATTAGCAATATCACCCCACGAAGCACACTGATCCGGCTCCATATCAGGCACTTCCGGTGCTTGATATGGGTCCAGATACCCAGCATTATCAATCGTTGTAATACATAACAATAGTATGGAAGATGTTGAATCCATAAAGGCCCTCGCGATGGCACTCGTAGTCGCAGTTGGTGTCATCGGCCCCGCACTGGGTATCGGCCACCTCGTTGGCAAGGCTCTCGAAGCTATCGGGAGGAATCCTGATGCGTCCGGCAAAATACAGACCACGATGTTCATCGGTATCGCCTTCACCGAGGCGCTCGCCATCTTTGCGGTCGTCGTTGGCTTTATTATCAAGTTCACCTAGTACGTCACACCCGGGGTAGACTCGGACGTGACCAATGACCATGGAGCAGATCATAGAAGTATTCGGTATCGATTGGAGGATACTCGCTATACAGATACTCAACTTCGGTATCTTGCTTGGCGTACTATGGTATTTCTTGTACAAGCCGATCACGAATCTCATCGAGAATCGCCGAGCGCAGATCATCCAGGGAGTGGCTGACGCGGAGCGAGCGGCTGCCGCACTCAAGGACGCGGACGCAAAGAAGGCGGACATCCTCGCCGCCGCGGCACTCGACGCGCAGGCACTCATCGCGCAAGCGAGGGAGACCGCGAAGAGCAAAGAAACTGAGATCATGCGCGAGGCGCAAGAAAAGGGGGAACGCATCCTTGCGGAAGCGACACTCAAGGGCGAGGAGGTGCAGCGTGAAGCACTGGTAAAGAGTAAAGAGCAAATAGCACAACTCATCGTACTCGGGGCAGAGAAGACCTTGCGCGAACGGAGCGCATAACACACACCTATGAAAGCGGCACACTACGCAGAAGCACTCTACGAAGCGGCAGCGACCACAGATGAAGCGACGCAGGAGAGCATGGTCGCAAATCTTGTGCGCATCCTTGATGAACGGGGACATCGCGCTCTCCTCCCTGCAATAGCGAGGGAGTACGAGCGCCTGGAGCGGCGGCGTTCGGTGCGCGAGCGCAGGGAAGTACGTGTCGCACGGGCTGTTGACCGTGACAAGCACGCCGATGCCATCAAGCGTGACGCCGAGAAGCTAGGCGTTGACCCGGCACAGTGTGTGACTCGCATCGACGAGAGCGTCGTCGGAGGGTACGCGATAGAGGCGAACGGAACACGCCTTGATAAGACCCACAAACGCGCATTATTGGAATTGTATACACGATTAGTAACTACCGCATAGCCTATGACCACAACGATAGTAGATAAACTCCGCAAGCACATAGAGTCGTTCGAACCCACGGTAGAGGCCGAGGGCGTAGGTACCGTCGTCATGGTAGGTGACGGTGTCGCCGAAATCGACGGGCTGCCGAACGCGCTCATGGCGGAAATGGTCGAGTTCGATACTTCGACCGATGTCCCTCTTAAGAACGCGATACAGGAAGAGGGCAAATTGTTCGGAATGGTGCTCAACCTCGAACAACACACCGTCCGCGTGGTGGTCCTTGGCGATACGCGCCGGGTCAAAGAGGGCATGACCGTACGTTCGACCGGTCGAGTCCTCTCCGTCCCTGTCGGCAACGCCCTTGTAGGCAGGGTAGTGAACACACTCGGTGAGCCCTTGGATGGCAAAGGCCCCATTGAGAGCGAGCTCATGTACCCCATGGAGCGCTCCGCGCATCCGGTCATAGAGCGCGCGCCCGTGAATGAGCCGGTTCACACGGGACTAAAGGCGGTCGACAGCATGGTCCCCATCGGCCGAGGACAGCGCGAACTCATCATCGGTGACCGCTTCACCGGTAAGACCACCATCGCTATCGACACCATTTTAAACCAGAAGAATGAACCAAAAGAGAAGCGCCCCATCTGTGTTTACGTAGCCATCGGCCAGAAGGAGAGCAAGACGGCGAAGATAGTCGCGAAGCTGAAAGAGGCGGGGGCGCTTGACTACACCATCGTAGTGAACGCTCCGGCGTCTGATCCTGCGGCGCTGCAGTTCCTCGCGCCGTACGCCGGCGTTTCGATGGCCGAGTACTTCATGGAGCAGGGCAAGGACGCCGTCATCATTTACGATGACCTTTCAAAGCAATCGGTAGCGTACCGCGAGGTTTCCCTCCTGTTGCGCCGACCGCCCGGCCGCGAGGCGTTCCCCGGTGACATCTTTTACCTTCACTCACGCTTGCTTGAGCGCTCCGCGAAACTCTCCAAGGAGCATGGCGGCGGCTCCATCACCGCACTCCCCATTATCGAGACACAGGAAGGGGACGTGTCCGCGTACATCCCAACCAACGTCATCTCCATTACCGACGGCCAGATATACCTCGAGACCAACCTCTTCAACAAAGGTGTCCGCCCCGCCATCAACGTCGGCCTCTCGGTATCACGCGTCGGAAGTGCGGCACAGACCAAAGCGATGAAAAAAGTCGCGGGAAAGATGCGTATCGAACTCGCGCAGTATCGAGAACTTGAAGCGTTCGCACAGTTCGCGAGCGACCTCGATGCGGAGACCACGAAGCGTCTCAACAAAGGAGCCCGCCTCGTAGAGATACTCAAGCAGCCCCACAGCTCACCCATGCCGTTTCAGGACCAGGTCGTCGTACTCCTTGCAGGCAATGAAGGTCTCTTCGACACGGTGCCGGTCGAGCGCACAGCCGAGGTCGCCGAGACCATGCTCGCGTTCATGAAGAGTCAGTACACTTCGCTGGTTGAGGACATCGCTGAGAGCAAGGACCTCACGGAACACACCAAGGAGAAACTGATAGCGGGATATGAGAAGTTCAAAGAGGCACACAAGGACCTGTTCACGTAACAGGAAAAGGCCCCGACGTTGTTTGCGTCGAGGCCGTGAGTTCGTTCCGGGGTTTCCGGAGCGAACAGTAGGAAAGAGTTGTGCTGCTCCTTCCTACACAGTAGGATACGATACCATCTAGCATACAGTCAAATGTCACTCAAAGAAGTAAAAGGGAAAATACGCGCCGTCAAGAAAATAAACCAGGTCACCAAAGCCATGGAGGCGGTCTCGGCGGTCAAGATGCGCCGCAGTCAAGCGACAGCTATTGAGGCCCGCCCGTTTGCTCTCCATGCCATCGGTCTTTTGCGTCGCCTTGTGAAGCGGGGTGAGATCCGCGAGCACGTACTCGTGTCACCGCGCGACACGGTCGAAACCGCTCTTATCGTCGTCATCACTTCTGACCGAGGGCTCGCCGGCTCCCTCAACGGGTATGTCCTAAAGACGGTACACAAGCTCATCGCCGCAGAGGGGTGGAGCAAAGAGCAAGTCGCGATACTCGCTATTGGAAAGAAAGGGTACGAGCACTTCAGCAAGCGAGGGTTTCGCATCGTTGACCACCTCGACCACTGGGGTGAGAACGTGGCTATCGGCAGCCCGGACGAACTCGCGCGGACCATTATCGGGGATTATACGACACGCGCGTACGACAAGGTCATGCTGGTGTACAGCAACTTTGAGTCCACCTTTGTGCAGCAGCCTGTCATCCGCCAGCTTCTTCCGGTCGCCTTCGATACCCTTGAAGAGGTCATCGAAGGCATCGTGCCTGAGCGGGGCAAGTACAGCGAGCTTCGCGACGCTGCACGCAAGGAAGTGAAGAACGAGTACACGTTTGAACCGACACCGAAGGCCGTATTTGACGAGTTGCTGCCGTACCTCATCGGTGTCGTGCTGTACCACGCGGTCCTTGAAGCGAACGCCTCTGAACACTCGGCACGCATGGTTGCGATGAAGAGCGCGAGCGACCGTTCACGGGACATTGCCCGCGATCTGACGCTTGCCTACAACAAGGCGCGACAGTCGAGCATCACCGCAGAGGTGTCCGAGATAACGAGCGGCATCGAAGCGATGCGGTAACAAATGTAGGTTATAAACTTTATCCGTCAGTAATCTTTACTCACATCATGAAAGGTACGATCTCACAGGTCATCGGCACAGTCGTTGACGTAGAATTCAAGGAAGGACTCCCACCTATACGCAACGCGCTCCGGGTACGCGACCCTGAACGGGAAGGGCGCATGATGACCCTTGAGGTGGCACAGCACCTGGGCTTGGGCCAGGTGCGCTGTATCGCGATGGCTTCGACCGATGGCCTGTCACGCGGTGACCAGGTTGAAGATACCGGAGCACCCATCGCCGTACCGGTGGGCGAACGCGTCCTAGGGCGTATGTTCAACGTCGTCGGAGAACCTATCGACGGCAAAGGCCCGGTCGAGAGTGAAGATACCTGGAACATCCATCGGAACCCGCCCGCGTTCAAAGACCAGGCGACCAAGACGGAAGTCTTTGAGACCGGCATCAAGGTGATAGACCTTCTCGTGCCGTTCATCAAAGGAGGTAAGGTCGGACTCTTCGGTGGTGCGGGTGTCGGCAAGACAGTGCTCATTCAGGAGCTTATCCGCAACATCGCCGCGGAGCACGGGGGATACTCGGTCTTTGCCGGCGTCGGTGAACGCGTTCGTGAGGGCAACGACCTCTACCACGAAATGAGCGATTCCGGTGTCCTCGCCAAGACCGCACTCGTCTTTGGTCAGATGAACGAGGTACCCGGTGCTCGTGCGCGCGTCGCGCTCACCGGCCTTACGCTTGCCGAGTACTACCGCGACCGTCTCGGTAAAGACGTCCTCTTTTTCATGGACAACGTCTTCCGCTTCACGCAGGCCGGCTCAGAAGTGTCCGCCCTCCTCGGCCGCGTACCAAGCGCCGTCGGGTATCAGCCGACATTGGCGGAAGAAATGGGACAGCTGCAGGAGCGTATCACCTCGACCGGCAAGGGGTCCATTACCTCGGTGCAGGCGGTCTACGTGCCGGCTGACGACCTCACCGACCCGGCTCCCGCCACCACCTTCTCACACCTCGACTCCACCGTCGTCCTTGCGCGCGAGCTCGCGGCACTCGCCATCTACCCAGCCGTCGACCCGCTCGCGTCGAGCTCGACCGCGCTCGAACCTTCTATTGTGGGCGAGGAGCACTACCGCGTCGCCATGGAGGTAAAGCATATCCTGCAACGCTACAAGGACCTGCAAGACATCATTGCCATCCTCGGTACCGAAGAGCTTTCCGACGAGGACAAGGTCCTGGTCGACAGGGCGCGCAAGATACAGCGCTTCCTCTCGCAGCCGTTCTTCGTGGGTGAGGTCTTCACCGGCACGCCCGGTGCGTACTGCTCACTTGCTGACACGATACGATCCTTCAGTGAGATCGTTGAAGGAAAACACGACAGCACGCCCGAGGGTGCGTTCTACATGAAAGGAAGCATCGATGAAGTGACCAAACAGTAGTTAGCGCATGTACATACATATTGCAAAAACGAACGGAGTACTCTGGAGCGGGGAAGCGACGGCACTTGTCGCGCCCGGCAGCGAAGGAGAACTCACTGCGCTCCCAAATCACGTCCCTCTCGTGACCACACTCCGCCCCGGGCGTCTTGTGGTGAAGCGGGACGGTGCCGAAGTGTTCACACACGAAGTGACTCGTGGTGTCCTTGAAATAACCCCTGAGGGTGCGACCGTTCTCCTCTAGAATGCGAGCACTAGGACGCGCGTGACAAGTATATCGAAAGCGCCACCAGGTCGTTCTCGGCCCAAATGATGCCTCGGTCACTCACGTACCAATACGCGAGTCCTATCTCGAAGCGATGGAGACGTATGCCGTACCCATTTGCGATACCGTACTGACGGAACGGTATCCCCGACACCGTTGCCCCCATGACGCTCCCGTCTTGCGCGACGCTGAAGCTTGCAGGTGCTTCGTGGTAGGTGCGGTGGATATTGTCATTATCATACTGGAATGTCTGGGCTGTCGTTTGCACCGGTGTACCGAGACTCATCACCGAAAGAGCGACGAAGAACAGAACGCTCTTGAGAAGCGGACTCACCACATACCCACCGTGTCCTGCGGTCTTTTCCGTAAGCAGCGGTCGTGTTGCCGGTGCGGGAAGATCATGTCGCGGCGCATCATCGCGCGGCTCTTCGGCATCGTCCTCAGGTATTCGTTTACAGAACTTCAGGTACAATGCCGGCACCAAGAGAAGAGTGAGCACTACCGCAAAGATAAGGCCGAACATGATGGCTATTGCGATAGGACGCCACAGCGCACTCACAAAGATGAGTGGAGCGACACCAACGACCGTTGTTATCGCAGTAAGGAGAATGGGGCGTATCCTTCGCGCGGCACCCTCGATGACGACATCACGTAGTGACAGATCAGGCCGCTCCTTGCGCAGACGGTCGAACACATCGACAAGGATGATGGCGTTGTTCACCACGATACCCGCAAGCGCAATGAAACCAAGCATGGCAGGGAAGGAGAGATACTCGCGAGTGAGCAGCAAACCGAGCAAAACACCGATGATTGAAAACGGCACGACCGAAAGGACGATGAACGCCTGGCGGAACCTGTTGAACTGTATCACCAATACCGCAAAGACGAGGATGATACCGATACCAAGCGCGCGGAACGTCTCACGGAACGAACGGTCTATTTCCTCTGTCTCACCGCCGAGTCGCATACGCACACCCTCAGGTAGTGGTCTGCGTGCTAGAAACTCACGCTCGAACGCCGCGCTGATGTCACGTGCATTCCCTCCGGGTGCCACCTCCGCACTCGCGGTAGTGATACGCTGACGGTCCTCGCGACGGATGACCTCGCTTGATGAATCGAGTGAGGACGACAGCACGCTGCCAAGGAGCACCGTTCCTCGAGCCGTAGGGACGGGAAGCTCCTTGATGGCGTCGATAGTTGCTCGGTTGGTGTCATGCACCGTCTCCCAAGCAGTATTGAGGTCGAGTCGTACGACCACGTCTATTTCAGTACCGGCGTCCTTGATAGTGGTCGCCACTGTGCCGAAGACCGCGGTGCGCAGTGTTCCGGCAATGAGTGCCGGAGAAAGACCCAACTCGCTTGCGCGCATCCTGTCGACCGCGAGTGTGAAGCGGTTCGCGTCATCCTCGCTGGAGGAGGAGACCACACGAGTATTCGGTACGGTCCGAAGCACGTCGGCCGCGTCGTTTGCAAGCTCACGCAGGATGTCGGAGTCGGTCCCAAAGAACGTGACAAGTACCGGTGCCCCTGACGGTGGCCCCTCATTTGGTTGAAAGACGCGCGCGTCTATGGGGAACCGGGCAAGTCGCTCCTCAAGGTCGGCGAGTACCTCGCTTGACGTGCGTGTTCGGTCAGAGCGCAGGTCAATGGTGATAGACGCAAAGCGTGGCCCACTCTCGGCGCTCTGGTCAAATGGACTTCCCGCACCGATGTTCGTGGTAAACGAACGCACCTCAGGTATGGTCAAGAGCTCGTCCTCGACTGTGCGTACCGCGAGTTCCGTTCCCATAAGCGGTGTTCCTTGCACTTCTCGGATGTTCACGTAGAGCCAGTCGACATCAGACTGCGGGAAGAAACTGACCTTGATGAGTCCCATGAATGGGAACGACATGAGCGCGACAAGGAGCAACAAGAGTCCTGATGAGAAGTACACCTTACGTCGCCTGGAGTCGAGGAACCACGGAATGTTCCTCCTGTACCAGTTGCCGAGACGATGCGCAAAGATGTCCTGACGTGTATCGCCTTCACCACGGTGTGTGGTGTGGAGGAGTGCGCGCGCCAGTACCGGTATAAATGCAAGTGAAATGATGAGAGAAGATGCCAACACGGCAATGACCGTGAAAGGAATGCTCTCGATGAATTTGCCCGTCACACCCGAGATAGTGAATAAAGGCACGAACACAGCCACGGTCGTGAGGTTGCCGGTCGTAAGGGGGTAGTGAAAATCGTGTATCGTCTTGCGCACGGCCTGTCGCTTTGTGAGCCCTCGCCGCATGTTGGCGTGGATACCCTCGGTCATCACTATTGCTGTGTCGACGAGGATACCGATAGCTAAGATGAGGGAGAACAGTGATATGAAGTTCAGAGTGTTGCCGGTCGCTTGCATTATCATCAAAGCCGTAAGGAATGAAAGGGGTATCGCGAGCGACGCGGTGAGTGCCTCCCGGAACCCGAGCGCCGCAAGGAGCACAAGGAGGACCAAGGTCACCGTTTGTAGACCGGTCTTTGCAAGTCGCGCGAGGTTGTCGGCTATCTGTTCTCCCGAGTCGAGCGTGATCACCACCTCGCCATCTATCTCGCCTTGTGACTGCAGGTCATCGATGAGTGTACGTATGTTCTTGCTGAGTGCCGTCACGTCAGCACCTCGCTGCTTGTACACGAGTATCGTTCCCGCCTGGAGGGGTAAAGCGCCGTCGATAGAAACACGCGAGAGTGTCGTCTGGCGCTCTACGCCATCAGCAACGAATGCGATATCGCCGAGTCGTACAGGACCGGAACGTGTCGGTATCGGTATGAGTGCTATCTCCTCCGCACGTTCAATGGTTCCTTGAAACGACACGGCGTATTCGACACCGTCAACTTCGAGAGAGCCGACCGGTGCAGCGATATTGTTGTTTCGTATCGCTTGAACGATCTCCTGAGTCGTGAGGCCGTAGAGCGCGAGACTCTCCTTACGAACGACAACAGTCACCTCACGGTCGCGCACTCCGGAAACCTCCGCCCGAGAGACACCCGTGATGCCCTCGATGCGGTCAGTGAGCATCTTGGTAAGGGCCCTGAATTCCGTGATAGGGAGGTCACTCACCACACTCAGGAACATGATGGGCTGGTCGGCGAAGTTTATCTCGCTTACAAGCGGGTCGGTGGCATCTTCGGGAAGAGAGCCGCGCACCGTATCTACCGCGTCCTTCACCCTGTCGATGGAGCGTCGGATGTCTGCCCGAGCATCAAACTCGACGACGACCGTACCAAACCCCTCACGTGACGTTGATGTGATCTTGCGCACATCGTCGAGGTTTGCGACGGCGCGCTCCAGCTCTTCGATGATGAGCGACTCGATATCCTCCGGACTCGCGCCGGGCAGGGCAGAAGAGATGATGGCTATCGGTATTTGGACCTCAGGGGCATTTTCCCGCTGAATGGTGAATGCCGCAGTGAGGCCGAACAAGAACAAAGAGGCCAGCACTAAATAGCTTAGCGCGGTTCGTTCGGCAAAGAATATCCAAATACGGGCCATATCTCTGTTAGTCGTTCATTACGTCGACGAGCATGCCATCCTGGACCCCTCGGGCGTCAGTGATGATGCGGAGGTTCGGGTCTATGTCACCGCGTATGAGCATGCGACTGCCGACTATCGGTCCTTCAAGTACCGGCACTGTTTGCACGATACCTTCTTCGTCCACAGTAAATACCGCCAGGCCTCGGGGAAGTACCTTTATAGCGCGCAAGGGAACTGAAAGACCATCACGCGTCACGACAGGGCGGTCAGTATCTCGGGTCTCTATGAGTGCCACCTCTACGAATGAACCGTTTACCAATACAGCTGTCGCCGGGACCTGTACGGTCACACGAGCACGCTTGGTGACGGGATCAAGACCGGGGGAACGTGTCGCGACAGAGCCTTCGTACCTGCCCGCAATGAGTGCCGGCATGCCCGGGGTGATGCGTTCGAGCGCGGACGCAGAAACAAATATCTCCACCTCAAGGGCGCCCGGGTTTGCCACCACAGCGACGCTCTGCTGCATTGTCACAAAGTCACCTCTTGCTACGTTAAACGTTGTCACGGTTCCCGCTATCGGTGTGCGTATGAGTGCGTTCTCGAGATCGGCACGTGCACCGGCGAGGGCACCACGGGCTTGTGTCACACCCGCCTCTGCGGCGCGAATGTCTTCGGCACGAGGTCCCGTTGCAAGCACTTCTTCAGTCAGTACTGCTGAGGTACGGGCGCTTTCCGCCTGCGCAAGCCCCTGACGCGCGGATGCGACGGCATTTTGCGCACCGCTCACCGCGCTGCGTGCTCCCGCAATGCGTGCCTCCTGTGACGCCTTTATCTCCGCCGGAAGGTCAGCACTCACTTCTTGCTTTGCGATGAACCTGCTTACTTCCGTGAGGAATGACGCGATGCGTGCAAGGTCGCGCTGTGCATCTGAGAGCGCGGAGTCGAGTGCGTCGATGGGAACCTCCTGCTGTGTGCGCGATCGCCATGCGGTGAGCATCTCACCAATGGCAAAGCGTTCTCGTCCCAATGCCTGGCGTTCATTGAACGTCGCACTGGTGACACGGAACATAGGGTTGACCGTGTATGGGTTGCTAAAAAATGTGTCTGTCTGGGCGAATATAGCTTCGGCAGCGAGCGCGTAGCTCTGGAGGTACGTATTGCGCGCTACCTCCCGTGCGGTTGTGAGGGCAGTCGCGGCACTCTCCGCCTGTGCACTGACGCTCTGCCTGTCTTCGGCGCGAGCACCCGCAAGCAGTCGAGCAAGGTTCGCCTCGGCGGCATCAAGCGCACCCTGAGCACTGAGTAGACGGGCACGCTCACTCGCTGAGTCTATTTCCGCGAGTATGGTGCCTGCTTGCACAAACCTACCTGCCTCAACGTTCACCCTGGTCACGGTACCCGAGCGACCTGCCCGTAGTTCCGCCTGCGAGACACTTCTGACTTCACCAAGGAGGGTCAATGGCTCGCTATCGTATTCAAGGGCTGCTATGGAGGCCACGCGTACCAGAGGCAGCCGCTCGTTCTCTCGTTCTGAAACCGGGGCAGTTGTGTCCCGAACGAGTACCACCACCGTCACAAGAAGTACGATGATGAGCACCGCCACGGGGAGCGGATGAAGACGAATGTATCTACCAAGGGCCTGAAGACCCTCGGATATGGGTTGAATATACTGCATGTCGCAACTAAGGGAGACTCCTAAATAAACGTACGTATTCTTAAATTATACTATATTTTACAGTATTAGTCAAATATCGTTTCCGCGGTTTTTCCTGAGGTATATGGTACACTCATTTGCATACTCGTATCAGCCTAGTCAGAAATCATGCTATGTCAATAAAGAATTTTCTCATTAAAAAAGCCGCGGAACGCCAACTCAAGAACATGCCCCAAGAGCAACGGGACATGATAATGAAGCTCCTCGAGAATGACCCCGACCTTTTCGTGAAGATGAGTAAAGAGGTCGAGCACAAGATAAAGAAAGAAGGCAAGGACCAAATGCTCGCAATGATGGAAGTGGGGAAGAAGTACCAAAAGGAGCTGAAAGCGGCCCTCGAGAAGTAGCACTGCCGACCATTCACCATGTCACTTAGTATCGGCATTGTTGGA